>DAHUYL010000154.1 GCA_027315255.1 Solirubrobacterales bacterium | reverse complement strand
GATCCGGCGCAAGCGCGACGGCGGCGAGCTGTCGACGGAGGAGATCTCGGGGCTGGTGGAAGGGATCGCGTCCGGGACGGTGTCCGATGCGCAGGTCGGCGCCCTGGCGATGGCGATCGTGTGGCGTGGCATGACCGCGGCCGAGCGGATCGCGCTGACGGGCGCGATGACACGCTCGGGCGAGGTGCTCGATTGGAGCGATGCGGGCCTGGCCGGACCGGTGCTCGACAAGCACTCGACCGGCGGGGTCGGCGACAAGGTCAGCCTGTTGCTGGCGCCGATCGTGGCGGCGTGCGGCGGCGCCGTGCCGATGATCTCCGGCCGTGGCCTCGGCCACACCGGCGGCACGCTCGACAAGCTCGAGTCGATCCCCGGCTACCAGGTCGCGCCCGAGCCGGCACGGCTGCGAGCGGCCGTCGCCAGGGTCGGATGCGCGATCGTCGGGCAGACGGCGCGGCTGGCGCCGGCCGACCGGCGGCTGTACGCGATCCGCGATGCGACCGGGACGGTCGAGTCGGTCCCGCTGATCGTGGCGTCGATCCTGTCGAAGAAGCTGGCGGCCGGGCTGGACGCACTCGTGATGGACGTCAAGGTGGGCTCGGGCGCGTTCCTGCCCGATCCGGCGGCGGCGCGCGAGCTGGCGCGGGCGATCGTCGAGGTGGCGCGCGGTAACGGCCTGCCGACCGTCGCGCTGCTGACCGGCATGGATCAGGTCCTCGGTTGGACCGCCGGCAACGCGGTCGAGGTGCGCGAGGCGGTGGACATGCTGACGGGCGCCCGTGGCGACGAGCGCCTGCGCGAGGTGACGCTCGCGCTGTGCGCCGAGCTGCTCGTGCTCGGCGGCGTGTTCGCGTCGATCGCAGAGGGGCGCGTCGCGGCCGAGCGCTCGCTCGACGGCGGCGCAGCCGGCGAGCGGTTCGCGGCGATGGTCGCCGAGCTGGGTGGGCCCCGCGACCTGCTCGAGGCCCCGGACCGGCACCTGCCGGCGGCGCCCGTCGTGCGCGCGGTCGAGCCGGCGGAGCCGGGCGTCGTTCAGGCGATCGACGTGCGCGCGGTCGGGATCGCGATCGTCGGCCTCGGTGGGGGGCGGGCGCGGGAGACCGACGCGATCGATCACGCCGTCGGGCTGACCGAGGTCGCGGGCATCGGCGAGCGGGTCGAACCGGGGGGTCGGCCGCTGGCGGTCGTGCACGCCCGCGACACGGCCGGCGCCGACCGCGCGGCCGTCGCGCTCAGGGCGGCATACGCGCTCGCGGACGGAGCCGTGGGTGTCACCGCTCCGGTCCTCGAGGCACTCCGCTAGACCTCCGAGATGCCCATGCTTCCCAATGTTCCGAAGGTCGAGCTGCACGTGCATCTCGAGGGGACGGCGCCGCCGGAGCTGATCCAGCGACTCGCGGCCCGCAACCGGCTGCGGCTGCCCGAGCGGCTGCTCAACGAACACGGCCGCTTCCACTACGGCGACTTCCTGGACTTCCTGCGGACCTACGACCTCGCCGCCAGCGTGATCCGCACCGGCGAGGATTACCGGGACATCACCTACGAGTATCTGCGCGCGTGCGCCGGCGAGGGCGCGGTCTACGTCGAGCTGACCGCGTCGCCAGATCACGCCGCGCTGGTCGGCCTGAGTGACGAGGAGCACCTCGAGGGGGTCGCTCAGGGAATCCGTGACGCCAGCAGGGAGCACGGGATCGAGGGACGGATCCTGATCTCGGCCGTGAGGAACTTCGGCCTCGAGCAGGCGCTCAGGGTGGCGCGCTACGCCGCCTCGTTGCCGCATCCGTACGTGGTCGGCTTCTCGATGGCGGGCGACGAGGCGGGACACCCGGTCGACGGGTTCGCCGAGGCGTACGAGATCGCGGCGGCGTCCGGGCTCGGCTGCACGGTTCACGCGGGGGAGTGGTCGGGACCCGAGAGTGTGCGCGCGGCGACGCGGCTGCCGGTCACGCGGATCGATCACGGGGTGCGCGCGATCGAGGATCCGTGGCTCGTCGCGGAGCTGGCCGATCGCGGGTTCGTCCTCAACACCTGTCCGACGAGCAACGTCGTCCTCGGCGTGTTCGACGGGTTCGAAGCTCATCCGCTGCCGCGGCTGCGCGACGCGGGCGTCAGGCTGACGCTCGGCTCCGACGACCCGCCGTACTTCGGCGCGACGATCGGCGGCGAGTACGCCGTCTGCGCGGTCCAGTTCGGGTTCAGCGACGACGACCTGCTGACGATCACTCGCACCGCGATCGACGCCGCCTTCTGCGAGGACGCGCTGAAGGCCGACCTGCACGCGCGCGTGCCGGCGACGACCGCATGAGGATCCTCGTCACGGGCAGCGCCGGCCATCTCGGCGAGGCGCTGATACGGGTGCTCGGCGCCGCCGGCCACGATGCCGTCGGGCTCGACCTCCTGCCCTCGCCGTTCACTGGCGTGGTGGGATCGATCAGCGATCGCTCGCTGGTCGCGGGCGCCGTCGCCGGGGTCGACGCGATCGTCCACACCGCCACGCTGCACAAGCCGCACACCGGCTCGCACAGCCGCGCCGAGTTCGTTGAGACGAACGTCGCCGGCACGTTGCACCTGCTCGAGGAGGCTGTTGCCGCGGGGGTCGGGCGTTTCGTGTTCACGAGCACGACGAGCGTTTTCGGGCGGGCGCTGACCCCACCGGCGGCGCTACCGGCAGCGTGGATCACCGAGGACGTCGCGCCCGTGCCGCGCAACATCTACGGCGCGACGAAGCGCGCCGCCGAGGATCTGTGCGAGCTGATCTGGAGCCAGCATCGCCTGCCGTGCCTGATCCTGCGGACGTCCAGGTTCTTCCCGGAGCCCGACGACGTCGACGAGGTCCGCGCGCAGTACGAGGACCTCAACCTCAAGGTCAACGAGCTCCTGTACCGGCGCGCCGACCTCGAGGACGTGGTCGGCGCGCACCTGTGCGCGCTGGAGCGCGCGCCCGAGCTCGGGTTCGGACGCTACATCGTCAGCGCGACCACCCCGTTCTCGCCGGATGACCTGGCGGCACTGCGCGCCGATGCCCCGGCTGTGGTGCGCAGGCTGTTCCCGGCCTGCGAGCGGATCTACGCGGAGCGAGGCTGGCGGATGCTCGCCGGAATCGACCGCGTGTACGTGAACGACAGCGCCCGTCGTGACCTCGGCTGGGAGCCGGCCTACGACTTCCGCCGCGCGCTCGAGGCGGTTGCGGCCGGCGAGGATCCACGCAGCGAGCTCGCTCGCGCGGTCGGCGCCAAGGGTTACCACGACGTCCCGACCGGCGTCTACACGACCCGCGCGCGCCCGTCCGTCTCTGCTCACCGGTAGCAGCGCCGAAGCTGTCCGAGCGTGCGGGCTGCAAGCCCGGTTGCAGTCGGTGGCGCCAGGCTCCGGCCAGCGTCAGCGACCTGACCTTTGGTTCAGGCTATGGCTCGCCGATGACAAGGGAGCGACGACGATCCCGCCCGTGCGAACCCTGAGCCTCAGACGTAACCTGCCGGTCCTGTGCGCGCTCGCGTGCGCGCTTGCGCTTCCGGGGATCGCCGCCGGCGGTGCGCCGCGGACCCAGCCTGACTCGACGGTCGCCGGCACGCTGTCGGGCACGATCGCCGACATCGAGAGCGACAACTTCACGATCCAGACGAACGGGCGCCGGACCGGCGTGGTCAACGCGCTGATCGACGCTGCCAACGCCGTCACCGGCCAGGACTACCCGTACGTGTGGGGCGGCGGTCACGCCGAGGCCGGAGTCGCGAGCATCGGCGACATCGGCGGTCCGGGCGCAAACGGCCACACGCGCGGCTACGACTGTTCGGGCGCGGTGGCGGCGGTGCTCGCCGGCGCCGGGCTGTGGCGGCCGGGGAGCGGGGTCCCGAACGACGCCGGCGTGATCGCCCAGCTGATGCTCGAGCGGGTGATCGCTCCCGGCCCGGGCGCGCCGCCCGACGAGGTCACCCTGTACGACGATCCCGGCGTGCACATCTTCATGAACATCGACGGACGCTTCTTCGGCACCTCCGACGGCGGTGGCGGCGGCGACTCGAACGGGGGCGCCGGCTGGCTCGACGACCAGGCGTCGGACGCGTCCACCCGCCAGTTCAAGCAGTACCACCTGCTGCCCTCGGTCCTGCACGACTCGACCACCTACGGCCACGACTACACCTTTCAGACCCTCTCCGACCCGCTGCTGATCAGCGGCTTCCAGCTCGGTGACCGCGTTCTCGTCGACTTCCGCGGGAGCGCCGGCAGCATGAGCGTCAGCGGGCTGAACTGGGTCGGCGCCCAGACCCTGTCGGGGATCGTCACCTCACTGGGGTTGAACGGCGCCCCGCTCGTCGTCGAGACGTCCGCACGTCACGTCGCCCAGTTCGATCCGAGCGACATCGCGAGCATCACGGGCAACCTTCAGGTCGGCGACACGGTCAAGCTGCTGTACACGCGCAGCGGTCCGGGGCTGACGGTCCACCGGATCGCGGTCAGCGCCACGCCGCTCGCCGAGACCGCGACGGGCACGGTGACGGCAGTCGCGCGCAACCTGTCCTCGTTCACCCTGCGGAGCGCCGCCGGCCATCGGCTCGAGCTGGGGACGGGCGGCGACGCCGAGCTGCTCGTCGGGATCGCCGCCCGCGATGCGGTCACGGTCGCGTATGTCAGGGCCGCCAACGGCGTGCTCACGGCGACGTCGGTGACGCCGGCTCCGCCTGCCCCCGCTGCCACGACGACCACGCCCGGAACGACGACCACACCCGGCACCACCACCCCTGGCACGACCACCACCCCCGGCACCGGCACGACGACTCAGCCGACCGGGACGACGACTCAGCCGACCGGGACGACGACTCAGCCGACCGGGACGACGAGCCAGCCGACCGGGACGACGAGCCAGCCGACCGGGAGCACCGGTCCGGCGCAGCCACAGTAGGCGGCGACCCAGGCGCCGGCGCCCGGATCACCCGCCCGGCACCGTCGGTTGCACCCCGCCAGGTACGATGCACCGTAATTCTGGTCGTCATTCGGCCAGAATGTTGAGAGTGCCTTAATAGACGGGCGTGGCGCTCCCGACACGAGTAGGTGCGCCATGCTCACCTGCCGCCGACTGCCGCTCGCTCGTGAACTCCCGAAGCCGCGCCGAGCGCTTGCGAGCGCCGCGGTGCTGCTGCTCGGCGGGGCCGCACCCGCGCTCGCGGCGCACGCGCGGGCCGCCGCGATCCCGCCGGCGCAGGCGCAGGCGATCAGCGCGACGCTAGAGCAGGCTGCCGGCGTCTCGAGCTCGGAGGTGTTCGCGCAGGATGCCTGCCCGCCGGCCGGCCCCGGTTACGCCAGTTGCGCGTCTCAGGTCCTGAAGCTGCTCGCGACCGGCCAGCCGGTTCGCCCGAACGTCGTCGTCGCACGCCCGCAGGAGCGCTCACCCGGCGCGCTGCTGTCCGGCACCCCGTCGGTTGCTTCCGGAGGGTCCGAGCCCGCTGGTCAGCCGGCGCCGGGAATCGGAAGCCCCGCCTGGCTGCAGCAGGCGTACGACCTGTCGGGCCTCGCCGCAACCGCCGGAACGTTCGACACGGTCGCGATCGTCGACGCCTACGACGATCCGGGCGCCGAGCAGGATCTGGCGACCTACCGCTCGACATACGGCCTCCCCGGATGCACGACCACGAACGGATGCTTCCGAAAGCTGAACGAGTCGGGGCAGGCCTCGCCGCTGCCTTCGGCGGACGCCGGCTGGGGCGAGGAGGAGTCGCTCGACCTCGACGCCGTCAGCGCGCTGTGCCCGAATTGCCACATCGAGCTGATCGAGGCCAACTCGAACTCGTGGGCCGACCTGACGGCGGCGATGGCCACCGCTGCCGCCAGCGGCGCCCAGCAGATGTCCAACAGCTGGGCAGGCGGCGACGCGAGCGCCCCCGCCGGAACCTACAGCTGGCCGGGCGTGTCCGTGATCGCGGCGACCGGCGACCACGGCTACCTCGGGGCCGGCGTCGATGCCTACCCGGCTGCGTACCCGACGGTCACCGCCGCCGGCGGCACCTCGCTCGCGGCCGGAGGCAGCGGTCTGCGCGGCTTCACGGAGACGGCGTGGTCGCTCAACAGCTCCGGCTGGGGCGGCGGGTCCGGCTGTGCCCTCAGCGTCACCAAGCCGTCCTGGCAGACCGACACGGGCTGCGCCGGCCGGTCCTATGCGGACCTGTCAGCCGATGCCGATCCGAACACCGGGCTGATCGTCTACGACTCGGCCGCCGGCGGTTGGCTGCTGATGGGTGGCACGAGCCTCGCGACGCCGCTGATCGCCGCCTACGAAGCGCTCACCGGCGTCAGTCACGGGACCCCCCAGTGGGCCTACACCGACAGCCCGCTGCTGAACCCGATCACCTCCGGCGAGAACGGCACCTGCGCACCGAACATCCTGTACATCTGCAACGCCGGCCCCGGCTACAACGGCCCCGGCGGCGAGGGATCGATCTCCGGTGAGGTGGCGAGTGGAGCCCCGGGAATCGCGGCGCCCGCGGGTAGCCCGGCGAGCTACCTGCAGTCGAGCTCCAGCACCGGCGCAAGCCTCGAGGGAGGGGTCTGGCCGAACGGCCTCCAGACGAGCTACTGGTGGGAGTACGGCACGAGCACCAGCTACGGCTCCGACGCGCCGGTGCTGACGGCTCCGGGCGGCTCCGGCCTGGCAGCAGCGACAGGAACCCTGACCGGCCTGACCCCCGACACGACCTACCACCTCCGCCTGGTCGCGCAGAACATCTCGGGCACCACCTACGGCTACGACTACACGTTCACGACCGCGATCGTGCTGACGAACACCGCGCCACCGCAGATCACGGGCCCGGCGCAAGAGGGCCAGACGCTGACCGTCTCGAACGGCTCCTGGAGCCCGGCTCCGACGTCGTACGGCTACCAGTGGCAGCGCTGCGACAGCTCGGGTGGCGGGTGCACCGACATCACGGGCGCAACCGCGTCGAACTACACGCCGGGAGGCGCCGACGTGGGCGACGATCTGAGCGCGATCGTGACGGCGATCAACGGAGCCGTGACCCAGACCGCCGCCGCGCAGGCGGTCGGACCGGTCGCGTCCGGCTGGCCGGTCAACACTGCTCCGCCGCAGGTCACCGGCACCCTGGAGCAGGGGTTCCCGCTGACGGCGAGCCCGGGAAGCTGGTCGGCGGGCACCGCGATCAGCTACCAGTGGCAGGCGAACCGCGGGATCGGCTTCTACGACGTCGCCGGGGCCACTACATCCACGTACACGCCCGGCACTCAGGACCTGAACGCCGACATTCGCGTTGTCGTGACCGGGCAGAACAGCTACGGCAGCCTGCAGGTCACCTCCGCGAAGGTCGGGCCGATCGCGACCGGCGAACCGAACTCGACCTCGGCGCCGTCGATCGCCACCGGCACCGTCGAGCAGGGCGTGCCGCTCAGCGTCGCCGGCACGGGTGGCTGGTCGCCGGCGGCGACCAGCTTCGGCTACCAGTGGCAGTCGAACACCGGGGCGGGCTGGGCTGACATCGGCGGCGCCACCGGCAGCACCTACACGCCGGGGGTCGCAGACCTCGGCGCGCAGATCCGCGTGATCGTGCTCGGTGAGAACGCATATGGCTGGAATCCGGCCGCCTCCGCGAGCGTCGGTCCAGTGATCTCGGGCGCGCCGGTCAACCTGAGCGTGGGCACGATCTCCGGCACCGCCGAGCAGGGATTCGTGCTGAGCGCATCAGCCGGTACCTGGGGAGTGCCTCAGCCGACCTCGTACGCCTACAAGTGGCAGTCGAACACCGGCGCCGGCTGGACCAACCTGGGCGGCGCCACCGCGCGGACCTACACCCCCGGGGTTGCCGACCTGAATGCGACGATCCGCGTGCTCCTCACCGGGATCAACCCGTACGGGCAGCAGACCGTCGCCGAACAGCAGGTGGGTCCGGTCGCGTCGGGCAAGCCGGTTCAGACCGCCACTCCGGCGGTCACCGGCAGCAGTTACCAGCGCTACGTCGCACTCGGCGCAGCCACGGGCAACTGGTCGCCTGCGGCCAGCGCCGTCAACGTGCAATGGCAACGCTGCAGCGCCGCCGGCTCGAACTGTCAGAACATCGCCGGTGCCACCGGTACCGGCTACACCCCGATCGCGGCCGACGAGGGAGCGACGCTGCGCATCGTGGTCACGGGCGCGAACGCCTATGGGCAGCAGACGGTGACGAGCGCCGCGGTCGGTCCGATCCTGGCCAACCTGCCGTTCGACACGAGCGCGCCGGCGATCGCCGGGACCGCCGCCCGCGGCGGCCAGCTGCAGCTCTCGCCCGGAACCTGGACGCCGAGCGACACGGTCGTCGCGATCCAGTGGCAGCGGTGCGATACGAGCGGGCAGAACTGCACGAGCATCAGCGGCGCAACCGCCGTCGGCTACACCGTTCAGGTCGCCGACGAAGGCCACACGCTCCGCGCAACGGTCAGCGGCGGCAATCCCGACGGCACCGTCGTCGCGCCGACGCCACCGACCGCCGTCGTGGTCGCGCTCCCTCCGGTGCCGAGCACCGCGCCCACCGTGTCCGGCGCCGCCGAGCAGGGCTCGGTCCTCACCCTGAACCCGGGAACGTGGACGCCGGCCGACGTGACCCTCTCCTACCAGTGGCAGGACTGCTCGAGCGGTTCCTGCACCGACATACCCGGTGCGACGGGGACGTCGTACACGCTCGGCGCGCCGGACGTCGACCAGCAGGTGCGGGCGACCGTCACCGGCGCGAACGTCGACGGCACCGTGCCGGTCGCGACCGCGCCGAGCGCATACGTCGGCCGCGCTCCGTTCGGCCTGACCCAGCCTGGCGCCCCGTCCGGCACCGCTCAGTACGGCGACACCCTGACCGCCGACCCCGGCACCTGGGACACCTCCGAGCCGGACGCCGCCGGCGCCTGGCAGGACACGACGCCGACGATCGCCTACCAGTGGTGGCGCTGCCCGCAGGGCGTCGACGCGATCGACATCCGCAGCTGCGCGGCGGACGGGACCGGACCCAGTCTCACCCTGTCAGCAGTCGACGTCGGCGAGCAGATCGGAGTCACCGTCAGCGTCAGCAACGCCGGCGGCTCCGCGACCGCCAACTCGCCCCTGACCGCGGTCGTCACCGGCCAGCCGCTGCTCAGCACCGCACCTCCGACCGTGACCGGCACGGCGACGATCCCGAACACGCTCGGCTACACCCCAGGGACGTGGAACATGCCACTCACCGCGCAGAGCGTGATCTGGTACCGCTGCCACACCGACGCCAGCGCCTGCCAGAACGTCGGCTCCGGCCCGAGCTACCAGCTGTCCGGCGCGGACTCCGGGCAGGCGGTGAAGGTGACCGTGACCGCGCAGTCGCCGGGCGAGACCCAGACCGTCTCCTCGGCGCTCGTGAACGTGCAGGACGAGCCGCTGCCCGTTTCGACCGCCGCCCCTCAGATCACCGGCGCGGCCGTGCGCCTGAGCACGCTGACCGCATCCCGCGGGGAATGGTCGAACACGCCGTTCACGTACGCCTACCAGTGGCAGCGATGCGCCAGCACGGGCGGGAACTGTCAGACGCTCCCGGGCGCGACGTCGGCGTCGTACGCGCTCGGGCTCGCCGACGCCGGGTCCACGTTGCGCGTGGTCGTCACCGCCGCCAACTTCTCGGGACCTGTCGCCGCGGCCTCGGCGACCACGCAGCCGGTCGACCCGGACGCGGTCAGGGCCGGCACCGCGCCAACGATCGCCGGCGTCCCGCAACAGGGTCACTGGCTGTCATTCGCCGGCGAGGCCTGGACGAACCCGACGCCCGACGCGACGTTCGCCCAGCAATGGGAGCGCTGCGACGCACAAGGGACCTTCTGTACGCCGATCACCGGCGCGATTGGCGCCATCTACCAGCTGACCTCGGCCGACGTCGGAGCCACGATCGCGGTCTCGTTGACGGCCACGAATCCGGCCGGCTCCGCGACGATGGCGGCACCTGCGACGCAGGCGATCAAGGGGCTTCCGCCACAGCTGGAGGCAGCGCCGGTGCTGGAAACGGACCCCGGGACCGTCGGAGATCAGCTCACGCTCTCGGGCGGGCACTGGCTCGGGGACGTGACCAGCGTCGCCGACCAGTTCATGGACTGCAAGGCGGCGTGCGCGCCCGTGGGGCAGCCCGGGACGGGTTACACGATCCAGGCGAGCGACGTCGGCGGGCTGATCCGCGAGCGTGAGATTGCGACCGGCTCCGGCGGCTCGAACGTCGCCTGGTCGGCGAACTTCATCGGTCCGGTCACCTCGCAGACCACCGGCGCTGCGGTGCTCGCCACCGGGACGGTCGCCGTGCGCAACGCCACCGGGCAGACGCTCGCGAGCGCGACCGTCACACGGTCCGCCGCGGTTCGCACTGCCCGCAGCGTTCGGACGGCACTGATCCGGCTGCGAGCCCAGCAGCGCAGCGGCGCCAAGTCCCACGGCCCCGGGAAGCAGCGCCCCGGTGTCGGCGCCGGCACGATCGTGCGGATCCGCCGCGCGGCCGGCGTGCGCGGCCGGCTCCGGGCCTGGGCGTGCCCGACCGCGCTCGGCCCGACCGGAAAGCCACAGGCGTGCACGAGGCCGGTCTGGCTGCGCAGGGTCGCGATGCTGCACGTCGCCGGCCGCGGCAAGATCGCGGTCGTCGTCGCCCGGCCGTAGCGGCTCCCACTAGACTCCGCGTATGCGGCGTGGGGTCGGAGCCTTGGTGGTTGCACTCGTTGCGTTCGGCGCCGCGGTCGCCGCCGCTGCGGTGCAGGTGAGCGTGCCGGCGGCCTTCAAGCAGCTGCTCGTCCACGTCAAGCAGCAGACGAAGGTGGCGGTGCTGCTGCCTTCGAAGGTCTCGCTGATCGACAGCCTGAAGCTGTATCCGAGCGTCGAATCGCTCGGCCCGAAGGGCTACGTGCTGGATCTGTCGGCCGCGCCGAACTGTCACGAGGCGACGGCGTGCTTCGTCGCGAGCTTCTCCGGCAAGCAGGGAACGAGGCTCCCGGGGCCGGCGAATGCGACGCTCGCAAAGGGCGACCGAGGCTGGTTTCACCCGAGCACCTGCGGCGCCTCGTGTGCGCCCGTGACGTTCGAGTTCGTCGACGGCGGTGCCGTGTACTCGTTCCAGATCTCGAACATGTCCGCGAAGAACGCGAAGGCGGTCATGATCGGGCTCGCCAACAACGCAGTCGCCGCCGGACACCGCTGACGCTCGCTCGCACCCAGAGGTGAGGGCCGAGGGCGTGGCGAGGCCGACGGTCAGGAGGTGAAGCGGAAGCTCGAGAGGATCGCGCCTGCCACCGGCGCGTCGGTCGCGGGCACCCACACCTCGGCGTACGCCCAGTCCTCGATCGAGCTGCCCTTGTGGCGGATCGTCACGAGTCCGTAGATCAGGTACGGGCTGTTCGAGTCCCGCGCGATGAACCTGACGCTCCAGCGGCCGATCATCCGCTTCTGGATCGTCGCGGCTGGAAGCACCTGCGCCGGATAGGGGCCGCACCCGACGTTCCGCAGGACGCAGCTCGTGCGCTCGACGCAGCCGACGCAGCCGCTCACCTGCACCTCGAGCTTGCGCTTGGCGTTCTGCGGGTCGGTCCAGAGCTCGGTCGTGTGATCGGACGGATAAGACGCGTTCCGGTACTTCCACGAGCTCGGGACGGAGACGACGAATCCTGCGGCCTTCGAGCTCCGAGCCACGAGCCCGAATCTGGACGTGGCGGCCGCAGCCGACGAGAACGCGAGTGCGATCAAGAGGACGCCGGCCGTCGCCGCCGCCAGACCGGTGCGAGGACGCGCACGGTTCACGAACCAACCCTACCAGCGCCGAAGCTCCGGAGCGCGCTTGCGTGAACGCCCTGCTTACGTGGAAGGCCGCAGATCAACGTGACGCCGGACGCGGCGATCAGCAGCCCCTCGCGTCACTCAGCGTCCGGCGGACCTGTGCCATCGGCCGCGCGGAGAGCGTGGTCACACGACGGCGCAGTCTCGACGTGAGCTGATCAGCGAACTCGTGCTCACGGCTGCCGAGGACCGCGTGCCGAGTGACGCCAGCCGAGGCCACCCGAGGCCGGGCTCATGACGTCGGCGGGCTGATCGGCGAGCGTGAGACCGCGACCGGCTCCGGCGGCTCGAGCGTCGCCTGGTCCGCGAACTTCATCGGTCCCGTGACCTCGCGGACCGTGGGCGCAGCGGTGCTCGCCACTGGCACAGTCGTGCGGATCCGCCGCGCGGCCGGCGTACGCGGCCGGCTCCGGGCCTGGTCGTGCCCAACCGCGCTCGGCCCCGACCGGCAGACCGCAGGCGTGTACCAGCAAGCTCTCGCTGCGCAAGGCGCGACCCTGCACGTCGCCGGCGGCGGGAAGGTCCCGGTCGTCGTCTCAGCGACCGCGGCACGAGCCGAGCTCTCGCCGGATGGAGGCTGGGTCAGAGGTCGAGTGCCACCGTCCGGATGACACGCCCGCTGGCCGCGCGCCAGGCGATCGATGCGGGCTGCGATCCGGCCTGCCCGGGCTCGACCATCCAAACGGCGAGGTTGTTGGTCACCCGGACGGTGACCGGGCTCTGTCGCGTGCGTTGCCGGGCGGCGGGGCGATCGGGTGAGTAACGAACGGTGACCTTGGCGACGCCGTTCGGAACCAGGTAGACGTACAGCATTGGGCTGCCTGCGGATGAGCCTCCCATCAGCTCTCCTCGTGCCCGGGAGAGGAGGAACGACTCGCAGGTTGCGCCGCCGCCACCCACCACGCAGAGGCCGTCTGGATGCGCACGGATGTATTGCTGGTCGCGCAGCTCCTCGTTGCCGATCTGCAAGACCCTGGCGCGGATCGGGGTGGGCGCACGCCCGAGCACAGCCGAGAGAGCAGCGAGCTCCAGCCGAAAACAGCGCGCCGACGGCATCTGCACGAGGTTCGTGACCGGCACCACCACGAACGTGTAGCCGAACCGGCGCTGCGCGATCCGCGCGTAGCGCACGAACGGTCTGGCCCACTGCGCGGCCGTGCTCGCGGCTGTTCGCACTCCCTTGCTGGTTGGGAGTCTGAGCACCCCAAAGGTCGAGAGCAGCGCCTGACCCGGCGACCCGCGATCAGGTGCCAGCGCGCGTTGCTCGAGGATCCGTGGGCGACGCGGAAGGCATGCTCGGTGCTGCTTGACGAAGCTCGCCTGCGCACGGCTGAAGTAGTTGACGGCTTGCCGCTCGCCGGTACCGAGTTGCGGCACCGGTGGCAGGCCGCCTGCGAGCACGGCCGGCACCGAATGGCCAGGGCGCGGACGGACCGATTGGCCGAGCAACGCGACAGCGCTCGCCCCGATCGCAGCCGCGACCAACACGGCAAACACGACGGGCGCGGCCCGAGCCCTGCCTACGCTATGGCGCACTGCCCCGAAACGTTACCGCTCGGTTTGGTGGTTTGGTCGCCTTGGCATCCGGGATCGGAATTCCGGTCGGCGCCGAAGAGAGGAAGTCGTGGCTTGGCCGGAATGCGCGCCGTCGTGATGGGCGACGAGCACGACCGTGCGGGCGGCATCCGCCGGCCCGAGGCGGCGGCGCGCTCGCCGGGCGATGCCGTCTCGCGCCGCACATCGCACAGCTCGTCGAGCAGTGACCGACGCCACCGCTGGTCGAGGTGATGCGAGCCATTCGGCACGGGTCACGGCCTTCCGCATCGTCGAGACGACGTACACGTCAAACACCAAGACCGCCGGCGATCCCGGCCGCACCACGATCGCGGCGACGGCGACTCCCGCATAGCATCCACGAGCGAGATGCGCCTACCCGATCCCCGACGGCTGGCAGCCCTCGACATGTACGGCACCCGGGGAAGCTCGCGTCGCAGGCGGATCATCCGTTTCGAGTTCCTGGCCGGTGCCTGCGGCGCAACCGCGCTGGGAATCGTGACCCTGATTCACGACGCCGGCGGCTGGACCGTGTTGGGCGCTTGGCTGGTCGGGATCGGCGCGAACTACATCCAACTGGCGCTCGAGGCCCAACGCCTCTCGCGTCCGGGAGCGCTGGATGCCGAGCTGGCGGGACTCGAGCTCCGACGCGAGCTGCGCGCCGCCGGTCGAGCCCAGGTTTGGATCGCCCTGCCGTTCGCGATCTGCGTCGCGGCCTTCGCCGCTGGAGGCAGCTGACGGGCACCGGAGGGATGAGGCCGGCGCCTCGCAGCCCGTAGGAGGTGACTCAATCGTTGATGTCGAGCACCGGCGTGATGTCGGGCAACTGCTGGCCCTCGGCGGCGTGTTCGGCCACCGGCACAACCTCGACATCATCGGCCCAGCGATCGCACCGTGCGCAGCCGTGCCGCGGTACGCAGCGGATCTGCACCACCCCAACCGCAAGGCTCGGTGCTGTCGAACTTGTGCGGCTTCCGGGGGAGCGGGCTATCCATCTTGGCCAGATTGAGGCGCTCCGCGCCGTTGCACTCCCGGGGCCAACAAGAACCATTGGTGGTTGCGACCTCGCCGCCTGAGGGGTTTCCAGACGGATCTCTGGGAGTCTGGTGGCCGGCGCGAGCCCTCTGGTTCCCGGCCTCAAATGGATAACCCGTCCGGAGGAATCTAGGCGGCGATCGCCGACGCCGGTTCGTATCCGTCGAGCACCTCGCCGTCGACGATCAGCATCTGCGCCTCGCAATACGAGCCGTCCCCCTTGAACCGCACCGTCGGATGGTCGGGGTCTTCTGGGTGTACCCGTTCAGTTCCCCCGTGCGCGGGGTTGATCACGCGGCGACGCGGAGCGGGTTGGGGATTGGCGTGCCGGCGAGTCGGGCGTGGTGGACGTCGGTGAGGTAGCCGTGCAGCGGCGTCTG
>DAHUYL010000118.1 GCA_027315255.1 Solirubrobacterales bacterium | reverse complement strand
CGCGGCTTGCCGCCGGGCGGCCGCTGCGGCGCACCGTCGCGCCGAGGTCGACGAGCGCGCGTGCCAGCTCGAGCTTCGCTGGCGAGCGCTCGAGCGTCTCGACCGCGGCGGTGAGCGTCTGGATCCCCTGCTCGCCGCCCTCGACCAGCCCGCGAATCCGTTGCGCGCCGCCGACGAGCCGGGCCGCGCCGATCCGCTGCGCCCGTTCCTGCTCCTCGGCTGCGAGCGTGAGCGCCTGCGGGCGGTCGCCGAGCGCCAGCGCTGCGAGCGCCGCGTGCTCGCGCCACGGGATCGAACGGCCTGACACTCCCTGGCGCTCGAGCAGCTGCTCGCACTCGCGCAGGTCGGCGAGCGCACCGGCCGGATCGCCCGCGGCCAGCCTCAAGCGGCCGCGGGCGACGAGCAACGCTGCCCTGGCCCAGTGCTCGGTCCCGAGGCCAAGCGAGTCCGCATCCGCCAGCGCGGCGGCGGCGCCGTCGAGCTCGCCCGCCTCGATCCGGGCGTGGGCGAGCAGTGCGCAGGCCGCGCCGGCGTGCACGCTCCACCCGTGCCGGCGGGCGGCGAGTGCCTGCTCCAGGTCGGCGATCGCGTCGGCGACCTGGCCCGTGAAGTACAGCGGCCACGCGCGCAGGTAGCTGACCGTCGCGGTCGCGAGCACCGAGCCGTCGACCCGCGCGCGCTCGAGCGCGGCGCCGAGCACCGTCAGCGAAACCTCGAGCAGATCGGCGTACAGCAGCGCGACCGCGGCCGGTGTCAGCAGCAGGCCCGCGTCGCGGGAGACCTCGGCGACCAGCTGGCCGCCCTCGAGCGCGCGCAGCGCGAGTGGAGCGAACTCGGTGGCGGGGTGCCCGAGCAGCGCCGCCTGGGATGCCGCGAGTGCGAGCACACCGCATTCGAGCGCCGTCGCCTCGCCGGCAGGCCCGGTGCGCAGCTCGTCGAGCGCGGCTGCCATCGCCATCGCCGAGCCGTCGCCGGACGCGCCCGTGCACGCGATCAGCAGCCGCAGTTCGCGCGCGAGCCCGCAGCCCGGATCGGCGAGCTCCGACAGCCCGCGCTCGAGCACGGCGATCGCCTCCGGGTAGCGCCCGCCGACCGCCAGCAGGCGCCCGAGCGAGCCGAGCAGCTGGGCCCGTGCCTGCGGCTGCGCGATCAGGCCGAGCGCCTGCTCGAGGTGAGCGCGGGCGCCGGGTAGTCCTGCCGCGAACTCGGCCTCGGCCAGCGCGGACAGCAGCCTCGCGCGCTCGGCGTCGACCGGCGGCTCGCGGACGGCGCGCTCGAGGTAGCCGGCTGCAAGCTCGGGCGCGCCGCGAGCGCGCGCGCCGGCGGCCGCGCGCTCCAGCACGTCGACCACCCACGCCTCGCCACCGGCGCTCGCCGACAGCAGGTGCGTCGCGACTCGCTCCTGGGGGGCGCCGGCCGCCGCCAGGATCCTCGCCGCCCGCAGCTCGTTCGCCTGGCGCCAGCCCGGCGCGAGATCGGCGGCGACCACCTGGCCGATCAACGGGTGGGCGAAGCGAAGCGGCACGCCCGGAGCGAGGATCCCCTCGCGAGCCAGCCCGTCGAGCGCGTCCCCGGCGGCGCCCGGCGCGACCCCGGCGAGCGCGCTCGCCTCGGCGAGCGACGTGCCGTCGCCGAGCACGACGAGCGCCTTCGCGATCGCGGTGGCCGCCGGCTCGAGCCTGCCCAGCCGCCCGACGACGGCGAGCAGCACCGCGGACGGCGCGACCGTGGCGAGCCGGGCGACGTCCTCGACTCCGTCCGCGCGCAGCTCGGCGATCAGCTCGCGCAGCAGGAAGGGGTTGCCACCGGTGACGGTCAGTGCCGCGTGTGTCAGCTCCGCGGCGACGGCGCCGGTCGACAGTGCCGCCGCGAGCAGGTCTTCGACTGCCGCGCTGCTCAGCGGCTGCGGGCGCAGGATCGCGGCGGGCTCGGAGCCGAGGTCCCTCAGCCCGGCTGGTGCGCCGGGATCATCCGGCCGGAGCGCGACCAGCACGCTCACCGGCAGCTCCTCGAGCCGCGCGCCCAGGTAGAGCAGGAACCGGATCGACGGTGCGTCGAGCAGATGCGCGTCGTCGATCAGCAGCGCGAGCGGGCGGCTTGTGTGCCGCCCGCTCGAAGGGTCGGGCTCGCTCAGGTTCGCCGTCACCCAGTACAGCCCGTGGATGATCGCGAGCGCGCGGCCCTCCTCGGGCAGCGCCGGTCGCTCGCCGGCCAGGTCGAACAGCTCGCCCGCAAGGCCGGCCGCCCCCGACAGCAGCTGCGCGCGCCGGGCCTCGCCGGCGCGCGCCAGCGTCCGTTCGAACAGCTGCAGCGCGCCCCCGAACGCGAGCGCGCGCTCGTGCTCGGCGCCGCGCGCGCGCAGCACCGTCAGCCCGAGCGCCGCCGCGCGTGCGCCGGCCGCCTCGAGCAGGCTCGACTTTCCCATCCCCGGCGCCCCCTCGATCAGCAGCAGCCTGCCCGATCGCGCTCGCGCGGCGGCGAGCGCAGCCCCGATCGCGCGCAGCTCACGCTCGCGCTCGAGCAACCGTGCCCCCGTTCCGCCCACTACCAGCCGTTCAAGGTGGCCTTCTGTCCAAAAACTAGGGTAGCGACCCTAGCGATTTGCGAGGCCCCTGGCGCGAGGATTCACGACATGCGGCGGCTCGTCGCGACGCTCGGGGTCCTTGCCGCAGCGCTCCTGGCGGCGCAGCCGGCGGCGGCCGTCCTGCAGCGGCTGCCAAGTGGCAAGTGGGTCAGCTACATGCCGATCCGTCCGGCCCGCACGCCCGCGGCGGTGTCGCCTCCGGACGCGAGCTTCACCAACGTCGACTACGGCGGCGGTCCGGTGATGGCCTCGAACGCGAACTACGAGATCGTCTGGAACCCGTCGAACTACTCCGGGCAGCCGTTCCAGACCGGGTACGTCGCCGGCGTCGCCAGGTACTTCTCGGACCTCGCCGCCGACAGCGGCAAGTCGTCGAACTCGGAGGCGGTCGCGAGCCAGTACAACGACGCCGCGGGCGCCACGGCGGCGTACAACTCGAGCTTCGCGGGAACGCTGACCGACACCGACCCGCTGCCCGCCAACGGCTGCCCGGCCAACGCCGGCGACATCTGCCTCACCGACGCGCAGATGCAGACCGAGCTCGCCAGCTTCCTGGCGGCGAACAGCCTGCCGCGCGACCTCGCCCACGAGTACTTCCTGTTCACCCCGCCGAGCGTCGCGTCGTGCGAGGACGCCGCCGGGACCGACTGCTCGTTCAACGCAGACCAGGCCCAGACCTACTGCGCCTACCACAGCTACAGCTCGACCTCCCCCGGCTTCGTCTACGCGATCATGCCGGATCCCGACGGCAGCAAGTGCGATTCGTACGTGACCGGCTGCCAGCTGTTGGGGCTCAGCTCGTGCCAGTACCCGAACTCGCCCGCCGACGGGGTGATCTACGCGATCTCGCACGAGCAGAACGAGTCGACCACGGACCCGGTGCCCGGCACCGGCTGGGCCGACTGGAGCACCGGCAGCGACAGCACCGGCGAGATCGCCGACAAGTGCGCGACCACGGTCGACCCGGCGACGGTCGACAACCCCCAGCCGGACGGCCGCGACGCGCCGTACAACGAGGCGATCAACGGTACCCACTACCTGGTCAACATGATGTGGAGCAACCAGACCCACCGGTGCCGCGACAGCTTCACCCCCAACGGCACCAGCGTCAGCGCGAGCTTCACATACACGTTGGGGCCGGGCGGCACCGTCAACTACGACGCCGGCGCCTCGACCGCCAGCGACGGGATCGCCGACTACGTGTGGCAGTTCGACGACGCCCCCGGCGACACGACCACGTACGAGACGACCAGCCCGACGATCTCGCACACCTTCACCGTACCCGGCACCTACCGGGTGGGACTGACCGTGCTGGGCGCGGACGGAACCAGCAGCGGCACCGGTCAGGTGATCGTCGACGACTTCACGCCGCCGTCGCCGACCCCGATCGCGTTCGTCGGCAACTACCACTCCGACGCGGTGCTGCCGATCGCGATGCCGGATCCGTCGACGTTCGACCTCGCGCAGCCGATCCAGCTCGGCTTCCCGGCGGATCCGGTCGGGATCGTCGCGAGCCCCGACGGCCAGAGCGTCTACACGGCGCTGTCGACGGCCAACTCGCTCGACGCGATCGAGGCCTCGCGCTCGTCGATCTACGGCTCGACCCCGACGGGAGCGCTGCCCGAAGGGGTTGCGATCACGCCCAGCGGCTCGGAGCTCGTGGTCGCCAACCACAACGACGACTCGCTCACGCTCGTCGACCTGACCGGAGCCCAGTCGAGCTCGAGCACGGTCTCGCTCAGCTCGGCGGCGCCGGGCGGCCAGCCGCAGTTCGTCGCGATCTCCGCTGACGGCTCGACCGCCTACGTTAGCGTTCGGATGTCCGCAGGCACCGTCGCGAGCGAGGGCGAGCTGGTGCCGGTCGACCTCTCGAACGATCAGGTCGGGACGCCGGTGGCGCTGCTCGACCCGCCGCAGGACAGCGTGTGCGGCGCTGGCGGCGTCGCGGTCGCCGGCTCCGACGTACTCGTCACGTGCGAGTTCGGCGTCGGCGTCAACGTCGTCGACACCGGCACGTCGACGGCGAGCGTGCTCGGGCTGACGACCGCGGACGACAGCGCGGGGATCGGCAACACCCACCAGA
Organism: Solirubrobacterales bacterium; assembly: GCA_027315255.1. Lineage (GTDB taxonomy): Bacteria > Actinomycetota > Thermoleophilia > Solirubrobacterales > Solirubrobacteraceae > Palsa-465. The sequence continues at coordinate 1,811 of DAHUYL010000118.1, read as the reverse complement.
TCACGGTTACTCCCGACGGCAAGACGGCGCTCGTGACCTGGACCAACGACATCGACGGCGGCGTCCTCACGTTCCTGAACGTGCAGGGCTCGCCGGTCACCGAGACGAGCTCGCTGATCCTGCCCGACGCCCAGCCATCCGGCATCGCGGTCACGCCCGACGGCAGCACCGCGCTCGTCGCGGGCTTCGGCGCAGGCCAGATCTACGTCGTGCACCTCGGCTCCTCGCCGGCGCTCGACCCGACCGCGATCGACGATCCCGACGGCTCGAGCGCCGGCCCCGACATGATCACGATCGCCCAGGCGCCGGCGACGATCACGACCAGCGCCACCCCGCCGGCGATCTCGGGCACGGCCACGGTCGGGCAGACGCTGACCGAGTCAAACGGTAAGTGGACGTGGTTCCCCTCGGGTTACTCCTACCAGTGGGAGGACTGCAGCGCCACCGGCAGCAGCTGCACGCCGATCCTCGGCGCGACCTCGCAGTCCTACACGCTCACGGCCGCCGACGCGGGCTACCGCATCGAGGTGCTCGAGACCGCCCGCAACTTCCTCGGGTCGGGGACGCCCGCCGCCTCCGCGCCGACCATGCCGGTGGTCCCGCCGGCGCCCGTCGACACTGCGCCACCGACGATCTCCGGCAGCGCGACCCAGGGCCAGACGCTGACGGAGTCGCACGGCAGCTGGAGCAACACCCCCACCACGTTCGCCTACCAGTGGCAGGATTGCGACAGCTCCGGGAACAGCTGCAGCGCGATCGCGGGCGCCACGGGTCAGACCTACGTGCTCGGCGCCGCCGACGTCGCGCACACGATCCGGGTGCTTGAGACCGCCGGCAACGCGGGCGGGACGAGTCAGCCGGCCAGCTCCGCTGCGACCGCGGTCGTCGGCGCTGCGAGTCAGTCGAGCGGCGGGTCCGGTGGGGCTGGGGGCTCCGGGTCCGGTGGGTCCGGGGGCTCCGGGTCCGGCGGGTCGACATCTGGCGGGAGCGGCTCGGGTGGCGCCAGCGGCGCGGCCGGCGCCGGCTCGCTCCAGCTCGGCGGTGTCCGCCAGCTCGGCCTGTCGGCGATCGTCGCGCTCGGCTGCGCCGGCGCGACCGGTGCGCTGTGCGTGACGCACCTCACCCTGACCGTCACCGAGACGTTCGAGAACGGCAGGCTGATCGCCGTCAGCGCCCGCGCGCGCCGCAGGCCGAAGAAGGTCAAGCGGGTGATCGTGCTCGGTGCGGTGACCGTGACGGTCACCGCGGGTCACCCCGACGCGGTCAAGGTCGTGCTCAACGGCGCCGGCAAGCGGCTGCTCGCACGCCGCCACCAGCTCACCACCGTGCTGACCGTGATCGAGGCCGGCCAGACCGTCGCCCGCAGGCGCGTCCTGTTCAAGGCCGTGCGCAAGCCGAAGCCCAAGCACAAGCACAAGCGCTGATCCGGATCCGGGCGTCGACGGCGACGCGCAGCGTCAGTCGAGCGCGGCCCGCTCGGCCTGCTCGGCCAGCGTCGCGTACGCGGTTGCCAGCAGCTCGTCCAGGTTCCGCCCGTCGCCTAGCTCGACCGGTGCCGGCCCGAGCTCGCGCAGCAGCGCGTCGGGGACCTCGCTCGCGCGCGGGCTGACGCGCAGCTCGGCGAGCGCCGGGCCGCTGCGCCAGAACGAGTCGAGTTGCTCGGCGAGCGGCACGGCCTGCGGGCCCGCGGCCGCATGCGGCGCCGCGCGCCGCGGGGGACCGCCCCGCCTGGAGCGCAGGCCCCCGAGCAGCTCGTCCTTGTCACGGCCGCGCCAGGCGAAGATCAGGAACGGGTCCTCGTCGAAGCGTTC
>DAHUYL010000115.1 GCA_027315255.1 Solirubrobacterales bacterium | reverse complement strand
CAACGGCAACGTCGTGCGCGTCTGCGGTCAGAGCCTCGTGGGCGCGTGAGCGAGCGCGCGCCGAGCTTGAGCGGCCTGTACGCCCGCGCCGCGCTGGGTCTCGTCCCAGGTGCCACGTGGCTGCGGGGTGCCGGCGGCCGGGATGCCGCCGGAACCGCCGGGGAACCCGGCGAAGGGACCCGCGCCACCACCGCCGGGGAACCCGGCGGCGAAGGCCTCACGCTGACGCTGGACGGCGTCCGCGTCGACCGCGACCAGCTCGCGCGCTACGCCCGCGTCGTCGGGGCGCGCCTGTCGGACCGGCTGCCACCGGCGTACCCCCACGTGCTCGCGTTCCCGCTGCAGCTGGCGCTGATCACCGGCCCGGGCTCTCCGTTGGGGGCGGCCGGGCTGGTGCACATCTACGACCGGATCGTCCAGCACCGCCCGCTCGACGCCGGCGAGGAGCTGTCGCTGCGCGTCCACGCGACCCGGCTGCGCCCGCACCGCCGTGGCCGCCAGTTCGATCTGGTCATCGAGGTCCGCGCCGGCGGTGAGCTCGTCTGGGAGGAGGTCTCGACCAACCTCAGGCTCGGCCGCGGCGAGGAGTCGGCGCCCGGTCCTTCGGTGCCGTCGGCCAGGGACCTCGAGGCAAGCGCGTGCTGGCGGCTGCGCGGCGACCTCGGACGCCGCTACGCGGCCGTGTCGGGCGACTTCAACCCGATCCACCTGCACCCGCTGAGCGCGCGGCTGCTCGGCTTCCCGACCGCGATCGCCCACGGGATGTGGACGCTCGCGCGGTGCCTGGCCGCGCTCGAGCCGCTCGTCCCCGACGCGTGCGAGATCGAGGCGGCGTTCAAGCGGCCGATCGCGCTGCCGGCCGCCGTCGAGCTGGCGGAGCGCCGCGAGCCCTCAGGCGAGCTTCGCTTCGGCGTCCGCGGGCGTGACGCGGCGCCGCACCTCGACGGCGTGCTGCGAGCTCACTCCTGGTCGCCGAGCTGGTCGAGGTAGAAGGCGAGGCGTCCGAGCACGCGCGCGGCGGTGTGCAGCTCCTCGGGCGTGAACTCGACCAGCGCCGCTCGCCAGCGCGGCTCGATCCGGGCGCGGTGCTCGGTCAGCACCTCGCGCCCGCGGTCGGTCAGCGCGGTCAGCACGACCCGGCGGTCCTCGGTCGAGCGGGTCCGCTTGACGAGCCCGGCCGCCTCCAGCACCTCGAGCATCTGCGTGACCGTCCCGGCGGTCAGCTCGGCGCTCTCGGCGAGGTCGCGGGCCGACAGCTCGCAGCCGTCCGTCAGCCCGAACAGGAGCCCGTACTGGGCGTTCGACAGGGCGCCGGGGCGGTGGGTCTCGCGCCCGCGCAGCCGGCGCACCGCCGCCATCACCGCCTTGAACGCCCGCCTCAGCTCCTCGGTGGCGGCGAGGTCGGGCGCAGGCGGGTCGGGTGCGGTCGCGGTCATACCGAGACCGCCTCACCGACCGCCGCCGCGCTCGCCGGCAGCACCGGGGCGGGCGTCGCCTTGGCGCGGCGTTCGGCACCCACCAGCATCAGGCACGGCACGATCGCCAGCGCGGTCAGCCCGACCGACCACCAGAAGGCGGTCCCGAACGCGGCCGCGGCCGCCGCCGGGCTGTGCGCGCCGGCGAGCGAACGCTGCAGCACGACCGCCAGGATCGCGGTTCCCATCGAGCCGCCGACGCGCTGGAGCACGTTCAGCTGCGGCGTCGCGTCGGACAGCTCCTCGCGGCGCAGCGACGCGTACGCGGCGCTCATCGCCGGCATGAACGCGAACCCGATCCCCATGCCGCGGATCACCATCGTCACGGCAAGGTACGCGATCGAAGTATGCGCCCCGATCAACCCGAACGGGATCGTCGCGGCCGCGGTCAGGGTCACCCCGAACAGCGCCAGCGGCCCGCCGCCGTAGCGGTCGGTGAGCTTGCCCGCGAGCGGCATCACGAGCGCCGCGCCGAGTCCCTGCGGACCGGTCAGCAGCCCGGTGTCGATCACGCTCTCGTGGCGGACCCCCTGCCAGTACAGCGGCAGCAGGATCATCCCGCCGAACAGCGCGGCGCCGAGGAAGAACATCGCGACCGACGCCGTCGAGAACGTCGGGCGCCTGTACAGCGCCAGGTTGAGCAGCGGCCGGCGCGCGCGCTGGGCGTGGAACACGAACGCGATCACGAGCGCGAGCCCGGCCAGGCAGGGCCCGATCACCCGCGCCGAGTCGAACGTGCCGAGCGAGCCGATCTCCGCCAGGCCGTAGGTGATCAGCGGCAGCCCGCCGGCCATCAGCACGAGCCCGAGGTAGTCGAGCGGCTCCGTCGGCTGCGGCTTGGGCCGCGGCAGCATCCGGATCGAGGCGGTCAGCGCGAGCGCACCGACGGGGACGTTGACGTAGAAGATCCAGCGCCAGCTGATGTTCTGGATGATCACGCCGCCGAGCGTCGGGCCGATGATCGGCGCGAGCATCGCGGGGACCGCCACCAGGCTCATCACCCTGCCCATCCGCTTCGGCCCCGCGGCCTGCGCCATCATCAGCTGGCCGACGGGCAGGATCATGCCGCCGCCGAGGCCCTGGAGCACGCGGAACAGGATCAGCTCGGGCATCGAGGTCGCGAGCCCGCACAGCGCCGAGCCGAGCGTGAACAGCACGATCGAGACGAGGTACACCTGCTTGGCGCCGAACCGTCGCGCGAGCCAGCCGCTGACGGGGATCACCGCCGCCAGCGCGAGCATGTAGCCCGTCACCACCCACTGGACCTGGCTGATCTGCGAATGCAGCTCGCGCGACAGCGTGTCGAGCGCGACGTTCACGATCGTGGTATCGAGGATCGACATGATCGATCCGATCACCACGACCAGGCTGATCATCCAGACGTGACGGGGAATGCGGTCTTCGGCGGCGGTGCTCACAGGCGGCTCCTTTCTTGCGTCTACCACCATAAGGTACCAAATCTTTTAGTACCGAAGCAAACTAACTTGACGAGGTGATCGCGCGAGTCGCCTCCCGCCGTCTATCGTCCTGCGCGTGACCACGTTCTCCGAGCTTGGGCTCTCGCCACCGCTGCTGGAAGCGCTCGCCGACGTCGGCTACGAGGCCCCGAGCCCGATCCAGGCGCAGGCGATCCCGCCGTTGCTCGAGGGCCGGGACATGATCGGCCAGGCGCAGACCGGCTCCGGCAAGACGGCCGCGTTCGGCTTGCCGATGCTCCAGTACGTCGACCCGGAGGAGAGCGAGGTCCAGGGGCTCGTGCTGACGCCGACGCGCGAGCTGTGCATCCAGGTCACCCAGGCGCTGCGGGCCTACGGCCGGCGCAAGGGCGTCGACGTCGTCGCCGTGTTCGGCGGGGCCCCGATCCGCGGCCAGCAGGCGCAGCTGCGTGCCGGCGGTCATGTCGTCGTCGGCACCGTCGGTCGCGTGCTCGACCTGATCAGCCGCCACTCGCTGGTGCTGAACGCATGTCGCTTCGTCGTGCTCGACGAGGCCGACGAGATGCTCGACCTCGGCTTCCTCGAGGATGTCGAGCGGATCCTTGCGCTGACGCCGTCGAGCCGCCAGACGGCGCTGTTCAGCGCGACGATGCCGGCGGAGATCCGCCGGCTCGCCGACCAGTACCTGTACGACCCGGCGCTGGTCCGGGTCAAGGCGGCGACGCTGACGGTCGACACGGTCGAGCAGTTCGCGCTCGAGGTCCAGGCGCGCGAGAAGACCGACGCGCTGATCGAAGTGCTGGACGCCGAGCGCCCCGATCAGGCGCTCGTGTTCGTGCGCACCAAGATCCGCTGCGACCAGCTGTACCGCACGCTGCGAGACCGGCGGCTGAACGTCAGGGCGCTGCACGGCGACATGACCCAGGGCGCGCGGGACGGCGTGATGATCTCCTTCAAGGAGGGTCGTACGCCGCTGCTGGTCGCGACCGACGTCGCCGCCCGCGGGCTCGACGTCACGGGCATCTCGCACGTGGTCAACTACGACGTCCCGACCTCGCCCGACGTGTACGTGCACCGGATCGGGCGCACCGCCCGTGTCGGCCGCAGCGGCCGCGCGATCACGCTGTACGAGCCGCGCCAGCGGCGCGAGATCGAGGCGATCGAGCGACACGCCGGCGTCACCCTGGCTCCCTGGGTGAAGGACGCGCGGGTCGCTCCGACTCCGGTCCACCCCAAGCCGCGGCGCCACTCCAAGCCCCATGCGGCGCCGGACGGCGAGGTCGCGCTGCGCAAGCTGGTGATCGGCGGTGGCCGCGCCGACGGGCTCGAGCCATCCGACGTGGTCCAAGCGTTGACGGCCGCTGCGGGACTCGACGGCGAGGCGGTCCGCAACGTCCGCGTGCTCGAGCGATTCTCGTTCGCCGAGGTGCCCGCGCTCGACGCCGAGCGGGTCGTCCAGCAGGCGAGCGGCGCCCGCGTCCGCGGCGTCGCGCTGCGGCTCGAGCTGGCGCGCGGCTGAATCGCCGCATCCGCCTTCCCGGCGGCGCGCGGTTTCCGACGCCGTCAGCCGGGAAGGCAACTCACATCGGCCGGATCTGAGCTATCTGGAGGTGTCTGTCTTGCGTCGCATTCCACGTCCATCACCTGCGATCGTGATCTCGACGGTCGCATTGTTCCTGTCTCTAGGAGGAGCCGGCTACGCCGCGTTCGACCTTCCGTCGAACAGCGTCGGCGTCAAGCAGTTGCGCGACAACGCGGTCTCCTACAAGAAGATCCAGCCGGGCGCGGTCGGCCTCGTGCGCGCCAACACCGGCCAGCTCCAGGAGCGCGTCTCCAAGTCGTGCGCCGCCAACACGGCCATCTCCGGCATCTCGCGGGGCGGCGCCCCGACGTGCGCGCCGACGCTGCCGACCGAGTACGGCACGACCGACAACACGGCCGCCGTCGGCGCGAGTCAGGCGACGGTCACGAGCGTGACGCTGCCGACCGGCGCGAGCTACCTGGCGCTGGCCAATCCGACCGCGACGATCACCGGCGGTTCGGCCGGCGAGCACGTGGTCGTCAGCTGCACGCTGACCGTCGGGTCGAACACCGAGACCCGCAGCGCGACGCTCGACACGGTCGGCCAGACGGGCGCGCTCTCGATCCCGCTCGAGGTCGCCGGCCAGGCCGGCACGGCCACGGTGTCGTGCGCGAGCGGCGCGACGCCCACCACCACGACCACGACCAAGACGACGACGACGACGACGGGGACGACCACGACGCCAACGCCTCCGCCGACCCCGCCGTCGATCAGCGTGACCGCGACGATCAAGGCGATCCCGACCGCAGGCAACAGCTGACAGCGAGGGCGCGATCGGGCCGGCGGGGGTACTGTGCTCGCATGAGCACAGCCACCATGCACACCACGCTCGGCCCGATCGCGCTCGAGCTGTTCGACGACGACGCCCCCAAGACGGTCGCCAACTTCCGCAAGCTCGCGGCCGACGGCTTCTACGACGGGATCGTCTTCCATCGCGTGATCCCGGACTTCATGATCCAGGGCGGCTGCCCGCAGGGCACCGGCACCGGCGGACCCGGCTACACGTTCGACGACGAGCGCAACGACCATCGGGTCGTGCGTGGTTCGCTGGCGATGGCCAACGCCGGCCCCAACACGAACGGATCCCAGTTCTTCATCGTCACAGCTGAGAGCTGCCCGTGGCTCGACGGCAAGCACACGGTGTTCGGGCGCGTGCTCGACGGGATGGATGCCGTCGACGCGATCGAGGGGTTGCCGACCGGCAAGGGAGACCGCCCGCTGGAGCCACCGAAGATCGAGTCGGTCGAGCTGAGCCAGGCATGATCGAGGTCGAGAACCCGGCGACCGGCGAGATCGTCGGGCGCGTTCCCCGGCTGGGCGCGGCCGAGTTGGCCGAGCTCGCCGCGCGCGGGCGCGCGGCCCAGCCCGACTGGGCGGCGGCCGGGTTCGCGGGGCGCGCGGCCGTGATCCGCCGAGCGCAGAAGTGGATGCTCGACCACGCCGATCGCGTGATCGAGACGGTCGTCTCCGAGACGGGGAAGACGTGGGAGGACGCCCAGCTGACCGACTTCGGCTACACCGTGGTCGCGCTCGGGTTCTGGGCCAAGCAGGCCGCCCGCTACCTGGCCGACGAGCGTGTCCCCTCCAGGCAGAGCCCGCTGACGCTCGGCAAGCGGCTCGTGGTCCGCTACGAGCCGGTCGGGCTGGTCGGCGTGATCGGTCCCTGGAACTTTCCGATCGTCAACTCGTTCGGCGACTGCATCCCGGCATTGATGGCCGGCAACAGCGTGATCCTCAAGCCGAGCGAGGTGACGCCGCTGTCGGCGCTGCTGATGGCCGAGATGCTCGGCGAGTGCGGCCTGCCCGCCGGCGTGTTCGGGGTCGCCACCGGCGACGCCGCGACCGGTGCGGCGCTGATCGATCACGTCGACTGCGTGATGTTCACCGGCTCGACGCGGACCGGGCGCGCGGTCGCTCGCGCCGCCGCCGAGCGGCTGATCCCCTGCCATCTCGAGCTCGGCGGCAAGGACGCGATGATCGTGTGCGCCGACGCCGACGTCGCCCGCGCGGCGAACGCCGCCGCCTACTACTCGATGAACAACGCCGGGCAGGTGTGCATCTCGATCGAGCGCGCCTATGTCGAGGCGCCTGTCTACGACGAGTTCGTGCAGCGCGTCGCCGACACCGTCCGGGGGCTGCGCCAGGGGCCGCCGGAGGGCGCGGGATCGGTCGACGTGGGCGCGATCATCTTCCCGCCGCAGCTGGACGTCGTCGACGAGCACGTCCGCGACGCGGTCGCCAAGGGCGCCCGCGTGCTCACCGGCGGGCACCGTCGCGCCGGCGCCGGCAGCTTCTACGAGCCGACCGTCGTCGTCGACGTCGACCACTCGATGGAGCTGATGCGCGAGGAGACGTTCGGCCCGACGCTGCCGATCATGAAGGTCGCCGACACCGAGGAGGCGATCCGCCTTGCCAACGACTCGCCCTACGGGCTGCAGGCGAGCGTCTGGACACGTGACCTCGCCCGTGGCGAGGCGCTCGCCCGCCGGCTCGAGGTCGGCGCCGTCTGCATCAACGACGCGCAGCTCAACTACTCGGTCCTCGGGTTGCCGATGGGCGGCTGGAAGGACTCGGGGATCGGCACCCGCCACGGCGCCGGCGGGATCCGCAAGTACTGCCGCACGCAGTCGCTGTTGATCACGCGGTTCGCGCTCGACCGCGAGCCGTTCATGTTCCCCTACCGGCGCGCCACCACGCGGGCGCTCGGGCTGTTCTTCCGCGCGCTGTACGGCCGCGGCCGGCGCGGCTGAGCGACACAACTTGTTACCAGGTTGTGTTAATCGCGGCCGGAGTTGTTAATAGGTTGTGACCATCACGCCGTGAGTGCCCGATAACCGGGGATCTGGCCGATTCTGTTGGGGTTACACGTGCAGGCGCCGTGGTACGGTTGCCGCGCTTCACGGTGAGACCCAACAGGAGGATGACATTGAGGAGTAAGTTCTCCCGCTTCGCGCTGGCCGCGACATGTGCGGCTGGGTTCAGCGGGCTCGTCGCAGTTCCGGCACAGGCCCAGTCCGCACCGGCCGTGGGGCCGGTCATGAGCATCACCCCCGAGTCGGCCGTGATCACCGGTGCGGTCGACACTGCCAACCTTGCCCCCGGAACGAGCTACACGGTCGAATACGACACGACGTCTGATTGGAACGCCGGCGCCAACAGCGCGATGTTCGCCGGGCCGTTCTTCATCGACGCGAGCGGGGCCGTGCAGTTCGTGACGGTGCCGATCGGCTGCTTCCCGGCTGCCAGCTGCACCCCGGACGAGACCGCGCTGACGCCCGGGACCTCGTACACGTACCTGATCCAGTCGCAGCCGGGCGTCTCTGCCGGCAACGGTTCCGCGGCCGAGACGCTGAACAGCATCACCGGCACCTTCAAGACCGGCAGCCTCGGCGCGGTCGTGCTGAAGTCGAGCACGCTCAAGGTCATGGGTGGCAAGGCGCAGGTCATGCTGAAGTGCACGAGCTCCGTCCCGTGCGAGGGCACCGGCGTGATCGCGGCCGGATCCAGCAAGCTCGCCGCCGGCAAGTACAAGGTCGCCGCTGACTCGACCAGGTCGGTCTGGCTTGCGCTCACGGGCACGGGCAAGGCGAAGGCTGCAAGTGGCGGCGCGGTCAGTGCGCAGCTCGAGCTGACCTCGACGACCGACCAGAAGAACCTGAAGACGACAGTCACGATCGGCTAGCGACGCGACGGCGGCGCGCGGGTGTACGCTGATGCGCGGGACCAAGCCTTGGTTTACGCCATCTTCACAACCCGCCGCCGCCGGCCGCTAGCCTAGTCCGGGCATGACGGCGACACGCCACACGATGGAGGACGGTTCGTCGGAGTCGGCGGCCACCCCGGCCGAGGCGATCCCCCCGAGCGAGATCGCCGGATCCCTGATCGGGGGCCTGGCGCTCGATCGCTGCGGGGTCTGCGACGCGGAGCTCGCCTCCGACCAGCGCTACTGCGTCGAGTGCGGGACGCGTCGCGGACGCTCGACGTTGCCGCCGGCGGTTTCGACCGACCAGCGCCAGGATCCGGGCGCGGCAGCCGCGGTCGACCGCCGTGGTGCGGCATCGACGTCGCGAATGCTCGCGCTCGTCGCGATCGTGACACTGCTGCTGGCGCTCGGCGTCGGCATCCTGATCGGCCAGAGCATCGCGCCGACGGTCCACGTCAGCGTCGGCGGTGGCGCCCCGGTTTCGTCCAGCGGGACGGCCGGCACCGGGTCGTCGAAGGGTGGCGCCGGCAAGTCGACGTCTGGCGGCTCGGGCGCGTACGGGGACAGCATCGGCACGACCTGCACGGGCAACCAGGCGGGCTGCGTCAACGGCAAGCAGACCGGCAACCTGTTCGGCGGAGGCTGATCGGGGATGCCCAACGCACCGGCGACAGGCAGCGAGCTGATCGACCTCGAGCACCGTCAGAAGCAGCTCGCCAAGCAGGTTCAGGAGCTTCAGTGGGACCTTGGCGGCCTCGTCTACGAGATGGCGATCCGCGACCGGATCAGGGTCGACATCATCGTCAAGAGGGCGGCCGAGCTCCAGCACGCCGACGCCGAGCTCGGCGAGGTCGAGCGGATCCTCAAGCTCGACAACATGGCGACCGCCGGTGGCTGTGCCAGCTGCGGCGCGCCGCACTCGAGCGGCGCGGTGTACTGCTGGCAGTGCGGCCAGCCGATCGTCCGCCACGTCGACACCAGCGCGATCCTGACATCGTGACTGCGTGCGGGCCTCGCCGCGGGGCCCCGGACGCCGGCGTCTAGCCGAACTGACCCGTGACGTAATCGCGGGTGCGCAGGTCGGCCGGGCGGCTGAACAGCTTCTCGGTGTCGTCGTACTCGATCAGCGTCCCGACGCGGTGCTCGTCGAGGCTGAAGAACGCGGTCTTGTCGGCGACTCGCGCGGCCTGCTGCATGTTGTGGGTGACGATCACGATCGTGTAACGGCGCTTGAGCTCGTGGATCAGATCCTCGATCAAGGCGGTCGCGATCGGGTCGAGCGCCGAGGCCGGCTCGTCGAGCAGGATCACATCGGGCTCGATCGCAATCGTCCGTGCGATGCACAGCCGCTGCTGCT
>DAHUYL010000089.1 GCA_027315255.1 Solirubrobacterales bacterium | reverse complement strand
CATCGCGCCCTGCGCGTTCACCCGGCGGACCCGCAGGTCGTGGGCATCCTGGCCGCGGTTCCACAGCTCGACGTCGATCGTCCCGGCCGGCACGCTCGTGGCCGACGGCCACAGCGACCACTCCTGCGCGTAGACGAGCAGGTGGGCCGGGCTGCGGTGATCGGTGGCTGCGGTGCCGCCGGCCGGTATGCCGGCGGCACCGGCGGCGGCGGCCGCGCACGTCGCAAGTCTCCACGAGCGGCGGGACGCGACCCGGGGGCGTCTCACGACAGCAGCTGGTAGCGCCGGAGGCGGCGGGCGTCGGGAATCACGGCCGCGGCGTCGGCGCCGAGCCACTGCTCGATCAGCGAGCAGTAGATCCCGCGGAAGTCGACGTTCTCGCGCTGATTGCCGTTCGGGTCGAGCGCGGTGAGCGGCGCGAACTCGCCGAGCATCCCGCCCTTCACCCGGCTGCCGATCAACAGCGATGTCCCGGCGGCGCCGTGGTCGGTTCCGTTCGAGCCGTTCTCCTGGGCGCGGCGGCCGAACTCCGACCAGACATGGACGAGCACGCGGTCGGCCAGCCCGCGCGCCTGCAGGTCCGCCTGGAAGGCGGCGAGCGAGTCGGCGGCCAGCTTGATCCCCGGATCGAACGTTCCCGTCTGCGCCGAGTGCGTGTCGAACTGGGTGTCGGTCGTGACCGCCACGCAGCGCAGCGGCACGCCGGCGGCGATCATCGCCGCCAGTCCGGCGAGCCGCTGGGGGAAGTCGCTCGAGCCGTCGGTCGGATACGTGACCGGGCTCGTGTAGGAGGGGCCGCCCTTCGAGTTCGCGAACGGCTTCAGCGTGTTGCGGACGATCCCGACCTCCGAGGCCGCCTGCGCGACCTGCGCGATCGCCGGATCCGGCGAGCGCCGCTGGGCGTCGCCGAGCGCCGAGGCGGAGTCCATCGCCCATTCGTAGGAGTCGCCCCACAGGCCGTTCACCCAGATCGAGAAGTTGTCCGGCTGGTCGATCGCCGCGACCGGGTTGCGCGCCGTCGCGAGCGTCGGGTTCATCTGCCCGTCGAGCGACAGCCCCTGGAACGGGTTCGTCTGATCGCCGTGCGCGTCGAGGAAGCGCCCGAGCCAGCCGGTCTGAAGCGACGTCGAGGTCGCGCCGACCTCCCAGTAGTGGCGCGAGGTGAAGTGCGACATGTCCGGGTCGGCGTAGCCGATGCTCGGGATCACCGTCATCAGACCGGCGTCGTGCAGCTGCGCGAACGACGCGGCCGCCGGATGCCAGACGAGGCTCGGGTCCTCGCGGAACGGCGTCCCCTGCCCGGGTGCGACGGCGAGCGTCGGGCGCAGCTTCTCGTACAACGGATTGCCCGCCGGCGCGAGCAGCGACAGCGCATCGACGCCGCCCTGGAGGAACACCGACACGAGGATCGGGGTGTCTCGAGGCTGGAGCGCCGCCGCCTTCGCGATCCCGTCACCGAGCACCGCGCTCGTCATCCCGAGCCGGTCCATCCCGTACACGGTCAGCATGCCGGCGGCGCCGCCGAGCAGGAACCGGCGACGGTCGATCCCGACGCCGGCCGGGATCGGCATCCGCGGGTCCCACTCGCGGGCGACGGGTGCGTTGCCCGACGCGAGCGCGCGGCGGATCAGCTGGGTGCGCGTGAAGCCGTCGCAGCAGGTGCGCGTGATGGCGTCGTCCATCAGGCGGTCTGGAAGTCAGGGGTCATCGGGATCAGCGCCCGCAGCGCGTTCTGGCGCACGTAGCGGTCCGGTCCCTGTTCGTAGTCCTGGGTCTGGCCGTGGAGGAAGCGGCGGCCGAGCGCCAGCAGGTTGTTGCGGGCGGTGTCCGACAGCTCGGGGTCCCCCCAGAACGCGAGCGCGTGCGCGAGCGCCGCCGACGCGTCCTCCTCGAGCCCGAACGGGTAGTGCTTGCCGTCGAGCACGTGCTTGTCCAGCGCCGTGTTCACGGCGGTCAGCCGTCCCGCCCAGCGCGAGGTGTCGAGCCACTGGGCGTAGTTCCAGCCGGACACGTTCGGCGGCTGGAACAGCACCTGGCCCGTCAGCTGCGCGACCCACGCCCAGTCGGTCGTGACGATCGTCTGCCTGCTCCCGCGCAGCATCCCGGCGCAGAACACGACGGGCGGGATCACGAGCCGCGGGCCCTCGTAGAACAGCGGGTGACGCAGGATCGCCTCGACGATCGGCCGGATCTCGAAGCCGCTGCCGACGTACGCGCGCTCGAGCGCGGCCAGGGTCGCCGCCGGCGGCTGCGCGCCGACGAAGTACCCCCACAGCTTCGTCACGAAGAACGACGGATGGGTGGGGTGGCCGACCGCGAACCGGCAGCTGTCGAGCCAGTTCCAGCGTCCGCGCCGGCCGAACAGGGTCTTGATGCCGTCGTCGTGCAGGCTCGGCTCGTAGCGGAACCTGGTCGGGCCCGCGTTGTTCCAGTCGTTCGTCCAGCCGGTCAGCGCCCGGGCGTTCTGGTGGACGTCCGTCTGGTCGTAGCCGCGGTCGGCGCCGAGCGTGAACAGCTCGAGCATCTCCCGACCGTAGTTCTCGTTCGGGCTCCACTTGTTGTTCTGGGCGCCGTTCAGCCACAGCAGCATCGCCGGGTCCTTGGTGACGTCGACGAGCAGGTCGTGGAAGTTGCCGAGCGCGTGGCCGCGCAGCGTCCAGTTCTGGTCGATCATCAGCTTCGCGTTCGAGGCCTCCTCCGAGGTCGCGAACCAGCTGTGCCAGATCAGCGTCATCCGCTCGATCAGCCCCTGGTCGGATCGGATCATGCGGTCGAGCCACCAGCAGTGGTCGTCGCCCCAGACGTTGATCGGATCGAGCGGCCGGCCCTTGTCGTCGTGCGGCTCGGCGCCGAGCAGCTGTGCGGGGCCCTGCGGCCGGGTCAGCGACGCGACGGCGCCTTCGAGCCCGAGCGCGGCCACCCGCGCGCAGTCCCCGGGGCGCGGCCCGAAGCCCGCGCGCCACAGCAGGCGCGCCGCCTCGCGCCGGGTGAACGGGCCTGCGTAGATCTCGGTGGGCGAAGGCTCGAGCTGTGCCACGTGTGCGTGCGTTCGGGCTCCCGTCCGGCGAGCCGCCGATACGTATCGGCGGCGCCGAGGCTCTGGCTTAGCGGTCCGTCGGAGAATTCGACGAGTGGATACCCGCGTCGTCTGTTAGTTTCGCGTTCTTTCGACCGGGAAGGAGTCGACTTGCTTCTCAACGTCAGGCGTCGCATTCCGTGGCTGTCTGGGGCGGCCGCAGTCGTGGCAGTCGGAGTGTTCGGGATCGTCAGCAGTGCCAGTGGATCAGCCAGGCCGGCGATCGCCACGCCCTTCAAGGTCGGGCTCGTCACCGACATCGGCGGCCTCAACGACCACGGGTTCAACCATCTGTCCTACGAGGGTCTGCTCCAGGCCGAGTCGCAGCTCCACGTCAAGGGCACCGTCCTGCAATCGAGCTCGGGGGCGGACTATCTCCCCAACCTCACCAAGCTCGCCGCGGCCGGCAACAATCTCGTGATCGCGGTCGGCTTCCTGATGGCCACTCCGCTCGAGACCGTGGCCAAGCAGTACCCGAAGGTGCATTTCGCGATCATCGACAGCCCCGGCGGGACCGCGCCGGACACCGCGCCGAACATCGAGGGGATCGACTTCGCCGAGCAGGAGGCCGGCTATCCCGCGGGGTACCTGACCGGGCTCTACCTGAAGGCGCACAAGTACACGACCGCCTCGTCGGTCGGCGGGCAGAGCATCCCGCCGGTCAACCTGTACATCGCCGGCTTCCAGGCAGGCGTCAGGAAGGCCGATCCGTCGGCCAAGCTGTTGAACGCCTATTCGCAGAACTTCACCGATGAGTCGTCGTGCAAGGAGCTCGCGCTCAACCAGATCCAGGCCGGCTCGAAGGTCGTCTTCCAGGTGGCCGGCGGCTGCGGCCTCGGCGTCATCTCCGCCGGTGTCTCGACCAAGACCCAGGTGATCGGTGTCGACGCCGACCAGAACTATCTGGCCCCGAGCCTCGTGCTGACGTCGGCCGAGAAGATGGTCAACACCGGCGTGTTCACGGCGGCCAAGGACCTGATGGGCGGCAAGTTCTCGAGCAACCTGCAGGAGAACCTCAGCAACGGTGGCGTCGGAATCGGCACGATCGATGCCGCCGGCGCGCCGTTCAAGGCGCAGGTGAACGCCGTCATCGCCCAGATCAAGGCCGGGAAGATCAAGCCGCCGACGACGCTCCTGGTCTCGAAGTAGGCGGGTGCCGGACCGGCTGCGCCGTTGACGGGGTCAGCCCCCCCGATCCTCGAGCTCAAGGGGATCACGAAGAAGTTCGGCTCGGTCGTCGCGAACGACCGAGTCGACTTCGACGTCGCCGCCGGCGAGGTGCACGCGCTGCTCGGAGAGAACGGCGCCGGCAAGTCGACGCTGATGTCCGTCCTCTACGGCCTGTACACGCCCGACGAGGGCGAGATCCTCGTCGATGGCCGGCCGGTCGAGATCCACTCGCCTCGGACGGCGATCGACGCCGGGATCGGGATGGTCCACCAGCATTTCATGCTGGTTCGGGTGATGACGGTCGCCGAGAACATCGTCCTCGGCCAGGAGCCGAGCCGGTGGGGCAGGCTCGACCTGAAGGCCGCTCGCGCCCGGGTGCACGAGCTGTCGGATCGGTACGGCCTCGCGGTCGACCCCGATGCGAGGATCGAGGACATCACGGTCGGCGCGGAGCAGCGGGTCGAGATCCTCAAGGCGCTGTATCGCAACGCGCGGATCCTGGTGCTCGACGAGCCGACCGCGGTGCTGACCGCTCAGGAGGTCCGTGAGCTGACCGGCGTGCTCAACCGTCTCAAGCGGGACGGCGCCGCGATCGTGTTCATCAGCCACAAGCTCCGCGAGGTGCTGGACGTGGCCGACCGGATCACGGTCCTGCGTCGCGGCAAGCGGGTGGCCAGCGTGCCACGCGCGGGCGCGACCGAGCAGAGCCTCGCCCGCCTCGTCGTCGGGCGCGACGTGGTGCTCTCCGCAGCCAAGCGGCATGGGACGCCGGCCGAGCCGCTGCTGGCGGTCGCCGACCTGCACGTCGGCGACGAGCGCCGGCTCGAGAAGGTCTCCGGCGTCTCGCTGACGGTGCGTTCCGGCGAGATCGTCGCGATCGCCGGGGTCGACGGGAACGGCCAGCGCGAGCTCGTCGACGCGATCACCGGGATGCGCGCGCCGGCGTCGGGCCGGGTTCGGGTCGATGGCCGCGAGATCGCCGGCCAGGGGGTGCGGGCGGCGACCGAGGCGGGCATCGCCCACATCGCCGAGGACCGCCACCTTCGCGGGCTCGTGCTTCCGTTCACGCTCGCCGAGAACCTTGCGCTGCGGGAGTACCGCTCCCCGCAGTGCAGCGCCCGCGGGTGGATGCGGCTCGCTCACCTGAGGGAGCGCGCCGGCCGGCTGCTGTCCGAATTCGACGTCCGTGGCGGCGGGCCCGACAGCTATGCGGCGGCGCTGTCGGGCGGCAATCAGCAGAAGGTCGCGGTCGCGCGCGAGATCGCTTCGAACCCCAAGGTGCTCGTCGCCCACCAGCCGACGCGCGGGCTCGACGTCGGCGCGATCGAGTTCGTGCACGGCCGGCTGATCGAGGAGCGGGACAAGGGCCGTGCGATCCTGCTCGTGTCGCTCGAGTACGAGGAGGTGAGGGCGCTCGCCGACCGGATCCTGGTGATCTACGAAGGTAGGATCGTCGGCGAGTTCTCACCCGACGTGAGCGAGGAGGAGCTGGGCATGGCGATGACCGGGGGACAGGTCTCGCGCTCCGAGGCGGTGGTCTGATTGACCCTCCTCGAGGACGAGCTCGAAGGCCATCCCCTCGGCGGGGAAGAGGAGAGCGATCAGGCCGCGCTGCGCTCTCCCGCCCGGCTGACAGCGTTCCGGCGAGGTTCCGGCGCGATCACCGTGCCGGTGCTGACGACCGTGATCGCGTTCCTGGCCGGCGGCCTGATCGTGCTGGCGAGCGGTCACGACCCGGTCTCGACCTATACGTCGATCTTCACCGGGACGGGCCTCAACTGGCTGTTCCCGTGGATCGGCGGGGCCGCGCGGGCGACCGCTGCCGGCAACCTCCAGCAGACGCTGCTGCAGGCGACGCCGTTGATCCTGGTCGGCCTGGCCGTCGCGTTCGCATTCCGCGCCGGCATGTTCAACATCGGTGGCCAGGGCCAGTACACCGTCGGCGGGATCGTCGCGGTCTGGATCGGCTCGTCGTTCGCCGGCATGTCCCCGGTCCTCCACATCGCCTTCGCGATCGTCGCGGCAGGGCTCGCCGGCGCGGCCTGGGCCGGGATCGCCGGCGTGCTGAAGGCGGTCACGGGCGCCAACGAGGTGATCTCGACGATCATGCTCAACTGGATCGCGATCTGGCTCGGGGTCTACTGCTTCCAGCTCGGGGGGCCCCTGCAGAATCCGAAGATGCCGCAGACGCCGGTGTCGAGCAACGTGGTCGCCGGGGCGAAGCTGCCGGTGTTCTGGGGCAGCGCTCAGCTTCAGGGGCTGGACGTCGGGATCTTCATCGCGTTCGCGCTCGCCGTCGTGTTCGCGATCCTGATCAAGCGGACGCGGTTCGGCTACGAGGCGCGGGCGGTCGGCTTCAACCCCGAGGCCGCGCGCTACGCGGGGATGAACGTCGGGCGGACCTGGGTCCGCGTGATGCTCGTCTGCGGCGCGTTCGCCGGTGTCGCGGCGTCGCTCGACATCCTCGGCTGGAAGTTCAACCTGTACACCAACGACATCCAGGTGTCGCAGGTCGGCTTCTACGGGATCGCCGTGGCGCTGCTCGGTCGCAACAGCGCCAGCGGCACGGTCGCGGCAGCCGTCCTGTTCGGCGCGCTGCTGACCGGCACCTCGGATCGCAACATCCATCTGAGCATCGATCCGACCCTGGTGCAGTACCTGACGTTCATGATCGAGGGGATCATCATCATGCTGGTCGCGACCGACGTGATCACGCTGCGCCTGCTCAAGGGCGGGCGGCGGATCGCCGTCGCGCTGAGAAGCAGGCCGGCGAAGGCTGCCCGGCCGAGCGGGCACGGCGCATCGTGAGCGTCGGCTCGCTCACGGTGGCGCCACCGCGCACGGCCTCGCCACGAAGCTGCGGAATCGCCGGCGTCGTCCTCGGGGCGCTCGCGTGGGTGATCACGCTCCCGCCGATCGAGCTGCGCGGGATGCTCGCGTCGATCGTCCTCGCCGCGATCGCCGCCGCCTTGGGGGTGGTCGCGGTCCGCGGCGGGCAGCGCAAGCTCGGGGTCGAGACGATCATCGTCGCGCTGCTCGCCGTCGCGGGCGCCGCCGCCTCGGCGAAGTCCTCGCTCGCGACGGTCGAGTCGGTCTTCACCTGGTCGGCGCTGGCCGCGGCAACGCTCCGGTACGCGACTCCGCTCCTGTTCGGCGCGCTCGGCGGGGTGGTCTCGGAGTCCGGCGGGGTGATCAACGTCGGTCTCGAAGGCATGATGCTGATGGGCTGCTTCTGGGGTGTCTACGGCGCCGACCTGCTCGGCTGGTGGGGCTGGGGCCTGCTCGTCGCGATGCTCGCCGGAGGCCTGCTCGCGCTCGTCCACGGCGTTCTCTCGATCCACCTGCGCGCGAACCAGATCGTCAGCGGGATGGGGGTCAACTTCCTGGCGCTGGGGATCACGGGCTACTTCCTGGAGTACCACTACGGACCGAACGGAACCCCGCTCAACATCTCGCAGGTCCCGAACGTCAGGCTCCCGCTGATCCAGCACGTCGGGTTCTTCGGCGCGGCGATCGGCGACGCGAATCTCCTGACCTGGGTCGGGCTGGCGCTCGTGCCCGCGCTCACGTTCTTCCTGTTCCGGATGAAGTGGGGTCTGCGCCTGCGGTCTGTCGGCGAGAAGCCGCGCGCCGCGGACACGGTCGGGCTGCCGGTGCTGAGGATCCGCTACACGGCGGTCGTCGTCTCCGGCATGCTGGCGGCGCTCGGTGGCGCCTACCTGTCGGTCGGCTTCGTCGGGTCGTTCAGCAACGACATGACCAACGGTCGCGGCTTCATCTCGCTCGCTGCGATGATCTTCGGCAAGTGGCGGCCGTGGGGGGCGCTCTGGGCCTGCCTCCTGTTCGGGTTCGGCAACGCCATGTCCGACCGCGTGTCGAGCGTCAACCCGACCCTCGGAACGCTGTTCGAGGCGCTGCCGTACGTCCTCACCCTGGTTGCCGTCGCGGGGCTCGTCGGTCGCTCCCGACCGCCGGAATCCGACGGAATCCCCTACGAACGCGAGTAGCGCGTGGCGGTCGCCCGGCTAGCCCTGACCAGCCTGTCCGAAGTGGGCGTGCGGCTCAGCGACGAGGTTGAGCTGTATCAGCGGACGTACACGACGCTGCTGCGCTCGAGTGGTGAGACGCATCTGCGGGTGCTGGAGCCCTCGCATCGTACGATCGGGTCGAGCCTGCATCCGCTGGCGGCGAGCGATGAGCTCGATCTGGGCGCGTTC
>DAHUYL010000084.1 GCA_027315255.1 Solirubrobacterales bacterium | reverse complement strand
AGGAACCGGAACCAGTCGATCGTCGAGGTGTCCGACCCACCGATGTCGACCCACGGCGCCAGGTAGAGGACGGGGACGGCGGCGCCATCAGATCGGTCCCTCGGTTGACCTCTCATGGCGCGAGCATACGGCCCGGCGGTTTCGCGACGGAAGCTCCCGATGTCGGGAGCTTGTGCGGGACGACCGTGCCGCGCCGCCTACCCGCCGAGGCTCAGCCCGGGCGTCCGTTGACAGCGGTCGCGCTGAGGTACTCGCTGACGAGCGGCAACGGATCGGAGGGGCCTGGGCGCTCGCCGAGTGCCGCCTGAACCTCGAACCCGGAGGCCTGGAGCATCCATCTGAAGGCGAGCCGACCCGGTATGAGCCGCCAGCCCGGATCGCCGGGGAGGCCGTCGGGCACGAAGCGCAGGTACTCCGATCGCTCCGGATCGTCCAGCACGGTCGCGCCGATCGCCAGCAGCCCGCCCAACGTGATCATCGATCGCAGCGTGCGCAGCAGCGCCAGCGGCTCGGCGGCGCGGTCCAGCAGCCCGTCGCAGTAGACGATCTCGAAGATGCCGTGGCGTTCCGGGTCGAGCTCGTTCCACGAGCGCTCGTATGTCTGGACGGATGCCGCTCCACGAACCGCGAACGCGGTCGCGGCCTGCTCGGCGTCATCGCCGACGACGAGCACCCGTCGCCCGACCATCCAGTCGGCGAGCTCCCGCCAGGTTGGCGTCTCGCCGAAGGGCAGGCCGTCCGGGTCGGGCAGCGCTTCGAGCATCTCGCCCAGCCACCTGTACGAGTGCTCGCCGCCCGAGACGCTCACCGGCTCACCGCGATCTCACAGAGCCGCGAGTTGGCGTCTCATACCATCCGGTCAAGACGCAAGAGGCTGGGAGAGTCGATCATGAAGGCCAGCACTGTCGTGAAGCCCGGGGCTGCTGTGGCGTCGCGCCGCCTGCGAGCCGCGCGACAGCTGGCGCTCGATCATACGCTCGCCGAGATCGCCGGTGCTTTCGGTGTCGGCGGTGTCGATTACCTGCTGCTCAAGGGACGGGCGTTCGCCGAGTGGCTCTATCGAGACGACGTCGGCGCGCGGGCCTACGGGGACATCGATCTGCTGCCTGCGCCCGGTGACTTCACGGCAGCCGAGGAGGTACTGGCCGATCTGGGCTTCCGGCGGGAGTACGAGGGTGCGCACGCCCTCGAGCGAGCCACTCACCACGACAACTGGGTTCGCGACGGGGCGATGCCGGCACGCGTCGAGCTGCACCACACCCTGTACCTGCTGAGCGCAACGCCGCAGGCGGTGTGGGGGTCCTTGTCACCGAACGCGTTGAGAATCAGCGTTGGCCGTGCCCAGGTTCGCGTGCCGTCCGAGCCGGCGAACGCGCTGATCGTCGCCCTTCATGCAGCGCAGCACGGCGCCGGCGATCCCCAGCGGATGGAGGATCTCCGTCGCGCGCTCGGGCAGGTGGAGCTCCCGACGTGGTGCACCGCGGCGGGCCTGGCGCGCGAGCTCGGCAGCGACGCTGCCTTCGCCAGCGGGCTGCGCCTGGTGCCTTCCGGGGCGGAGCTGGCCGGGCGCCTGTCGCTACCGACAGAGACTTCGCGCGTGCTCCGGCTGCTGGCCGGAACTCCGCCGGATACGGCGGTCGGGATCGAGCGCCTCGTGGCGACGCGCGGCCTTGCCGGCAAGCTGCGCCTGGTCGGCCACGAGCTGGCACCGTCGGCCGCCGTCATGCGTGGCTGGCGGCCGCTCGCACGGCGGGGCGGCTGGGGGCTGGCGCTCGCCTACCTCTGGCGTCCCTGGTGGCTTGCCGCCAAGCTGCCCGCAGGTCTGCGGGCGTGGCTGCGGGCCGCTCGATCGGACGAGCGTGCGATCCGCTGATGCGGGGCGTCACCGTGCGTGCCGGGCCACCCAGCCCACAAGTGGCTCGGGACAAACCTCAGGCGCGTTGTCTGGGAGCGATCAGGGAACGAAATGGTGGCCGCAGTGCGGGCAGACGACCTCGCGCGCGGTTTCATCGTGAACGCTCGTCGACCGGGAATCGATCGCTGTGCTGTTGACCGCGGCGCTGGCGCCGTCCCGCGCGGTCCCCGGGGCGACCGTCTCGGACGGCTTGGGCGCTGGGCGTGCAGCCCGCTGCTTGACGGGGGCGAGCGCCTCGCGCAGGTCCCGCACGCTGAGGCGGTCGCTGACGGCGCGATTGAGCCATGCCTCCTGGTCGTCTTGCTCGAGGGGGGCCAGCTCGGCGTGGTGGCTCCACGACAGGGTCTCCCGACGTCGGGAGACATCGAACCTGGTCGCGACATAGACCATGTTCATCAGCGTCTGGCGGTCGTAGCCGGTCACGCGCACGGCCGCGCTGTACTTGTCGCCGTACTTGGCGGTTCCGTAGCGGACCCAGTCCCCGATCCACCAGGCTGCGCTGCGGCTTGCCAGACCGAGCCGCGAGCCCTGACGCAACCACTCTTCATAGGCAAGTTCCTCGTCGGCGACCCACGCCACCGCCGTGATCCTCGCCTGCCCGTACGGCTCGCCGATGCGCTGCAGGGCAACGCTCATCGGTCCGCCAACCATCGCTCGGGGGCCTGGCGCCTCCTCATCTGGTCCGACTCATCTGGTCCGACCCCCCGGTCTCAAGTCCTTCAACCACGTACTGACTCCTCCGGCGAAACGGCGCTGAAATCGTAACCCAATCTCGCCCGCTGCTGCGAAAAAGCTGGGTCCGATCACCAAGCGTCCGAGGGATCGCACTGACGTGGTAAGTGAGCATGTCTGAATATAATTGAGCTGCGTTGAGACGATTCACGGCCCGGACGTGATCCACCTGTATGGCGCATCTGGAGCCGTCGGCTTCGCCGGCTCGGCCCGGATCTAACCGGATCGGCCGCTGGTCTGCATCTACCCCAGGTGTAGGGTCAGTACTCGCCGTTGGTCCGGACGGCGAGCGCGTGGGCGAGGTCGAGGCCGCCGCCGTTGACGTCCCTCGGCGCGGGCGATCGCGGCGTCTGCCGCGGTCAGGCCCCAGCGCGGGTTGGCGATGTCGGTCGTGGGGGGGATGCCGGTGCGCTGGCACAGGGTCTGGCTTCGGCTCGTGCAGCGGGGCGTGTCGTTGGACTCGGATTTGACCTGACCCGCGAGGTACGGCTGGCCGTTCTGGTCGGTGTTGACGATGAAGTGCTTGCCGGGGACGCCGTCGGCGCTGAGTGCGGCGAGGATCTGTGCGCCGTACTGGAGCTCGAGGTCGGTCGAGCCGTACTGCGTGTCGTTGAGCGCGAACCACTCCTTGAATGCTCGAGCACCGTTCAATCCGGGGACCTCTCGCCGCGGTGCCGCTCGGCGGCCTATCGGCCTGACCTCGGCGGCGGGCGCTTGAGCGGACGTTTCCTCACGAGCTGACAACTCATCAGGCGACGACTCATGACCCGGGCCACCCAGCCCTCAAGCGGGTGGCCCGGCGCTGGCCGGTGGCGGGCCGACCTACGTCGGTGTTACGGCGCCCGCACCGCTTCGCTACTCCGGCAGCAGCTGGAATGGCCTGCCGCCGACCGTCCGCAGAACCCGGAAGTGACGGTGGTCGAGAGTCAGCACCCGATTGCTCTTGAAGCGCTCGGCAAGCACGACGATGGACGCGTCGGCCACCCCGATGTCCTGGTCACGGTAGTGGTCGATCAGGTCCCGGGCTGAGCGCAGATCGGCCGCGGTGAAGGCGGGCAGCTCCCATGCCCCGGTTGACAGCTCCCCAAGGGCAGCGAGCTCGGCCTCGACTCCGCAGCGGGGCCAGTAGGTAGTCGAGCTCGGCCAGCAGGTACGGCGAGATCACGAACGGGCCGGGATCCTCGGCGATCGTGGCGTCGACCCGGGCGTGGTGAGCGTCGCTTGCGTCGAAGAAGGCAACGAGGCCACTGGTGTCGCACAGCAGCACCTCATCGCTCCCCGAAGCCGGCTAGGGCCTGCTCGGCGTGCTCGGACAGGTGGGCATCGCCGCTTGCGAACAACGCGCCCCGCGGTCGCGGCCGAGCGGCTCGGCGGACGAGCGAGCGGATCGCCTCGCGGATCAGGTCGGCCTCCGAGCGACCCGATGCTGCGGCGATGCGGGCAAGCTCAGACTTGAGATCGTCGGGCAGATAGACGGTCGTCTTCGTCATGACGACGTATGGTACCACCACTAGCACCATCTACGGTCGCGTGCGCGGGGTCCGGGCGCCCCAATTCAGAATTCGCCGTTGGCGCCGAGCGCGAGCGCGTAGGCGAGGTCGAGGCCGCCGCCGTTGACGTCCCACGGCGCGCCCGACCAGACGTACGCGTCGGCGTCGGCGCGGGCGGTCGCGGCGTCGGTCGCGGTCAGGTCCCAGCGCGGGTTGGCGACGTCGGTCGTGGGGGGATGCCGGTGCGCTGGCACAGGGTCTGGCTTCGGCTCGTGCAGCGGGGGGTGTCGTTGGACTCGGATTTGACCTGACCTGCGAGGTAGGGCTGGCCGTTCTGGTCGGTGTTGAGGATGAAGTGCTTGCCGGGGACGCCGTCGGCGCTCAGTGCGGCGACGATCTGAGCCCCGTACTGGAGCTCGAGGTCGGTCGAGCCGTACTGCGTGTCGTTGAGCGCGAACCCGCGGGCGGACCGGATCCCGCAACGGATCAGCAGCGCCGCCATCTTCGCGGCGGGCTCCCACTCGGCGGCGCCGGCGTCGAGGTAGACGGTCGTGTGCGGCAGCGCCGCCAGCGTCTGCGCGCCGAACGCGGTGATCGTGTCGGGGGCGGAGCTTGGCGTGCAGAGCGCGAAGGGCAGGTCGACCTGGACGATTACGAACGCGCGTGCGCTGCCGATGCCCGCGGCGAGGCTTCGATACCACGCTTGGTCGGCGCCGACGTTCCAGCTGCCGTGGCAGGCGCCGCCCTCCCACGGGTTCAGCTCGAACGTCGACAGCTGGGAGAGGACCTCGGGGTTGCCGCCGGTCGTGTCGGCGATGATCTGCCGTGCGGCGGGCCCGACCTGCGCGGTCGAGTCCCAGAATCCGAGCGACTGCGTGATCGGCTCCAGGGCGAGCTTCCCGAGGATCCGCTTGCGGGCGCCGGTCGCGGTCTGGTAGGCCGGGTACAGGCCGCCGTTGGGACCCCTGTAGATCCCCCAATCGAGACCGGCGATCGGGTTGCCGCGAGGCGCACCGGCGATCCCGCCGTTGGCGGTCCCCGCCAGTGCAGGGGCGGCCACTGCGAGCATCCCCGCAAGCAGCGCGAGCGCGACAGCGGCTGCGAGCGCGACCCGCCGAGGCCGCATCGCCCTCACGACCTCGCCGGGCCGCGATGACGGCCTCCCCCCGGCGCCCGCCAGCCCATCGGAGTTCCTGAACTGAAGCGCTGCGCCGGCATCACCATGGCGCCGCCGTGCCCCCCTTGGACTCATGCGGTATGCCGTGCACGGGAATGTAATCGGACCGGCTGACAAGAACCATGAACCCTGATCGGAGCCGACGAACGGCGGCTCGCTGAGGACGGGTGCAGTCGCTGGGCTGGCGTTCGAGACGTTCGTCGCGAACGAGGTCGCCCGACAGGTCGAATGGCAGGTGAACGCGCCGCGCCAGTACCACTACCGCGACCGTGACGGCCGCGAGGTCGACATCGTGCTGGAGCGTCGCGATGGAACGATCGCCGGCGTTGAGGTCAAGAGCGCGGCGTCGGCGTCGCCGAGCGATTTCCGCGGACTGCGACACCTCCGCGACCGGCTCGGCGACCGCTTCAAGGCCGGCGTGCTCCTCTCCACCGGACCGAACACCGTTCCATTCGGGGATCGTCTCGCCGCGGTGCCGCTCGGCGGCCTTTGGGCCTGACCTCGGCTGCTCGATCTCGATCTCGAGCTGATCGACGCCCGGCCACCCAGCCCACAAGCGGGTGGCCGGCGGGACAAGCACCTGGCTCGATGCCCGTGCTCGCGGTCGAGCTCAGCAGAGCGGCACCCTCGGGTCGACGAACGGCGTGCGCAGCAGGCTGCCCGACCTGTGGCCGTTGTTGTAGAAGGCATCGGCCGACACGTAGTAGCGGCCGTTCCACGGCTTCGACGCGATCCGGTACCACCAGGTGTTGCCGTCCTGCACCCTGAAGCCGTGGAGCCGGCAGGCGATCCGGATCGTCGCGTGGTCGGGAATCAGCGGCCCCGCGGGTCCCATCGCCAGCTTGTAGTTGATCCAGTTGTGGGCCACGCCGCCGACCGTCTCGAGGCGGCCGCCGTGACCGCTGTTGCGCGCGGCGCCGCTGGTGGCGAGCACGATCGCGAGCACTGCCGCGACGATGATCGCGCTCGTCCCGAGCAATCTCGCCCACAGGCCGAAGCTGGGGGAGGCGCGGCGGCGCGCGCGCGGGCCGCCCTGGCGTCCAGGGGCGGAGGTCATCGCGCGGCTGTCGACTTCCTCGGGCGGCAATCGGGTGCCTGCCGCCGGTTGCAGCCGAGTGCGGAGCGGGGCGGTCCGCTCGAGGCCGACTGCCGCTCGGACGTCGTCGAGGAACTCGCTCGCGCGTTGCGGTCGCCGCTCCGGGGCAGGTGCCATCCCGCGCTGGAGGACCTCGTCGACGGATCGTGGAAGCTCGGGCTCGACCTCTGACGCGCGCGGGCGAGGCGCGGCCGCGTGCGCGAGCAGGGCTGCCGGTTGGTGGGCGGCGGGGAACGGCAGCGATCCGGTCAAGACCTGAAACGTCGTGACCGCGAGTGAGTAGACGTCGCTGGCGGGCGAGGCCGGCTCACCCCGGGCGACCTCTGGCGCGAGGTAGTCGTAGGTGCCGACGAGCCCGCTCGCGCTCGTCAGACCGCCGCGGTCCTCGACCAGCCGCGTCAGGCCGAAGTCGGCGAGCCAGGCGTGCTGGGCGCCCTCGACGAGCACGTTGTGGGGCTTCACGTCACGGTGAAGGATCCCTTCGCGATGAGCGCAGTCGAGTGCGTCCGCGACGCCCGTCAGCAGCTCGACCGATCGAACCGTCGTCAGGTCGCCGGTTCGAATCAGGTCCCGGAGGCTCGGGCCGTCGATCAGTCGCATCACGATGAACGGGATCCCGTGCACCTCGCCGCTCTCGAACACGGGCACGATGTGCGGGTGCTGGAGCGTCGCCTGGACGCCGGCCTCGCGACGGAAGCGGGTGACGAAGCTCTCGTCCGACCGCAGTGACGGCGCCAGCAGCTTGATCGCGACCGGTCGATTGAACGACAGCTGCGTGGCGCGGTACACCGAGGCCATCCCGCCTCGGCCGAGGAGGTCGTGGATCGAATAGCCGTCGATCCTGATCAGTGAGGGGTCTTGCCCGGGAGGGTCGGCGGCTCGCACGGCGCGAGATTCTCGTCCCGTGGCGGTGCCGCTCCATCCGCCAAATGGCTGATTCCGTTGCCGTCGCGGCCGAACCACCGCAATCTCGCCGGAGTTCTACGCATGGGGCGCTCCGTCTCGTGCCGGATCGTGCTGCAGGAGCGTGTGAGCCGGCCGTCGGCGATGTGATCGGGCTACCGTTGCTCGGGTCATGCGGAGTCCGGGGCTGTGGCGACGCTGGACGGCGCCATCGAGCGCAGGGGAACCCGCGCGGCAGGACGAGCCGCTCCTATTCGAGATGCTCGCAACTGCGGTCGTCGCATCGGGCGCGACCGGTGCCGTCCTGCTCGGCGTCGCCGTCAGCGACGGTGGTCCGCGGATGCTCCCGTGGTGCGCGCTCAGCCTCGCGGCGGGCGGGGCCGCGTTCGCGCTGCTCGTGCTCGCGCGCGACGGACGGACGCGGCTCAGCGCGGCCGTGCTGATCGCGTCACTCGAAGCCGCGGCGACCGTGCTGCTCTACCTGGACGGGGTCCGGCAGCCGATCTGGGTGTTGCTGTTCGCGGT
Organism: Solirubrobacterales bacterium; assembly: GCA_027315255.1. Classification (GTDB taxonomy): domain Bacteria; phylum Actinomycetota; class Thermoleophilia; order Solirubrobacterales; family Solirubrobacteraceae; genus Palsa-465. The sequence continues at coordinate 27,578 of DAHUYL010000084.1, read as the reverse complement.
TGCGGTCCTGCTCGGCGGGGTGCTGCTCGGTCGCTCGGGTGTGATCGCCACGACCGCGGCCGCAGCGCTCGTGGTGATCCCGGCGGTGCCACTCCGCCACAGCGGACTGATCGCCGCCACCCGCTCGCACCCCGGGGACGTGGTCGTCGACATCGTGGCGCTGGTTGCGCTACTCGCGTTCGTCGCGCGGATTGCCTGGGTCGGGAGCCATGAGACGCGCGCGAGCACGAGCGAGGGGATCCGCGACACCCGGACCCAACCGCTGCGACGGTACTGCGTCGAGCGACGGTACTGCGTCGAGCAGCTGACGCCGCGCGAAGCGGAGGTGGTGCGTCTCCTCGCCGAGGGATTGACCAACGGGCAGATCGCGACGCAGCTGTTCCTGTCGGGCCGGACCGTCCAGAGCCACGTGGCCCACGCGATGCGCAAGTGCGAGACGACGACCCGGACCGAGCTTGCCGCCGTGGCCTTCCGTGAAGGGCTCGCGCCGCTGGACTAGTGCGGTCAGAGCTCGCCGCGTGAGATCAGCCCCGACTCCAGCGTCAGCTCGACCAGCCGCACCCGCTTCTCGTTGTGCGGCAGGTGGTTGATCTCAAACCTCCGGAACAGCCCACGGAGGTTCTGCTTGACCGCCTCGACCGTCAGGAACACCTCGCCGGCGATCTCCCTGTTCGTCGCCGGCTTTGCGTACGGGTCCGCCTCCTTGTACGGGCGACAGAGCGCGATCAGCACCCTGCGTTGCGACGTGTTCAGGTCGTCGAGCGTGACCCGGATCGGTCCCATCGCGGTGACCTCGCTCTGGCCCTGGGCGGGGTTCCGAAACTCGACGAGGGTGCTCCCGAAGCGCAGCACGTCACCGTCGTGCAGCCGCCTGCGCTCGTGCAGACGGTGGCCGTTGACGAACGTTCCGTTGGTCGACATGCCGTCGTCGATGACCATCCAGTCGCCGCCGACGAGCTTGAGCTCGGCGTGGGCCCGCGATGCGTCCGGATCGCCTTTCAGGACGATGTCGTTGGCGGTGCGCCGGCCGACGGTCGCGGCGGTGCGATCGCCGAGCGAGAAGACGATCCGTTCGCCGCCGCGGTCCCGCCACACGAGGAACGGCCGGAGCGCAGTGTCATGCCTGCAGGCGCCCGCGCTCAGCACACCGGCACCTTCGGGTCGAAGAACGGCGTGTGCACCAGGCTGCCCGACTTGCGGCCATTGTTGTAGAAGGCGTCGGCCGACGCATAGAAGCGACCGCGCCACGGCGCCGAGGCGATGCGATACCACCAGCGGTTGCCGTCCTCGACCTTGTAACCCTGGACGCGGCACGCAACCAGCACCGTCTTGTGCGATGCGATCAGCGGTCCCGCCGTCCCCGCAGCGCGGTGGTAGTCGCTCCAGGTGTGAACGACACCGCCGGCAGTCTCAGCACGGTCGTGAGTCGCCGCGGCCACGGCGGGCACCGTGATCAACGCTACGACGGTCGCGAGCGAAGCTCCGAGCCGTTTGGGCGTCATCGAATCACTGCTCCGTTCTCGTGGGCGGCGGCGAACGACGGACGTGCCCGAATTGTGCGCGCGCTCAGATCCCTTATACCAAGGCGCCCGGTCGCCATGTGTACGCTCGAGCTCGTTGAGCCGGGTTCACTCCGATCGTCTGCTGCTGGCGGGTTTCGAGGTGCCCGGCGCCGCCAGCTCGCTCGTGCGCACCGAGGCGGGTTACACGCTGCGCCTGCACCGGCTGTGCGAGTTCGAGTTCGAACCGGAGGTGGGTGTGCTCGACGCGTACCCCGCCCTCGACGCGGACGATCAGCTCCCGGCACTGCTGGCCGGAGGCGCGATCGCGGCAGCGATGATGCTGCGTGGTCACTGCGTGCTGCACGCGAGCGCCGTCCAGGCACGCGACGGCGTGATCGCGTTCGTCGGCGCGTCCGGCACCGGAAAGACGACGATGGCCGGAGGGTGCTGTGCCGCCGGTGCCGAGCTGGTGGCCGACGACGTGCTGCGGGTGGAGAGCGACGGCGAGCGCTGCTCGTGCTTTCGGGGTTCCTCGGTGCTGCGCCTGCGGCCGGCCGCAGCCGAGCTGGCCGGGCCGCTGGCAGCCTGCGGGCAGCACACGACGATGGACGGCCGAACGGCGGTCAGCCTCGCAACTTCGAGCTCGCCACGCCTACCGCTTGCAGCGATCCTCACACCAGTGCCGACGCGCGACGCTGACGAGCTCCGGCTGGAGCGCCTGCGCGGCGCCGAAGCCGTGCCGCCCGAGCATGATGCGCGGCGCCCGGTCAGGTTTCGAGCCGCAGGGTCAGCACCCCATGCCACGAGCCGCTGGTGGTGCAGTGCTCGTACGCGGGATCGGGCACGTCGCAGGTCCGAGGCGGGGTGCCGGCAGCCGTCGGCGACAGGCGGATCTGGATCTCGGCGGCCCGGTGCAGCACGCGTAGCGGGATGGCCACCGTTCTTGAGGTGAACCACCGGTCCGGGCCGTAGGCGGGATCGAAGCTGAAACCGGGCCCGAAGTAGTTGCTGGCGAGTCCGTCCAGCGGGTCGCCCTGATTCGGGCACTGCGCCGGCAGCAGCGCAAGCGCGGCGGAGACCGGATCGAGCGCGGTCACCATGATCACCCGTCGCGCCGGGTCGTATCGAAGCTCGACCGTGGCGGCGAGCAGGGTGCCGGATGGGGTCGACGCGGTCAGGCGGCAGCGCTCGGAGGCGTTCTGGTCGGCGAACAGGCCATCGACATGGACGTGCGAGATCCGGGCGGTGACCGCGGTGGTGCCGCGGGCGCCGGTGATCGACCCGATTGACTGGCATGGCTCGGTCTGCCCGCTCGCGGTGCAGGGCTGGAGCCTGAGCGGAGTCGCGAACGTCAGCGACCAGTGCTGGGTCGAGGAGTCGTGGGCGGTGTCGTGGTCGGGATTGCCGCCTTGGTTGGGCGGGGTCGACCGGTAGCTGGTCCCGTAGCTGCCGGAGCCCGCGTAGCTGAGCTGGAATCGCACGATCCGTCGATAGCGCGCGGGCTGGATCAAGACCCCACGCCGTGGTCGTGCGACTGCGGCTGCAGCGACCTCGACGACCAAGGGCGTGCCAACCGACGCTAGGAGGACGGCGATCAGAACGCGGCGCATCGCCTCAAAGCTACCGTCGGCGACCCGACGTCCTTCCTGCCCACTGCGGACGGGCGCTGGTGGCACCGGCGGAAACGAGCTATGTTCCGACTTCTGATTCTGACGTTGGGCCCGAGAATTCGCAAGACGCTAAGTGCCGTGGTCGCGGCGACCGTGATGCTGATCGCCGCTCCTGGGGCGTTCGCCCAGGCGACGCGCACGTGGGTCTCGGGGGTCGGAGACGACGCCAACCCATGCAGCCGGACGGCCCCGTGCAAGACGCTCGCCGGCGCGATCTCCAAGACCGCGACTGGCGGTGAGATAAACATGCTGGACCCGGGCGGGTTCGGCGCGGTCACGATCACCAAGTCGATCACGATCGACGCGGACGGCTTCAACGGAGGCGTCCTCGTGGCGGGGACCAACGGGATCACGATCAGCGCCCCCGGCGCCAGCGTGGTCCTGCGCGACCTCAACATCGACGGTCTCGGCTCAGGCCTCGACGGAGTCCAGGTTCTGGCGGCCAAGCAGGTGAGCATCGAGCACACGCGGATCTACAACTTCGCCGACAACGCGGTCGACTTCGAGCCGTCGGGAGCGAACTCACGGCTGTACGTCGTCAACTCGGAGCTGTTCAACAACAGCGGCAACGGCGTGCTCGAGGCGCCACCGACCGGCGCCAGCGCGTTCGCGACTTTGACCGGCGATGAGATCGACGCCAATCAGTGCGGGCTCAGCACGAGCAGCCTGGGCGAGAACACGACCTTCACGACGCAGTGCGGCACCAACGCGACCGGCAGCGGCGGCCCAGCGGCGATCGCATCGTTCGACACCACGATCGGCGGCTCCGTGGGGACGGCGGTGCTGTCGAACGGCGTGACTGCCTCAAACGACATCTCGGGTGACCGAGTCGTGTTCAACACGACCGGATTGCAGGCGACCAACTCGGGTCACATCTTGTCATTCTCGAACAATTACGTGATGGCTAACGGGACGAACGGCGCCCCAACGGCAACGGTCAGTCCGATGTTCCGCACCAGCCGCTGATGAGATTCGCGACCACCGCGGCCGCATCGGCCAGACCGGACTCTAGGAGGCAGGATGAATGAGCACATCGGGCGAAGCGACGAGTGTGCATCGGTTGAGGATCTGCGCTCTGCAGACGGGTCCCACTGCGAGGAGTACTCGCCTCCGGCTGTGACCCGACTCGGTGACCTGCGGTCGCTCACCCAAGCCGGCTTCGTCACCCCATCTGCGGATGGCGGCACGTTCGCTTCCTGATAGACACTTCCGACGCCGGCTACCGCGGCGCCTCTGCGAATTCACGCTTGCTTGCGTCAGGAGCTCAGGCAGGATCCGGCAGCGTCGAGGTGTGACACACGCGCTGAATCGAACCACCGCAGATACCGGCTGACGTTCAGCGCGCGCCAAAGCGCATAGCGGTATTCGTTGATCACCTGCGGATCGCATCGGGCGGTCTGTGGCGGCCAGCGGTCGACGAGCGCTCGCAGTCGGCCCGTGTCGATCAGCGCGCGCGAGACGGCGTGTGTCTCGAGCGCACTGAGCTCGGCCTGCACCTCCGCCCGTGCGCTGGTCATCAGCGCGAGCCACTCGGGCAGCTGCTCGCCGCGCCTTGTCCGCAGCACGATCTCAGCCGGCTGCCTGTCCGACATCGCGCCCCGAACGACCGCTCTTCCTACGCCATCGCGCCGGCGAACCCATTCGGGTTGATGTCCGGCTACCTCGAGCACGCGGCGATCGCCTGTCGGATCGCGCTCCTCGACGCCCGTCAGCGCTGCGAGCGCCGCCATCGTGTCGGCCTGGGCCCCGCTCGCCTGCAAGGCGGCGAGCGCTGCGGCGCGCGCCTCTTCCCAGCGCCCGCCACCGAGCCGGCTCGCGCGCGTCAGAAGACCGAACTCGGTGCCGACATCCGGCCGCAGCGCGGAAGCCGCCTCCCATGCTGCGGAGGGCTGCGGCAAGCCGCACGCCGCCCGGACCGCGCGCTGCACGCCGCCTGGAGCGAGCGTCTCGAGTTGACGCACCGCAAGCCTGAAACGGCTCTCCCCGTGGCCGGCGCTCCAGGTTGCGGCCTCGCTCCACGCCTGCTTGAGCCGGCCAGCACGCACGAGCCAGGAAAGCCAATCTGGACCGTCGGCGCTGAAGCCCAAATTTCCCCGAGCGCCGGTGAGCAGCGTGGTGACGCGGTCCTGCGCCGCCCGCTCGTGAATCGCGTGGATCCACAGCATGTTGCACGGGTTACGGATCGGGCCGGCCCCCAGCTCGAATAGCTGACGGTGCACGTCGAACAGGTCGATGCCCGGACGGAGGTGGATGAAGCTCGGCTTGATGTTCTGGTGCTTCTCTGCAAGTCGCCGCACCAGCGGGGATTCGTCGGCGTCGCGCTGCGGCTCGAGGACGAGTGAGATACCCGGCAGCGGCGCCGAGGTGTAGGTGGGCAGCGCGCGAGGCGCCAGCATCAGCGCTGCCGTGGCCGCCACCGAGGTGGAGTCGAGGCCGCCGCTGACGCCTGCGCCGACCCGACCGGAGCTGCGCAGGCGGGCGGCGACGGCCTTGTCGAGCGCGTCGCGAAGCTCATCCTCGTAGGCGGACTGGGAGTCGAGCTCGACGATCTCGTGGGGGTCGGGCTTCCACCAGTTCCAGTGGCGGACACCGCCGGCGCTGACCCACATCGCGCCCCCGGACGTCAGCCACCGGACGCCTTGGACAAACGTGCGCTCGGACTCGTAGACGAGCGCGAGCACCTCGGCGGCGCGTTCGACGTCGAGGTCGTGGCCGATGCCCTCGAGCCCGGTGAGCGACAACGCCGTCGTGGCGAACGCGACCGTCCCGCGCCGCTCGTGCACGACCAGCGGTCGGAACCCGACGTGGTCGCGGGCGAGCAGCACCCCCCCGCGGACCTGGTCGACGACCGCGAGCGCGAATTCCCCGAGGATCCGATCCGGCAGCGCCTCGCCCCACCGCTCGTAGGCGGCCAGCACGAATGCGCTGTCGGGTACCGACGGCGAGTCGCGCAGCCGGAGGGCGGGCGCCAGGTCCGCGCGGTTGTCGACGCGCAGGTCCCCGACCAGGATGAGCTTGCCGCTCGCGCTGCGGGCGGGCTGGGAGTCGATCGTGTCCTCGGGCGTCGCGTGTCGCAGCCGCGCGGCGACCGCGACGCCGCAGCGGCCAGCCATCCCGGCCCAGGCGCCGCCGCCGTCTCGCCCGAGCGGAGCCAGAGACTCGAGCACGCCGCCCAGGTCCGACTCGCGCCACGGGCGACCGTCGGTCCCGATGACTCCGCAGATCGCGCTCAGCGCCCGGCGCTCCAGTGCACCAGGCCGGTGTGGCCGCAGCCCGGGGACTCGACCCGAACGGAACCGCGAGCCGACCTCCCGGCGGGGTCGAACTGGCCCGCGAGGGTGATCCTGGCGTTGTCGTCGAGCCGGCTGTCGGTGTAGGACACGCCGCCGTAGGCGGTGATCGCGAATCGGTAGCCGCTGTTCGTCCACGTCAGCGGAATATCGTCGAGCGTCGTTGTACCGAGCTGTCGCGAGCAACCGACGAACTGGAACGAGAGCAGCTGCACCGAGTTGCCGGCGACCACGAGCAGCAGCTTGTGTCCCTGCCCTGCGTGCCCCGTGTACCTGCGGGAAGCGGGCGGTCTGACCCGCGCCGCGCCCTTGCGGATCCTCGCCGTCGCCGCCTGTGCCGCCGTCGCCGCGACCGCCGCCGCGCCGACCGCGAGAACGGTTCCGGTCGGTCTCACCAGCCGGTCGCGTCGCAGCTCCGCCACGGGCAGGAGTCTATGTCGCGTGGGTCTCTGCTCTGCCGGCGGCGTGCGCGATCATCTCGACACGATGGTGAGGGCGTTTCTCGAGGAGCTTCAGCGGGAGGGGACTGGCCGTGTCATGGGCGACGCTGCGAGCTAGGTTGGCCGAGCGTTCGTGGCACGAGCGCTGGCTGCTGGTCTGTGCCGCACTCGCGCTTGCGGCGATGCGGCTCGCGTTGCTCGTGCTCCCCTTCCGGGTGATCGCGACGCTGCTTGGGCTGCGACGCGGCGAGCAGTCAGAGCAGGTCGATCCGGCCAGCGAGCTGCGGGCCGAGCAGATCGGGCGAGCGGTGCGGTCGGTCGCGGCACACACGCCATGGCCGAGCACCTGTCTGGTGCAGGCGCTCGCCGCCGCGGCGCTGCTGCGGGTGCGCGGGCTCGAGGCGACGCTCTACCTGGGCGTCGCCCGGGACGCGGGCGCACCGGGCGAGTTGCTCGCGCACGCGTGGCTTCGCTGCGGCGGTGCGGTGCTGACCGGCGCGGCCGAGGCCGAGCGCTTCCACGAGCTGGTCAGCTTCGCGGTGCGCTGAGGTCGCGGCTGCGACCACGTTCGCCGTCGCCGTGCCCGACGGATGATGGATACGCGGTCGGGCGGGATGTCGCGTTCGGGTTCCGCGGTGCCGCTTGCCGACGGCGACGAGCGCCGGGTCCGGCCGCCCAGCCCACCGCACCCAGACCGACTGGGTGATCGGGTGCGGGTCGCCCGGAACCAGAACCACCGCAATCTGGCCTGACTTCTACCGGTGCTTTGTCGGGCTGATCGCGATCGTCGGGTTGATCGCGATCGTCGTGCGGCCTGGTGAGCCGGCGGCGAGCGCGTGGCCATACTGGTCGTCGCGGTTGGCGTGTGCATGATCGCCGGCCTGGGTGCAGGTCACGGTCGGGTGTGCGGGTCTGCGGGGCGCGTGCGATCCGCGGCGTTGGGGGGAGCCGCACGGTGTCGGTGTCGCAGAGCAGAGCACGGGCGGGTCTGGAGGCTCCCGTGGAAGCGGCGTAAGCTCGACAGCATCGAGGTTTGTGGTTGGGGTGGTGCGGATCGGCTGCGTATGGGGGGCGTGGGTGCGCTGGGTGTGGTCGCGGGGCGGGTGCTGTTGAGGTTGTGCCGGTCGGCGGCCGGGGCGGGCTCGTCGACGCCCGTCCCGCGGACCGCCGAGCCGCCGTCGCCGGGATGCGCCTACCCGACGACGGCGACGGCGGCCGTCGGCGGCGGCGGGGTCGGTCCGTCGAAGGTCATGCGGACGGGGGTTGCCGTCGACCGGGCAGCGGCGTGCCACGGCCGCCGGTGACGGGACGGCCCCGCCGATTGGAGGCGAAGCGAGGTGGGTTGGCAGAGCTGTCCCGGTGCCGCCGCGACCCGCGGTGCGCCCGCGGCCCCGGGGAGTCGAGCGCTCGACGTAACAAAGCGCTGCTAGCAGTGCTCCGTCAGGTCTCGGGTAGGTCCTCAACGCCGCGCACCCCCTGCCGGTGACGGGGGTTGCCGGTTTGGGGCGATCTCGGCACCCTCAACTCGTCAACCCCCTTCCTCGCGGCAGGGGGTTGACCGTTTGAGGTCGTCGCGTCGTGGTTCCGGCGGTTCGGCTCCGGGGCGGCCCCGGACGCCTGGGGTGGGGGTCAGCGGCAGACCGCGGCTGGTGGGGTCCAGCGGCGGTCCGGGGCGAGGGTCGGTCGATGCCCGCGGACGGCGGGCGAGCAGGCCGACGCGGACCGGCTGAGTCCTCGTTCCAACTGAGAGTCCTCCCGCCCTGACGCGACCTGCTGCAAACGACACCAGTACCACACACCCCCCTCGCGCGAACGGGGTGTGTTGGCTTCGCGCGCTCACACGACCCCAACGCAACCACCCCCGAGCTGGGACAGGGGGTGTGTGGGATCGAGGCCGTCGATCGTGCCCTCGCGAGGCCCCGTAGCTCACACCGGCCCCGCACCCGGACCCCCTCCCATCAAGCACCGACCGCGGCGCCGGCGCGCAGCCACGATCGCCCGAGCATCGCAAGCCCTTGCCGAGGCGTGGAGGAGCCGCACTGGCTGGCTCGCGACTGCCGACGTAGCACGGTCGTAACCGTATGGGCATCTGGTCACGACTCCCCAGCCAGCTCGGGCGATTGCAGGACTCGCCGTTGGGGCCGATTAGAGGGTCAATGTCCCGTTTAGGTCTGATCGCGCTGGTAATCGCGGCGATGACCCTGGTCGTATCGGATGCGTTTGCTGGCGTCGCCGGCCGGGTTGGGACGGTCGGTGGGGAGCCGGGGGTCGTTGCCGGTGGCGTCACGATCTATGTCGACGCGGCGCATGGCCGAGACTCCTGGCCTGGAACCAGCGCCCGTCCGCTGCAAACGGTGACCGCGGCCTGGAACCGGATCCCACAGTCCCGGACGCTGCGCGTGCCGTACACGATCGTGCTGCGTCCGGGCCGCTGGGGGAGGCTTCAGACGCCGAACTACTGGGAGCAGCGCTGGGGAACCGCTGCCGCGCCGGTCATCCTCCGTGCGGCCGAGCCGGGGACTGCGGTTCTGCCCGATGTGAACATGTTCGACGTGCGCTGGCTGATCGTCGACGGGGTCCGCTTCAGCGATCAGTTCGATCTGTTTCATTGCGAGCAATGCCGGCACGTGCTGCTCGAGGACTCGCGCTTCGACGGCTCCCAAGCGCTGCTCGACACGGTCAAGTTCAATCAGTCGACGTGGATCTTCCTACACGACGACGTGATCCACGGCGCGTCGGAGAATCCACTCCAGTTCGTCGCGGTCCAGCACGGCGATGTGACGGGCAACGACATCTACGGTGCCGGGGACTGGTGCGCGTATTTCAAAGGCGGCTCGGCCGATCTGCTGATCGCCGACAACCGCGTGCACGACTGCGTGACCGGCGGTTTGCTGGCCGGGCAGGGAACGGGACTGCAGTTCATGGTGCCGCCGTTCGATCGTTACGAGGCGTACGGAATCGTGATCGCGGGCAACTGGATCTGGCATACCCGCGGAGCGGGCATCGGCGTCAACGGTGGCGCTGACATAGCGCTCGTCGACAACCGTCTGTGGGATACGGGATCGACCTCGCACACGGTCGAGATCGACTACGGCTTACGCTCCTGCGACGGCAAGCCCGGCGATCCCGGCCGCGGGTACTGCCGGCGCTACCTTGACGAGGGGGCATGGGGGACCACGCGTGTCGACAACGGCTCCAACGAAGTGCGGATCCCCGACCTGAACGTGACCGTCGCCGGAAACGTCATCGCGAATCCGCGCGTGCAGGGGGATGAGCTGGTCGATCTCCCGGGGCCGTTCGCCGGTGCGTCACAGGACGGCTCAGGTCTCGGGACCGTCCGCACAGACACCGGCCTGCAGATCTACGACAACGAGTTCGCGGTCGGCCGAAGCCTCCCTGACGGCACGGCCGGGTGCCGCGCATCCGATTGCACCGCGTTCCGTTCGCGCAACCTTGTGACCGGCCCGGCCGACCCGTTCATCGACGCGACCCGCGGGAACCTGACGCTGACCCACGCCTGGCCGGCGGTCGCCGTGCCGTCACCAAGCAGCTCCCTGCCAGGGTGAGGCACAATCGTCCAGTGGACGGTCGTCGAGCCGTCCGCGGTCGTCACTGCGGCCCGCAGCACGGCCTGGACTCGCGCTCGTCGACGACGTCGTCAGCGGTCACATGCACCGCCATTATGTGGACGCCTGGGTTATGTGGCCGGCTGGCGTGTTTCCGTTGCTGGGCTTGGCGCAGGCGCGGGTTCCGGCCACATAACGTAGGAGGCTGCCCGCTGACGCCGTGAGCGCGGCGAAGAATCGCCTCTCTGTTCATCGCTGGCTGGCTGTAGTCGGAGCGCCTTTGCTTGCAGGCCGGTGACTCGCCGAAAGCGACGAGCGTTGCTTCAGGCCCGGATCCTCACATCTCCGTTAGCTCGACCGCCTAAGCTGCGGTCGATGCACGGTCTCCGAACGATCCCCACGATCGCCCGCAAGGCGCTGATCGTGGCCGCGGTGCTGCTCGGACTGCTCGTGCTCGAGTGGTACCTGGTGTTCCACGTCTCGTCCGTCGGGCACCTCGACGCAACCGCGTACCAGGGCTTCCTCGGGCTCGCGGCGCACCCGCACGTCAGTGCGCTGGCGACGCGGATCGCCAGCCTGTGCAATCCGGATCGCTACGTGTTTCTCGCGATCGTCCCGGTGCTGCTGGCCCTGCTGCGGCGGCGGGCGGTCGTCGCCGGGGCGATCGTCGTGATCCTGGCGGGAGCGAACCTGACGACCGAGGTGCTGAAACCGCTGCTGGCGGCGGTTCGACCTGACGGGCTACCGGCCGGCCACCTGCTCCCGGGCTCGTGGCCGAGTGGTCACGCGACCGCCTCGATGACGCTCGCGCTGTGCGCCGTGCTCGCGGTGCCGAGGCGCCGGCGGCCGCTGGTGGCGACGCTCGGCGCCGGGTTCGCGGTCGCCGTCTGCTACTCGTTCCTGGCGCTCGGCTGGCACTACCCGAGCGACGCGCTTGCGGGGCTGCTCGTCGCGTCGATCTGGACGCTGCTCGGCGTCGCCGGCATCAGCGTGCTCGATGCGCGACGCCGCGGCAGCAGCAGCGAGCTTCCCGAAGGATCCCTGTCCGCCGGCCGAGCGCTCGCTCCGTCGGCGCTCGCCGCAGGCGCGGTGCTCGTGCTCGGCGCCATCGCCGCGGCGCTACGTCCCGGCGCCGTGGCGGCATACGCACACGACCACCACGCGTTCATCGCCGTGGCGCTGAGCGTCGGCGCAGCGGCGTTGCTGCTCCCGGCAGCCGTGCTGCTCGCGATCCGCCGCTGAGCGCTCGCCCGGCACCGGCCGCGACCCTGGGGGGCCGACACGCGAGATCTGACAGCTGAGTCCGCGGCCGCGCGCACGACGGGTAGGACATCATCAGCAGTACCCCGCGCACTCCTTCCAGCGCCTCGTAGGACGAAGGTCCCGCGGCGGTGGGCGGCGCCGAGCAGCCGACCGGCCCACCCTGGCGCCTCGTCCGAGCGCGAACGAGACGCGGAGGGCCACCGCGATCGCCCACAGCGTCTCGGCGCTCGGATTGCCACTCGGCGATCCGAGCCGCCGGCCTCTCACCCACCGATGCCCTGCGCGGCGGATGACGGGCCTGGCTCAATCGTTGATGTCGAGCACCGGCGTGATCTCGGGCAGCTGCTGGCCCTCGGCGGCGTGCTCGTTCGGCACGACCGCGGTCCCCAGCGCGAAGAACTCGATCACGTGGCTCCCCCACCCGTGGCTGTTCTCGTGGAGCTTCACCTCGACGATCCCGAGCACGCCGTCGCCGATCGCCTCGGCCTCCTTCTGCATGCGCTCCATCGCCAGCTCGCGCGCGTCGTACAGCGCCTGGGTGTACTGCTCGAGCTCGACGTTCTGCCCCGTCTGCTTGAGCGACTGCATCATCCCCCGATGCGCGACGTGGTACACGCAGTTGCCCATCACCAGACCGACCGGCCGCTTGCCCGTCTGCATCAGCGTCCAGAACGCCTGACCGGACAGATCGCTCGTGAACGGCCGGCCGTTCGGCGCGCGGTGGAGCTTGCCCTCCTTGTGCCTGATCGCGGTCCCGATCGCGATGAACTCGGCCATCTCGGCGCCCCACTCGTAGCGCCCGACGTCGAGCCGGACGCCGACGACGCCGTCGGCACCGAGCTGGTCTGCCTCCTCCTCCATGCGTGTCATCGCCAGCTCGCGAGCCTCGTACATCGCCTGGGTGAGGACGTTCATCTCCTGGTTCTGCTTCCAGTTGCCCTGCTGATAGCCGACGTGGTAGATGCTCGATCCGACAACCAGTCCAACCGGTTCGAAGCCCGCCTTCTCGACGCACAGGTACTCGTTCACCGACAGGTCGGAGGTGAACAGACCGCGCGCGTTCATCTGCAACCGCTCGCTCGCGTGTGCGGCAAGCCCCTCGGTGCTCGTCGGATCGTAGGCTGACATCAGTGGCTCTCCTGGCTTCCGAGGTTGATCGACATGACGGGCACCTTCAGCGGTGCCGGCACCGGGTCGTGCGCCCCAAGGCGAATCGCGGTTCCGAGCACGTGCATCGAGACGATGAAGAAGTGGTGGGTGACGTTGTTGCGCTCGTACTCGTGGTGGTGGATCGAGTGCTCGAGCGTGGAGATCACCATGTCGTTCGCCCCGGCGGCGCTCGCCTGTCGTCGAACCTCCTCGATCGCGAGGTGCCGCGCCGCGTACACGCCCTCCGTGATCTGCACGATCTCGATGTTCGCCCTGCCCCCACCCCACCAGCCGGAGTTCATGATGTAGTTCGACCCGAGGTCGAGCGCCACGCACACGACCGACGTGTGGCCGATCACGTCGCGCACCTCCGCACCGATCCGCCGGAGCTTGTCGACGTCCTGACCGGACAGCGCACACATCCGAAGCCCTGGCGACGCCGGCAGCGCGGACTCGCGCACGGCGGTGCCGAACACGACGTATTCGACGGTGTTGGCCTCGCCGATCGTCCCCCTGGTCTCGATCTCGATCCCGATCACGCCGTCGGCGCCGGCGAACTGCGCTTCCTGGCGAAGCCGGTCGAACGCGCGCCGGCGTGCCAGGTTCCACGGCTCGGCGAAGCTCGACATCTCGCGGATCCCGCCGTAGTAGCTCGACCAGCCGTAGTTGCTCCAGCCGTGCTGGACGACCGAGGAGCCCATGATCTGCGCCAGCGGCTCGAGCCCGGATGCGTGCGCGAGCGCGTACTCCTTCGCTGAGAGGTCGCTGGTGAAGAACGGCGTGCTGGCCGTCGCGATCCGCTTCAGGCGCTCCTCGGCGCCGAGCGGGATGCCGCCCTGCCTGATCCGCTCGAGGTCGACCTCCGCACTCCGGCGTTCCTCCTCGCTCGGTGGGGCCGTCCGGTTTCTGCCGAAGAGCGGCATAGGAACGACATCCTACGCCTGACCGGCCGCGGCCTGCAGCTCGAACGCCCGACCGGGCAACGCTCAGCTCAGACCTCGCCGCCGGTCTCGAGGTGCATCACCTACGAGTCCGTGCCGAACACGATCCGGTCGAGCCACTCGTTGCGGAATGCGTGACGCGGGTCGTATCGCTCGGTCAGCGCGACGAAGTCACCGAGCCGCGGGTACAGCGAGCCGACCGCCACCCGGTCGGCGAGGAACACCTTGCCCCAGTGCGGACGTGACTCGAACGGAGCGAGCGCGTCGTGCACCGACGCAAGCGCCGCCTCGACCCGGCGCTGGTCACGCTGCCAGGTGAAGTGAAACGCGACGGTGTCTCGTTCGTAGGCGGGACTGAGCCACAGCGCGTCACGTGCGACGGCGCGGATCTCCGAGATGTGCAGGACGGGATGGATCACCTCACCGACCCGAGCCAGCGCTTCGATCGCGGCCGGTGCATGGCGACGGTCGACCATGAACTCGGACTGCAACTCGTCGCCGTTGCTCGGAGTGAACCCGAGCCGGAAGTGCGGCAGGCGGTCGAACCACGGACCGGGGACCCCCATCTGTGGCGTGCAATGAACCGGGTCGAGCCCCGGCAACGGGTGCACGTTCCCCGTCGCCGGCGTGCCGCCCGGCAGATCCACCGGTGCCTCGGGCTGTCCGGCCGAGACCCGGCTCTTGACCCAGACCTGGCCGATGTCGCCGGCCCAGCGGGTGAACAGGCTGACGCTGTAGCCGAGCGACATCACCTCGTCGAAGCCGGCGAGCACGTCCGCCAGCGGCACGTGCTCCCACACCCGCTGGCGCACCTCGTACGCCGGCTCGATGTCGAGCGACACACGGACGACGGCGCCGAGCGCACCCAAGCCGACGACGCACCCGTCGAAGCCCGGATCACCTCGGCTGAGCCACACGAGCTCGCCGTCGCCCCTGATCAGCTGGATGCCGGCGACGCCGGTCGCGAGGCTCCCGTTGGCGACGCCCGACCCGTGCGTCCCGGTCGCGATCGCGCCGGCGACGGATATGTGCGGCAGCGACGCGAGGTTGGCGAGGGCCACCTGCTCGCGCGCGAGCGCGGTCGCGAGCGCCCCGTATGTCATCCCACCGCTGACGGTGACGGTCCGCGCGCGGCGATCGACCTCGACGACCTCGGGCAGCCCGTCGAACAGCATCAGCACGTCCGAGTCGGCGATCGCGTTGAACGAATGCCGGGAGCCGAGGAACCCGATCCGCTCGGCGGCGGCGATCGCCTCCTGCGCCTCCTCGAGCGACGCCGGCCGCACGATCGTACGGGCGCCGTAGGCGTAGTTCCCGGCCCAGTTGGTTCGCGGAGACTGCATCACCTGCTCCGGGCGGCGACGACGGCGCTTGCCTGGACCCGATCCATCCACAGCTCCCAGCGTCCCGACTCCGAATTGCGCTCGTCGAGCAGGCGATACGGGCGCCTGCCGCCGAACTCGGCGGTCCGCAGACGCCAGACGCCGCCGAGCACGCTCGCGATCCGCCGGCGCGGCCAGCCGATCGCATCCTCGATCTCGGGGAACGGGCGAGGCCGATCGGGGGTCCGGGCGAGCACGTCCAGCAGTTCGCGCATCAGGTCGCTGCAGCGGTCATGGAAGCGCGCGATCTCCTCGGGATCGTCCATCGCATTCTGCGGAGCGTGTTGTCGGTATCGTGGCGGTGTGACGTTCTCGATCGTAGTGCCCGGGGGGCTCGAGTGGACAACCCGACCGCACGAACCGGACGAGCCCGCTCGGCACGTGGCCGAGCTGCAGGGACCGATCGGCTTCGAGCGCACACGCGCGAATGTGTGGCGCTACGAGCCGGGCGCACGCGGGCGCCGTCACGTGCACGCGCAGCAGGAGGAGACGTTCGTGGTGCTCGCCGGCCACCTCACGATGCACCTCGGAGAGCCACCGCAGCGGCACGTGGTACCCGCCGGCGGGATCGTGCACGTGTCAGCTGGAACCCCGCTTCAGACCGTCAACGAGGGTGACGAGGACCTGGTCGTCTACGCGTACGGCTGCCCTCCCGATGACGGCGCCGAGTTACTGCCGTCTGCCGTGTAGGGTTGCCGGCCCGGCCACCGGCGAGCCTGCCAACGGGCTGGCTCGCCGGTAGGTGAGAGCAGGACGGCTAGCCGCGATACGGGCAGTCCGGGTTGGCGGCCGCCGTCGTCTGCTGGTTCAGGGCGTGCCGCGGGCCGGTGCCGTCGCGCGCCCGAAGCTGGTCACGGTCGCCGATCCGGGTCGTGAGTCGGCCGGCCCCTGTGCCGTCACGGGCGCGCAGCTGGTCGCGGTCGGCTGTCTGCGTGGCCGTCACCGTGGCGACGGCTCGGTGTCCCGCGCCGGCCCAGCCCGGCTGGGCCGAAGCCACCGCCACACCGATCGCGAGCACCCCGACGACGGCCACGCTGGCGGCAACGATCTGAATGGTTCGCTTGCGCATCTTGCGCCTCCTTCATTGCGATTTCCGATGCGTCTGGATGGTTGCTCCGGGCTGTGGTGCGGCCGTGGAGATCGCGTGGAGGTCGTGTGGAGTTCCCGGGCCGCCGGGCCCGTGCCGGCGGCGCTGCCGATCCGGGTCCCGGAGGCTGCCCGCATGCGCCACGGCGTCTGGATCGCGCCGGTTCTTGATCGCGCTGGCGACGATCGTGACCGCGAGCAGCAGGGCGATCGTCGCCAGCGACAGTCCGGTCGGGAGCGTTGGGATCGACTGCGCCTGGTCGTGGGCGAACTCGAGGACCAGCTTTGCGCCGATGAATGCGAGGATCGCGGCGAGGCCGACTGACAGGTAGACGAGCCGGCCCAGCAGCTCCGAGACGAGGAAGTAGAGCGCGCGGAGCCCGAGCAACGCGAACGCGTTGGCGGCGAACACGATGAACGCATGTTCGGTCACACCGAACACGGCCGGGATCGAATCGAATGCGAACAGGAGATCGCTCGAGCCGAGCGCCAGGACGGCAACGAACAGCGGCGTCAGCACCCGGCGACCGTCTACGCGGCTGACGAGTCGGCCGCCGTCGTAGGTGTCACTGATCGGTAGCGCGCGCCGCGCTGCTCGAACCAGGGCATTGTCCTCGACCGTCGGGTCCGCATCGCGGTGGCGGTAGAGCTGGACGGCGGTCGCGAGCAGCGTCAGCCCGAAGATCAGGAACATGAACGAGAACGTCTGCAGCAACGTGGCACCGAGCGCGATGAACACGGCGCGCAGCGCGAGCGCGACCGTGATCCCGAAGGTGAGCACCTTCGCCTGCCGTTCGGAGGGAACGGCGAACGTCGTGATGATGATCACGAACACGAACAGGTTGTCGACCGACAGGCTCTTCTCGACCAGGTAACCGGCGAAGTACTGGGTGCCGAGGCCCCAGCCGGCGATCACGCCGAGCGCGACGCCGAACAGCAGTGCCACCGCGATGTAGAAGGTCGACCAGCGAATCGCCTCACCGAGCGAGACCGTGTGCGGGCGGCGACCGAGCAGCAGCCAGTCGAGCGCCAGCAGGGCCGCGATCAGCGCCAGCGTCAGGAGCCAAGCCGTGGCGGAGATCTGTTGCCTTGGGGAACCCATCGGGGCGAGTCTCCTTTCGACTGAACGCCCTGCCGGCGGTCAGCCCGTGTTCCGCATTCCGGCTGCGATGCCGTTGATCGTCAGCAGCAGCGGCCGCTCCGCCGCCGCATCACCGGCCCGGTGGCGGCGCAGCAACTCGACCTGCATGTAGGAGAGCGGGTCCGTCCAGGGATTGCGGTGCGTGAGACGGGACCGCAGCGCCGGGGCGTTGGCGAGCAACCGGTCGGTGCCCGCGATGTCCAGCACCGCGGCGACCACCCGCTCGTGCTCCGCGCGGATGGGTTCCCACAGCTCTCCCGCGCCGGCGCCGTTCAGCAGATCGAGGTATCGCTCGGCGACGCCGAGATCGGACTTGAACAGCGACATCTCGAGCGTCGAGCAGAGCATCGCGAAGAACGGCCAACCGGCGACCATCTCGCGCTGGAGCTCGCGGTCTCCCTCCTGGAGCGCGGTCCCGGCGCCGTACCACGCCGGCAGCAGCAACCGGTTCTGCATCCACGCGAACACCCACGGGATCGCCCGCAGTCCCGCCGGCGTCAGCCGCGAGGAGCGCGAGGGCCGCGACGCGGGCCGCGAGCCGATGTTGAGCTCGATCAGCGCGTCGATCGGCGAGGCGAGGTTCAGCAGCAGCTCGAATCGCTCGTCCTCGTAGATCAGCGCGCGGTACACCTCGCGGGAGCGGTCCGCCAGCCGCTGCGCCTCGTGACGGTAGCGACCCGGAACCTCGCGATCGCCGGCGATGGTGGCGAGGATCACGGCCGACGTCGTCTGCTCGAGCGAGCGCAGCGCGAGCTCCGGGTGCGAATAGCGCTGCGAGATCACCTCTCCCTGCTCGGTGATCCGGATCCTCCCCCGGATCGATCCGGACGGCTGCGCGAGAATCGCCCGGTGGGTGCGCGCGCCGCCGCGCGAGGTGGAGCCGCCACGGCCATGGAAGAAGCGCAGCGCGACCCCGCGCGCGTCCGCGTCGGCGAGCAGGCGCTCCTGCGCGGAGTACAGCTCCCACTGGCTCGAGAGGAAGCCGCCGTCCTTGGCCGAGTCGGAGTAGCCGAGCATGATCTCCTGGCGGCGCTCGACGGCAGCGAGTTGGTCGGCGTACAGGCGATGGTCGTAGAGGACGGTCATCGTGTCCTGTGCCCGGGCGAGGTCCTCGACCATCTCGAACAGCGGGACGACCGGCATCGTCGGCACCTCCCCGATCCCGATCCCGGCCCGGCGCATCAGCGCGACCGCGGCAAGCACGTCGGAGGGCCGCTCGACCATCGAGATGATCAGGCTGCCGAGCGACTGGGCGCCGTACTCGCGGATGCCGGCCGCGACGGCACCGAACACCTCGGGCGGCGGCGCCCCCTCGCCCGGCGGGATCCCCTGAAGCGCAGCGATCCGCTCCTCCTCGGCGATCGTGTCGAACCCCGGAACGAGCCGTGCGATGGCCGTGCGCAGGTCGCGCGAGGACAGCCGTATGTCCAGGGTCGCGAGGTGGAAGCCGAACGTTCGCACCTGGCACAGCAGCAGCGCCAGGTCGCCGTCCGCCACCCGGCGCGAGCTGGCCGACGCTCGGATCAGCTCGATGTCGGCCTCGAGCTCGGCCGGCGACGAGTAGCCGTGCCGCAGCCCGCGCGTCGTGCCATCGAGGCGAGCGGCGATGAACGAGAGCTTGCGCCGGAACGGCTCGTGCTGGTTGGGACGCCGTCCGGCGACATCGGGCAGCTCGGCCTCGTCGGCCTCGAGCGAGGACTCGAGCCCCGGGGAGACGAACAGTCGCTCCTCGGCCTGGGAGAACGCGCCCGCCAGCGCCTGCACCCGCCGCTGGAGCAGCCGCAGCGCGGTCAGGCGGTGCAGGCGCAGCGTGCGGGTAACGGAATCGGGGGTGACCTCGGGGTTCCCGTCCATGTCGCCACCGGCCCAGCTGCCGAACCGCACGCTCGGCTGCGCGGGCGGCCACGGCCGCGCAAAGCAGCGCGCGATCTCGGCCTCGAGCAGGGGCGCGGCGTCGAACAGGACGGCCTCGAAGAAGAACAGGATCCGCCGCACCTCGTCCTCGACCAGCGGCCGTACGCCTCGGACCGCTTCGGTCTGCCACCACACCGTCAGCACCTCGCACAGCTCGTCCCGCAGCGCGCGGCGGCCGGTGCGGCCGAGTCGCGGGTCGTCGAGACGTTCCATCGCCCGCCACACCGCCTGCTGGTGGTTGAACACCGACCGCCGCGTCGCCTCGGTCGGGTGGGCGGTCATCGTCAAGCGGACGTCGAGCCGCTCCAGTGTGCGCGCCACCTCGGCCGGAGGGGACTGGCCGGCGGCCACCGCGGCCGTCGCCAGCGACTCCGGCTGCGGTGCGCTGGCGTCGGAGTCGTAGTGCCGCCGCCGGCGCAGCCGCTCGAGCTCCTCGGCGATGTTGGCCAGCTGCAACTGCATCGAGCAGGCGCGGACGAACGGCTCGAGCGCGGTCGCGTTGTTGCCCGCGACGAACGCGACCAGCTTGTCCACTGCGGCGGGCTCGCCGTCGCGCACGCGGGCCGCGGTGTCGCGCAGCCAGAACACCCGGTCGCGGAAGGCGCGGCCCTCCTGCTCCTCGAGCACGTCGCCGAGCAACGTCTCGAGCAGCGCGGTATCACGATCGATCGCGCTCGACATCGACCGCGCATTGCATCATGCCCTGATCCGCGACCGTCTCTCATCGTCCTCTAATGTCGAGACCGCTAACACTCAGGTGTGTCGAGCTCGGTCCAGGAGGTCGAATCGGGGCTTCAGAGTGCGCTGAACCGGGCGTGCGAGCATCTTCTCTCGCTCCAGCATCCCGACGGCTGGTGGAAGGGCGAGCTCCAGACGAACGTGACGATGGACGCCGAGGACCTGCTGCTCAGGGAGTTCCTCGGGATCCGCGAGCCGGGCCTGACGGAGCGGGCCGCGCGCTGGATCCGCTCTCAGCAGAACCCCGATGGCTCGTGGAGCAACTTCGCCGGCGGCCCCGGCGAGCTGTCGACGACGATCGAGGCGTACGTCGCGCTGCGGCTCGCGGGCGATCAGCCGACCGCGGAGCACATGCGCGCGGCGAGCGCGTTCGCTCGCGAGCACGGCGGGATCGAACAGGCGCGCGTGTTCACCCACATCTGGCTGGCGCTGTTCGGCGCGTGGCCGTGGGACCAGGTGCCCGCGGTGCTGCCGGAGCTGATGCTGCTGCCGCCATGGGCCCCGCTCAACCCCTACGACTTCGCCTGCTGGGCGCGCCAGACGGTCGTCGCGATCGCGGTCGTGCTCGCGTATCGCCCGCAGCGACCGCTGCCGTTCTCGCTCGACGAGCTGCACGGGCCGCGCAGCTTCTCGCGACCGAGGGGCTCGACCCCGGTCGGGCACGCGCTGGTCGCGCTCGACCACGTGCTTCGCCTGTACGAACGCCGTCCGATCCGCCCGCTGCGCGAGCTTTCGCTGGCGCGCGCGGAGCGCTGGATCGTCGACCGCCAGGAGGCCGACGGGTCGTGGGGCGGGATCCAACCGCCATGGGTGTACTCGCTGATCGCGCTGCACCTGCGGGGCTACGGCCTCGACCATCCGGTGATGCGGCGCGGGCTCGACGGGCTCGAATCGTTCGCGGTGCAGGAGAGCGGCGTGCGCCGGCTCGAGGCCTGCCAGTCGCCGGTCTGGGACACGGCGCTGGCGCTCGTCGCGCTGACCGACGCGGGCGTTCCCGGCGACCATCCCTCGATCCTCCAGTCGGCCGACTGGCTCCTCGACCAGCAGATCCTCGCCCGCGGCGACTGGGCGATCAGGCGCCCGCAGCTGGAGCCGGGCGGCTGGGCGTTCGAGTTCGCCAACGCGAACTACCCCGACGTCGACGACACCGCCGAGGTCGTGCTCGCGCTGAAGCGCGTCGAGCATCCCGACGCAGACCGGCTGCGCACCGCGATCGAGCGCGGCGCGGCATGGGCCGTCGGAATGCAGAGCCGCGACGGCGGCTGGGGTGCGTTCGACGCCGACAACTGCCGCTCGCTGATCCGCGAAGTGCCGTTCTGCGACTTCGGCGAGGTGATCGATCCGCCCAGCGCCGACGTGACCGCGCACGCGATCGAGATGCTCGCGGTGCTCGGACGCGCCCGCGAGCAGCCCGCCCGCCGCGGCATCGAGTGGCTGCTCGAGGCGCAGGAGGCGGACGGCTCGTGGTTCGGTCGCTGGGGCGTCAACTACGTGTACGGCACCGGCGCGGCCGTGCCGGCGCTGATCGCTGCCGGAATCCCCGCCCACGACGAGCGGGTCCGCCGCGCTGTCCGCTGGCTCGAGCGTCACCAGAACCCCGACGGAGGCTGGGGCGAGGATTGCCGCTCCTACGACGACCCGGCCTGGAGCGGGCGGGGAGAGAGCACCGCTTCTCAGACGGCGTGGGCGCTGCTCGCACTGCACGCGGCCGGTGAGCGATCGCCGGCGCTCGACGGTGGCGTACGCTGGCTGCTCGACGCTCAACGGCCGGACGGCGGCTGGGACGAGCCCGAGTTCACCGGCACCGGCTTCCCATCCGACTTCTACATCAACTACCACCTGTACCGGTTGGTGTTTCCGATCATGGCGCTGGGCAGGTGCTCGGAGTGAGCGCACGGGCAACCGTTTCGAAGGGCGGTTCCCCCGTGGCAGTGGCCTGTGAGCCACTGCCACGGCACGGCGCGTCCCTGCCGTCACCCGAAGCGATCCTCGTCCAGGCCCGGGACGAGAACTTCCCGGTCGCACTGCGGCTGCTCGGCGCGCGCACCCGCCGGCACCTGCTCGCGATCTACGGGTTCGCGCGGCTGGTGGACGACGTCGGCGACGAGGTGCCGGGCGACCGGCCGGCACTGCTCGACCGGATCGAGCGCGAGCTCGACCGCCCGCAGCACCCGGTGATGGTCGCGCTCGCGGCCACGGCTCGAGCGTGCCGGCTCCCGCGCGAGCCGCTCGTGCGGCTGATCGAGGCAAACCGGCGCGACCAGGTCGTGACCCGCTACGACACGCTCGAGCAGCTGCTCGACTACTGCCGGCTGTCGGCGGCGCCCGTCGGCGAGCTCGTGCTGCACGTGTTCGGCGCGGCGACGCCGGAACGGATCGCCTTGTCGGACAAGATCTGCGCCGCGCTCCAGATCGTCGAGCACCTCCAGGACGTCGACGAGGACCGGGCGCGTGGGCGCGTCTACATCGGCGAGTTCGACGCCGTGCGCGGGGCGCGGGCGCTGTTCGCGCAGGGCGCGCCGCTGATCCGGACGCTCCGCGGCCGGGCGCGAATCGCGGTCGCGGCTTTCCTTGCCGGAGGCCGCGCGGCGCTGAACGTGGTCGAGGGCCGGCCTGCGCGGCCGGCACGCGAGCTCGCGAGAGCGGTGAGCGGACGATGACGGTCCCGGCGGTCGAGGTCGAGCTCGCCTACCGCGCGTGCGAGGACATCACGCGGCGCGAGGCGGCCAACTTCTACTACGGGATCCGGCTGCTGCCGCGCGACAAGCGACAGGCGATGAGCGCCGTGTACGCGTTCGCGCGGCGCGTCGACGACATCGGCGACCGCGACGGCGAGCCGGCGGGCAAGCTCGCGCGGCTCGACGGCGAGCGCGCGATGCTCGCCTCGCTGAGCAGCGGGAACGATCGTTCCCACCCCATCGCCGACCCGGTGATGATCGCGCTCGGTCACGCCCGCGACCGCTTCGGGCTGCCGCTCGACGCGCTCGAGCTGCTGATCGACGGCGTCGAGCTCGACGTGCGCGAGACGAGCTACGAGACGTTCGACGAGCTCGTCGTCTACTGCCGCGACGTGGCGGGCTCGATCGGCCGCCTGTGCCTGGCGATCTTCTCGGACGGCCACTCAGGCGACCACCAGTCGCTCGCCGACGACCTCGGCGTGGCGATGCAGCTGACGAACATCCTGCGCGACGTCCGCGAGGACTACGCGAACGGACGCGTGTATCTGCCGGCCGAGGATCTGCGCCGGTTCGGCTGCGCGGCGCCGCCGGAGGCAAGCTGCGAGCTGATCAGATTCGAGGCTGCACGGGCGCGCGAGTGGTTCGATCGCGGGCTTGCGCTCGTCGACGTGCTCGATGCACGCAGCGCCTCGTGCGTACTCGCGATGACCGGGATCTACCGGCGGATCCTCGACCGGATCGCGCTCGAGCCCGACGAGATCCTCCGCCGGCGGATCTCGCTGCCCGTCTGGGAGAAGGCGTGGCTTGCGGC
Organism: Solirubrobacterales bacterium; assembly: GCA_027315255.1. Taxonomy (GTDB): domain Bacteria; phylum Actinomycetota; class Thermoleophilia; order Solirubrobacterales; family Solirubrobacteraceae; genus Palsa-465. Next base: position 4,007 of record DAHUYL010000084.1, on the reverse strand, counting down.
GCGCTCGCTCGCGGGGGTGAGGTCGTGAAGCGGATCGCGGTCGTCGGCGGCGGGCTCGCCGGAATCGCGGCGGCGCTCGACGGCGCGCGCGGCGGGGCGGCCGTGACCGTGCTCGAAGCGCGCGGCCGGCTCGGCGGGGCGGCGTACTCGTTCACGCGCGACGGGCTCGTGGTCGACAACGGCCAGCACGTGTTCCTGCGCTGCTGCACGGCCTACCGGGAGCTGCTCGAGCAGATCGACGCGACCGGGCTCGTGACGGTGCAGCAGCGACTTTCGATCCCCGTGGTCGCGCCCGGCGGACGGGTGGCGTGGCTGCGGCGCAGCGGCCTGCCGGCGCCGCTGCACCTCGCGGGAGCGCTCGCGCGGTATCGCTTCCTCGGCGCCCGGGAGCGGCTGTCGCTCGCCCTCGCGATGCGCCGGCTGGGCTCGGTCGACTCCGACGATCCCGCAGCGGACGCGCGCTCGTTCGGCGACTGGCTGGCCGAGCACGATCAGCGCGCCGAGGCGATCGACTCGATGTGGGAGCTGATCGGACGGCCGACGCTCAACCTGCGCGCCGGCGACGCGTCGCTCGCGCAGGCCGCGTACGTGTTCCAGCAGGGGCTGCTGAACGATCCGAGCGCCGGCGACGTCGGCTACGCGCACGTGCCGCTCGGGCAGATCCACGACCTGGCGGCACGGCGCGCGCTCTCCGGCCAGGGCGTCGACGTTCGCCTGCGCCGCGCGGCCACCGCAATCGTGCCCCACGATGGCGGCTTCCGCGTGGACGTCAACGGGTGCCCGTCACTGAACGTCGACGCGGTCGTGCTGGCGGTCCCGCACGACCGCGCCTCGCGACTGCTGCCGCCCGGCGCCGGAGTCGACCTCGCACGGCTCGCGCAGCTCGGCACCTCGCCGATCGTCAACCTGCACGTCGTCTACGACCGCCACGTGATGTCGTATCCGTTCGCGGCCGGAGTGCGATCGCCGGTCCAGTGGGTGTTCGACCGGACGCAGGGCGCAGGGCTCCAGCGCGGCCAGTACCTGGCGGTGTCGCTGTCGGCCGCCGAGGCGGAGCTCGAGATGACCGTCGAGGACCTGAGGTCGCGCTTCCTGCCGGCGCTCGCCGAGCTGTTCCCGGCGGCGCGCGAGGCGGCCGTCGAGCACTTCTTCGTGACCCGCGAGCACGCGGCCACGTTCCGGGCGGCCCCGGGGGCGCGCGCACTGCGGCCCGGCTCGCGGACGGCGATTCCCGGGCTCGTGATCGCGGGCGCATGGACGGCGACGGGATGGCCGGCGACGATGGAGGGCGCGGTGCGCAGCGGCCGGACGGCGGCGCGGGAGGCACTTGCCGCGCTGGCGGCAGCTGTCCCGGCCGGTGCGGCGAGCGCGGCGGTGATCGCGGCATGAGCACGCTGACCGTGCTCGCACCGCTGTCGGTCGAGGCGCGCGCCGTGCGCGCCGGCGCCCCGTGGGCGGAGGTCCACCAGATCGGGATGGGGCCGCGCCGGGCGGCGCGCAGCGCGCATCTCGCCGAGGGCGGCGGCGCGGTCCTGATCGCCGGCTTCTGCGGCGCCCTGCACCACGAGCTCGCGCCGGGCGACGTCGTGCTCGCGAGCGAGCTGCGCGGGCCGACCGGGACGACGCCGTGCCCTGATCCGTCGGTGCTGGCCGGCGTGCTGCGGCGCGGCGGGCTGCGCGTTCGCGTCGGCCCGATCGCCTCGAGCCAGCGGCTCGTCGTACGCGAGCGGCGGCGCCAGCTCCAGCGCAGCGGCGCGCTGGCCGTCGACATGGAGTCGGCCTGGCTTGCGCCGACGACGCCCGCGCAACCGCTCGTGACGCTGCGCGTCGTGCTCGACACCCACCGCCAGGAGCTTCACCGCCCGCTGCGCACGCTCGCCGGCGCCGCCGTGGCGTACCGGACGCTGCGCCGCGCCTGCGAGCTGGCCGAGGACTGGTCACGCGCGCTCGGTCCGCGCGAGGTGCTGCTCGCCGCTCCGCGCGCGTCGTGCGCCGGCGTCGTGCGGGCGGTCGACATCGTCGAGCGCGCGCTCGAGGCTCGCGGCGCGCCGATCTACGTGCGCAAGCAGATCGTCCACAACTCGCACGTGGTCGCCGAGCTCGAGGAGCGCGGGGCGATCTTCGTCGAGGAGATCGACGAGGTGCCGTACGGCGCGACCGCGATCTTCTCGGCGCACGGCGTCTCGCCCGAGGTCCGTGCCGCGGCGCAGCGCCGGGGGCTCGACGTGATCGACGCGACCTGCCCGCTGGTCGCCAAGGTCCACGCCGAGGCGCGGCGGTTCGCGAAGTCGGGCTTCGACATCGTGCTCGTCGGCCACGAGGGCCACGAGGAGGTCGAGGGCACGTTCGGCGAGGCGCCGCAGCGGACCCACGTGATCGCGTCCGCCGAGGAGGTGGACGGGCTCGAGGTCTCCGATCCCGAGCGGGTCGCGTACCTGACGCAGACGACGCTCGCGATCGACGAGACGGCGGGCGTCGTCGACGCCCTGCGCGAGCGCTTCCCGGCGCTCGCCGGTCCCGCCTCGAGCGACATCTGCTACGCGACGCAGAACCGCCAGGACGCCGTGCGCTCGCTCGCCGCCGAGTGCGACGTCGTGCTCGTCGTCGGCTCCTCGAACTCGTCGAACTCACGCAGGCTGGTCGAGGTCGCGGAGCGTGCCGGGGTGCCCGCTGCGTTGATCGAGGACGGCTGCTCGATCCCGCCTGGGCTGCTGATCGGCCGCCACCGGGTGGGCCTGACCGCCGGAGCTTCCGCCCCGGAGGAGCTCGTCGAGAGCGTCGTGCGCGCGATCGACGGCCTCGGTGGGGTCACGCTCGAGGAGCGGACCGTCGCGCGCGAGGACGTCCACTTCAAGCTCCCCCCGGAGGTGAGATGAGCGAATGCCGGTTCCGTTGAGACAGTCCGCGCGGATGGCCTCCTACCTGATCAGCCAGCGGCTGCACAGGCGCGAGAAGTTCCCGCTGCTGGTCGAGCTCGAGCCGCTGTTCCAGTGCAACCTCGAGTGCGCCGGCTGCGGCAAGATCCAGCAGCCCGACCACGTCCTGAAGCGGCGGATGCCGGTCGAGCAGGCGGTCGCGGCGATCGAGGAGTGCGGCGCGCCGATGGTCTCGATCGCCGGCGGCGAGCCGCTGATCCACCCGGAGATCGACGTGATCGTGCGCGAGCTGATCGCGCGCAAGCGGTTCGTCTACCTGTGCACGAACGCGATCCTGATGGAGCGCAAGCTCGACAGGTTCAAGCCCTCGCCGTACTTCGCCTGGGCGGTTCACATCGACGGGCTGCGCGAGCGCCACGACGAGTCGGTGTGCCGTGACGGTGTGTTCGACAAGGCGGTCGCGGCGGTGCGCGTTGCGAAGGAGCGCGGCTTCCGCGTGACGACCAACACGACCTTCTTCACGCACGACTCGCCCGACACCGTGCGCCAGGTGCTCGACTTCCTCAACGACGAGCTCGGCGTCGACCAGATGATGATCTCGCCGGCGTACGCGTACGAGAAGGCGCCCGACCAGGAGCACTTCCTCGGCGTCCGCCAGACCCACGAGCTGTTCCGCGCCGCCTTCGCCGACGGCCGGCGGAAGCGCTGGCGGCTCAACCACTCGCCGCTGTTCCTCGACTTCCTCGAGGGCAAGGCCGACTTCGGCTGCACGGCGTGGGGGATCCCGAGCTACTCGCTGTACGGCTGGCAGCGCCCGTGCTACCTGATGGCCGACGGCTACGCGAGCACCTACAAGGAGCTGCTCGAGACGACCGACTGGGACGCCTACGGGCGCGGCCGCGACCCGCGCTGCGAGAACTGCATGGCGCACTGCGGCTACGAGCCGACGGCGGTGCTCCAGACGACGCGCTCGCTGCGCCAGGCGGTGCGCGCGATCACGCAAGGCTGATGCGCGCCACACTAACGGGGTGCGTGTCCTTGTCGTAGAGGACGAGGCGAAGCTCGCGGAGCTGCTCCGGGAGGGGTTGCGCCAGCAGGGAATGGGCGTCGACCTCGCCGCCAACGGCGACG
>DAHUYL010000083.1 GCA_027315255.1 Solirubrobacterales bacterium | reverse complement strand
CTCGAGCGACCCGAACCGCTGCAGCAGCTCCGCCGCGGTCTTGTCACCGATCCCCGGGACGCCGGGGATGTTGTCGGAGGTGTCGCCCTTCAGCCCGATGAAGTCGGGGATCAGCTCGGGCGGGATTCCGTAGCGGTCGATCACGCCCTGGCGGTCGTACACGCGCGTGTCGGTGATCCCGCGGCTCGTGGTCATGATCTTCGTGTGGCCGTCGACCAGCTGGTAGGCGTCGCGATCGCCGGTCACGACCATCACCTCGATCGCCTGCTCGCCTCCGTTCGCCTGCTTGGCGTGCTCGACGATCGAGGCGATCACGTCGTCGGCCTCGTACCCGTCGACTCGCAGGTTGCGGTAGCCGAACGCCTCGACCAGCGGCTCGAAGCTCGGCCACTGCTCCTTCAGCAGATCGGGTCGGCTCGAACGCTGCGCCTTGTACTCCGGATAGAGCTCCTTGCGCCCCGTGTAGCCGGCGTCCCAGACGACCACCGTCGCCTTCGGTCCGTAGTCGGTGAGGATCTTGACGAGCATCGAGGCGAACCCGAAGATCGCGTTGGTCGGCACCCCGGTCGAGGTGGCGATCGACTCGGGCAGCGCGAAGAACGCCCGGTAGGCGAGGCTGTTGCCGTCGATCAGGAAGAGCTCGTCGGGCATCCGCAGGCAGGCTAGCTCGCCGGCAGCGTGCGGAGCTCGAGCCCGCCACCAGGTCCGAGCTGGTAGAGCCCGTACGTCGTGCTGGTCGTCCCGCCCTCGGTGTCGAACGCATACGGGCCGATCGGCGAGCTCGTCACCGGCATCCGCTGGAGCGCCCCCAGCACCTCGTCGCGCGAGCTGGCGCTGCTGCCGAGCTGGTTGATCGTCCGCAGCCCCTGTTCCATCGCGGCGTACCCGAACGCCGCCAGCGGATCCGGACTCGACCGGTAGGCCTTCCTGTAGGCCTGGAGGAACTGCTGGCCGGCGGCCGAGGCGCCGAGCGGCGGTCCCGGTGCGGTGCACTCGACGAACGGGTACATCGACGGCGGCACGCCGCCCAGCGCCGGATCGCCGAGCGCGCTCGTGCAGGCACCGCTCGAGACGAGCACCTTCGCGGGCGACACGAGCGCCAGGTGGAGGCGCTGGATCAGCGTTCCGGCGCCACCGGCGAGCGTGCCCGCGTAGACGGCGCAGTTGGCCCCCTGAGGCCTCAGCGACGCCAGGTATCTCCCGAATGCGCGGGCTCCACCTGCCGACGGGGGACCTGGGATCAGGTCCATCCGGCCGTGCTGGGGCAGCGACTGCTGGGGAATGTCCTGGCCGAGTCTGCCGGCCAGGTCCGCGCCGTCGGCGTCGGTGCCGCCATGCAGTACGACGATCCTCGTGCAGCCCTGAACCTGCTTCAGCGCCTGCACGATCACCTTCGCCTGATACGCGTTGGAGGGCGCCAGCCGCAATGGCCACGAGCCGGCCGGTGGCCGGCCACCGCCCGCACCTGACGGGTTCGGGTTGATGTTGACCGACAGCGGGCTTCCGGGGCTCACCTGCGCGATCCCGGCCGCGCTCAGAAACGGCATCGACTCCTGCGTCGCCCCCGACGCCAGCTCGCCGATGTACAGGATCGTGTCCGCCTTGCTCATCGCATACTGGGCGTTGGCGACGACCAGCGAGCCGGTCCAGGCGTCCTCGTGGGCGGCGTCGCCGAGCGACTCGTAGTCGATCCGGAAGCCGCCGGCGCGGCGATGCCACTGGTTCCACGCGAGCTCGATTCCCAGCTTGACGGCCTGCCCCTGTGAGGCCGCCGGGCCGCTCAGCGGCAGGCTCGAGACGATCAGCAGCCTCGGCGCCGCCGGCGGCTTGCGCGTCCGTTCACCGCGCGCGGGCGACGTGCGCGTCAGCGTGGACGTCGTCGTGGTCTGCGCGGTGTGGCCCCCGCCGCCGCACGCCGCGAGCAACAGCGCCGCCGCAAGGGCGAATGCGCTGCTCGCCAGCCGTCGCACGGCCGCTCACCCGCCGGCGGATCGCGCCGTGCCGGCGAGCGCGCGGGGAGCGCCTCCCGGGCGCAGGTAGACGAACGCTTGCAGGCTCGTGTTGCCGCTGGCGTCGATCGAGTACGGCGGCAGAACCGAATGGGCCGGGTCCTTCAGGCGCATGAACGCGCGGATCACCTTGGCTCGGTTGTTGGCGGCCGTGCCCGGTTTCGCGATCGCGTCGAGCACGTCCGCCATCGCCTCGTAGCCGAAGATCGCCTCGGTGCTGGGCGCGTGGCCGTAGTCGGTCGTGAACGTCGAGCGGAAGGCGGCGCCCGCGCTCGTCAGCGCGCGCGGGACGAAACCCGGTGTGGTGACTCGCATCCGCGCCCGCGCATCGGCCGTCAGCCCGGCGTCGAACGCGGGCGTGTCGAGCGACGAGGAGCCGATCAGCGCCGCGGTCGTGTTGGCGGCGGCGGCCGCGTTGAAGAACCGGACGGCGGCGGCCGGCGACGCGGCGCCGTAGAAGATCGCTCCCGCCCCGGACTCCGACGCACTCGCGGTCAGCGACGCGCCGGACGCGTCCGCGCGAAGCGCCGCGGCGATCGCCTTCCCGTAGTCGCTGCCGTCGTTGGACGTGTACAGGGTGCGGGCGCCGAGCGACCGAACCAGCGCGACCGCGAACGACGCCTCCTGGGCGGCACTCGGGACCACCCGGGCGAACGTGTGGCCGTAGGTCGAGAGCGCCTCGTAGTACTTGGCGGGCGCGTTCGGGACCGCGGCCGTCTTCTGCGTCAGCTCGAGCGCGTTGTCCGTCGGGCTGACGGTCAGCAGGTCGAGCGCGTTCGTGATCCCCGCGGTCTGCTCGGTGTCGCCCGGCGCGAGCTCGCCGAGATAGGCGATCGCGCTCTTGTCCTGGATCGCGACCCGGGCGCTGTCCGACACCTTTGCTCGCCGCACGGCGATCAGCCGCAGGCCGAAATCGCGCACCTCGCCCTTCAGCTGATGGAAGGCGAGCTCCTCGGCGTCGATCACGTCCTGCTGCGCGGGCGTCGGGCTGACCGGCTCGCTCAGGTAGATGTCGAGCGTCGTGCCGGTCGCGGTCAGCTGGGAGGTCGTGGTCCCGGCCGTCGTGCAGCCGGCGAGCGCAGCCGCGATCCCGGCCCCGGCGAGGAGGGTCGCCACGCCCCGGCGGGCAGCAGCCCGATCCTGCCGACGCACTACCTGTCTCGCCGCAGCCGCGGCGCGACCGTCTGCACCGCCGTCGCGATCAGCACGAATGCGACCGCGAGCAGAAGCCCATCGAAGCCGGACACGTTCAGCGCCCAGAGCACGATCCATACGACCAGGCCGAAGGTGGCGGTGACGAGCAGGGCCATCGGTGCGCATGCTAGCCGAGCGTCACGTCGCGCAGCGCCGCCGCGAAACCGGCGACCAGGTCGCCGACCGCCGCTGCCGGGTCATCCGCCTCACCGGCGGCGCGGACCAGCCGCGAGCCGACGATCACGCCATCCGCGCCGGCCGACGCGGCCGCCGCCGCCTGCGCCGGAGTGGCGATCCCGAACCCGATCGCGACGGGGACGGACGTGCTCGCGCGAGCGCGAGCGAGCACGTTCGGCAGCTCGTCGTCGAGCGCGCGCCGCTCGCCGGTCGTGCCCGTGACCGAGACGGCGTACAGGAACCCTCGGGCGCGCGCACCGATCATCGCCAGCCGCTCGGGCGGCGTCGTCGGCGCGACCAGCGGCACCAGTGCGAGTCCCCGCTGCTCGCACGCCGCGCTCATCGCTGGCGCCTCCTCGAAAGGCAGGTCCGGGACGATCAGGCCGCTGACGCCGCGCTCCGCGAGCATGTCGGCGAACCGCTCGAGCCCGCGCGCGAGGATCGGATTGGCGTAGCACATCACCACCACCGGGATCCGGGGTGCGAGCTTGGCCGCCACCTCGAGCGCGTCGTGCACGCGGACGCCCGCGCGCAGCGCCGCCGTCGCCGCGGCGTGGATCACCGGGCCGTCGGCCAGCGGGTCGGAGAACGGCACCCCCAGCTCGATCACGTCCGCGCCTGCGTCCGCCGAGCGGATGCCGATCTCCACCGAGCTCGCGAGATCGGGGTGTCCCGCCATCTGGTAGGGCATCAGCGCCGCCGCCCGGCCGTCGGCGCGGGCCGACGCGAACGCCTCGGCGAGCCGTTCGATGCCGGTCAGCCCCAGCGTGGTCATCCGGACTGTCCGAGCCGGGCGAGCACCTCTGCCAGATCCTTGTCGCCGCGGCCCGACAGGCAGATCACGTCGAGCTCGCTCGATCGGTTGGCGAGCGCCCAGGCGATCGCATGGGCGCTCTCGAGCGCGGGGATGATCCCCTCGAGCTCGGCCGTCCGCCTGAACGCGGCGAGCGCCTCCGCGTCGGTCACGGCCACGTACCGCGCCCGCCCCTGATCGCGCAGCCAGGCGTGCTCGGGGCCGCTGCCCGGATAGTCGAGCCCGGCGGAGATCGAGTGGGCCTCCCGGATCTGACCGTCCTCGTCCTGCATGATCGCCGAGTAGGAGCCGTGCAGCACGCCGCCGCGCCCGCCGGCCGTCAGCGGCGCCCCGTGACGGCCGCTCGCGAGCCCCTCGCCCGCCGCCTCGACGCCGATCAGCTCGACCTCGTCGTCGTCGAGGAAGCCGTAGAACATCCCGATCGCGTTCGAGCCGCCCCCGACGCAGGCGATCGCCCGCTGCGGCAGCCGGCCCGCCTGCTCGAGCAGCTGCGCCCGCGCCTCGTCGCCGATCACGCGCTGCAGTTCGCGCACCAGCGCGGGGTAGGGCGCCGGACCGACGCACGAGCCGATGACGTAATGCGAGTCCGCGACCGTCGCCACCCAGTCGCGGATCGCCGCCGAGACCGCCTCCTTGAGCGTGCGGGTGCCGGCCTCGACCCCCTCGACCCGCGCGCCGAGCAGTCGCATCCGCGCGACGTTGGGCTGCTGGCGGCGCATGTCCTCGGTGCCCATGTACACGACGCACTCGAGGCCGAGCAGCGCGCACGCGGTGGCGGCGGCGACGCCGTGCTGGCCCGCGCCGGTCTCGGCGATGATCCGCCGCTTGCCCATCCGCTGGGCGAGCAGCGCCTGACCGAGCGCGTTGTTGATCTTGTGCGCGCCCGTGTGATTCAGGTCCTCGCGCTTCAGGTAGACCGGGTGGCCGGCGGCCTCGCTCAGGCGCTCGGCCAGGTACAGCCGCGAGGGACGCCCGACGTAGTGCTCGAGCAGGTCCGTGAGGCGCGCGCCGAACGCCGGGTCGGCGCGCGCGTCCACCCACGCCTGCTCGAGCTCGTGCAGCGCCGGCATCAGCGTCTCGGGGACGTACTGGCCCCCGTACGGGCCGAAGCGGTGCTCGAGCTGGGCGGAGATGGTGGTCACGCGCGGAGGATCGGCGAGGCGGCCGCCGCGACGGCCTCCGCGAAGGCGTGCATCCTGTCAGGATCCTTGCGGCCAGGAGCGAGCTCCGTTCCGCTCGCGACGTCGACAGCGTACGGGTGGACCGTCGCGATCGCCTCCGGGACGTTGCCTGCGTGCAGGCCGCCGCTGAGGATCACCGGCACCTGCGCCCGCTTGCCGTGCCGGCGGCCGGCGTCGCGAGCCAGCTCCCAGGCGAACGTCTCACCCGTGCCGCCCGGGATCCCGGGCACGTAGGAGTCGAGCAGGTGAAAGTCCGTGTGGAACGCCTCGAGCGCCTGGATCTCCGCGCCGCTGTGGACCCGCGCCGCCTTGATCACCCGGCAGCCGGTCCGCCGGGCCACCTCGGCGCAGAACGACGGCCCCTCCTGGCCGTGCAGCTGGATCAGCGTCAGCCCGACCGCCTCGGCGATCGCGGCGACCTCGTCGAGTCGCTGGTTGACGAACACGCCGGCGATCTCCGCCTTGCGCCGCACGGCGGCGGCGATCTCCGCCGCCCGCTGAACGTCGACCGCCCGCCGCGAGCGCGGCCACATGATCATCCCGATCGCCCACGCGCCGAGCGACACCGCCAGCTCGGCGTCGTCGACCCGCGCGATCCCGCAGAACTTGATCCTCATTGCGTGACCGTGCACCGGTCGAACTGTAGTTCGGACCGCTGCGGCTCGCCCCGGAGCGCATTAAGCGAGCTTCAAGGCGCCTTTAAGCACCGTTTCCGACACTGGCGCGCAAATGAAACGGCTCATGCGCACCTGCATCTTGCTCGCGCTCGTTCTGGTGATGTGCCTAGCGCTCTGCCAGTCCGCACTGGCGTCGCCAATCACGATCGGCTTCGAGGATCAGAACCCCGCGACTCTGATCACCAACCAATACGCGACCCCTTCCGGGATCCCCGAAGGCCCGACCTTCTCGACTCCGGCCGCCGCCGGCTTCGGCAACTGGACGACGGGCGTGTGCGGTGCCGGGCACATCACCGGCGCCTATGCCCACTCCGGCTCGCAGTCGCTGAAGCTCGACGGGTGCGCGACGGGTGAGTTCTGGGCGACCTCCACCTTCTTCTCGCTCGGCTACACGACCGCCGCTGTGTCGTTCTACGTCGCCGAGGACGGCACGATCTTGAACGGCTCGCACGACACGGTCGTGAGTACCGCGTTCGACCTGAACCACAACATCGTCGAACAGGTGACGACGACTCTGGGGCCGCAGAGCGGCCCCAGCTTCCAGCAGGTGCAGCTGACATCTACGAGCGACAGCATCGCGTTCGTCGCCGTCGAGCACGGGATCGTCGACGGCAACACGTCGTCCCCCACCGGCGTCGCCGAAGGCGCCGGCAACACGTTCCTGTATCTCGACGACCTTACCTACGACCCACCGGCCTCGCCGCCGGCCGCCAGCTTCGCCCTCGGCGCGTCGCCTGCCGCGGTCGCCACCACCGAAGGCGGCAGTGTCACCGTCGAGCTGCCGATCAACTGGGCGAACAACCCGGATCCTTCGGCATATCCGGTCACGCTGGCGGCCAGCGTCCCGCCCGGGGTCACAGCGGCCTTCTCCCAGAATCCGAGCTCGACCGGCTCCTCCACGCTGACGCTGACGGTGGCCGACAGCGCGCCGATCGGGCCGACGAGCGTGACCGTCACGGGAACCCAGGGTTCGCTCGGTTCGCAGGTGACGATCCCGCTCGGGATCAGCGCGCCGTTCGAGGTCGTCAACCCGCCGTCCGTGACGCTCGCCCCGTGCACCCCGAAGGCGCTGAACCTGTCGGTCTCGACCGGCTCGAACTTCACGACACCGCTCACGATCTCGGTCGACACGACGAGCCAGCCGCAGGTCCGGATCACGGGCATCTCGGGTCCGGGCGGCCCGGGCACCGTCGCCGACTCCAGCCACGCCAGCGTCACCATGACGCCGTCCGGAGGCGTGGCCACGGCGACACTGGACCTGGCGGTCCCCTCGGGCGCCGTCCCGAGCTCCGCTGCACGGTTCGTCGTCACCGCACAGGCGGCGAGCTTCCCGGCGCACAGCAACGACGCCGGCACGCTCGCGATCGAGACCGGCGAGATCGACCACGTCTACACGACCGGCTCGACGTTCACGCCCCCCTCCGTCACAACCACCTGGCTCGGGCAGGCCGCCAGCTCGATCACGCTCGTCGGCGCCGGCTTCTGTCCGGGCTCGACAGTCTCGATCGGCGATCCCGACATGCCGCTGGCCCCGAGCTCGATCGCCGCCGACGGGACCTCGCTGACGTTCAGCACGCCGATCGGCGCGACCACGGGCCCGATCACGGTCGTCCCCTCAGAGCACTCGACGATCGGCGGGCCGTCGCTGACCGTCCGCACGTTCCGCAACACGTGGGGCTTCCCGATCGCCAACGGCGACTTCCACACCCTGCTCAGCCAGGACATGGAGGACGAGCTGTTCGGCAAGGACGAGACGAACATCAACGTGTTCGGCTGGCTCGTGCGCAAGCCCGAGGCGTACGAGTACCAGACGATCACCAACAACCACGTGGCCGGCGGGTTGTGCTTCGGGTTCGCGTATTCGAGCCTCGAGTTCTTCGACCATCCAGCGGACATGTCGCAGTTCCCGACGAATGGCGGGAACGACCCGTTCCACATCGACACCGGCAACGCGTCCACCCAGCAGAGCCTGGTCGACTTCCTCGTCGAGCGCTTCTCGCTGCAGTTCACCGACCAGCTGATCCCGTACGAGCTGAATGCAGTCCTCGGCGTGCACGGCACCAACGACGACCTGAACGCGATCGAGAGCGGGCTGGCGGCGGGCGAGCCCGTGATGATCGGGATGATCCATTGGCAGGGCGCGTCGATCGCCGGCCATACGGTCCTCGCGTACCGCACCGAGCAGCTGCCCGACGGCAGCACCGCGGTCGACGTCGTGAACTCCAACGAGCCGTACATCCCCGCAGAGGAGTCGAACCCCGCTCAGCACGACAGTCGCGAGTTCACCAACTCGCAGATCATCATCAAGGACGGCAACTGGACCTTCCCCGAAGGGCAGGACTTCGCCGGCTCGGGCGGGCAGCCGTGGTCGGGCTCCGAGGCCGACCTGGTCGTCTACCCGCACGACGCGCTCCCGATCATCAACGGTCAGCGGCCGAAGCTGCCGAACGTGTTCACGGGTGCGGTGATGGTCGCGTTCGGCTCCTCGGGCGACGCGGTCACGCAGCTGTCGGGCACGAGCGGCCAGCTGTTTGCGCACGGCGCGCTGGCGCCGCAGAGCTCCTGGCCCCGCGGGGCCGCACCGGTGCCCGCGTTCACCAGCGCAGGCGGCCCACTCCAGCTGGTCGCGATCGACCCCTCGCAAGCCGGTCCGCTGACCGCGACGGTCGACCGGCATACCGGCGGCGGCGCAATGGACGTGCGGCTTCCGGGACTCGAGGCATCGCTGCAGGCGGGCGTCCACACCGGTCAACTCGACAAGGTGTCGGTCGACCCTCACGCCGACGCGATCAGCTACAGCTCCACCGCGCCCGGCACTCCACTGAGCGGAACGCTGCTGTCGTCTGCCGGCAGCACCGCAGCAACGGCCGGCACGTCGCTGTCTGACCGCGTCGTCAAGTTCGATACGACCGTCGCACACGCGAGCACGGACACGATCGCGTTCCCTTCAGGCGGTCAGCTGACCGTCGCCCACAGCGGGAAGCCGGCCAGCCTGGCGCTGACGCTGTCGTCGTTCGCGGCCGACGGGCAGCCGGTCGCGGTCGCACTGCCGGCGATCCGGCTCGCAGCGGGAGAGACCGTGCAGGTCGACCCGGCTGGATGGCGCGCGCTCGCAGGGAGGCCGATCCGCCTGGTCGAGAAGCGACACGGCCGCCGCACGACGGTGGTCGTCAGGGGTCGCATGCTCGGCAGGCGCGTGGCGGCGATCCGCAGCGCAGGGATCGCTCGGCAGGCCGGCGGTCACTACGAGGCCCGCGTGACGCTCAGGGTCGGCTCTGTGGCCCCGGGCGCGTGGCTGTCGATCGCCGCCAGCATCCTGCGCGGGCACCGCACGGTCGCAACCGCGACTCCGCTGTCACTGAGCGGCGCATCGCTGCACAGCGGCTCCAGCGAGCTGGCGCTCGCCGGAACCGTCCCGCACGGCCGCTACACGCTGCTCGTGCGCGTACTCGAAGCCGGCGGCGGCCCGGCGTCCGGCTCGGTGCTCGTAACCCGCTCGGTGCACGTGCGGCTGTAGCTTCGCGACCTTTGGGACCCCGGGCCCGGGGGCGGCAGCGGGCAGGCCGGCGATCGAGTCAACTGAGATCGCCGGCCAGCCGCGCCTTCGCCGGGACCGCCATCGGCTCCGCGCCGAGCACGATCCGCAACCGGCGCGTCTGCCGGCCTCGCCGCACGGTCACCGAGACGGCGACGCCTGGCATCCGCGCGGTCACGATCGCCCTGATCTGGGCGATCCGGCCGACCCGGCGCCCGTCGATCGCCTCGATCCGATCATCGTCACGTAGGCCCGCCCGGGCGGCGGGCCCACCCGGCTGCACGTCGACGGGGACGCCGATCGCCGACGCAGCGCGAGTCGCCGACGCGGCCCGCCTCGCCGATGCCGGCTCCTTCGTCGCGCTCACCCCCAGATACGCGAGCGTCGGCACCCCGCCGTGCTCGAGCTGGGGGAGGAACCCCTTGGCGGTGTCGATCGGGACCGCGAACGCGATTCCGACGCTGCCGCCGGCGCCGGCGGTCAGCATCTGCGAGTTGATCCCGATCACGCGGCCGTACGCGTCGAGCAGCGGACCGCCGCTGCTGCCCGGATTGATCGGCGCGTCGGTCTGGATCACGTTGGCGATCGCGAACCCGTTGGGCGCCTGGATCTGGCGCTGCAGCGCCGAGACGATGCCGCTCGTCAGCGTGCGGTCGAGGCCGAACGGGTTCCCCAGCGCGAGCGTCGGGTCACCGACGCGGACGCTCGAGGAATCTCCCAGCGGTAGCGGTCGGACCGCGGGCGACAGCCCCTCCATCGAGACGTGCAGCAGCGCAAGGTCGTCGCTCTCGTCCGCCCCGACGACGACCGCCGGGCGGGTGATGTTGTCCTCGAACTGGACACTCACGCCGGTCGCCGGGTCGGCGCCCTCGACCACGTGGTAGTTCGTGAGGACGTAACCGGCGGCGCTGATCAGGAAGCCGGAGCCGGTCGAGCTGGTCTGCTGGCGCTGCGGGTAGAGGTCGAAGGGGGTGCTGACCTGCGTGGTCACGAGCGCCTTGACGAACACCACTCCGGGCGCGTCGCGCAGGTAGATCGCGTGCGGCGTCAGCTCCATCCCGCGACCGCCAGCCGCCAGCGCGGCGGCGGGAGCCTCCTGCACGATGTCGCGGGTCGTGGTGCGGCCTGCGACGCCGAGCACGACGAACCCGGTCGCAACGACGGTCCCACCGACGACTGCGGCAGCGAAGTTCGACCACATCGAGCCGCGCATACCCAGAACCAGTGTGTCGGCCGGGGTCAAGCGAAGCTAAACCCTTGTCGTGCGCTGGCCGAGCCAGGCACGGCGCGCGCACAGGCCAGCCGGGCGGTCGCGCGATCGAGCGACCTCAACGTGGCAACCCCCCTGCGTCCTGCGGGGGGTTGCCACGTTGGGGCGCTGACCCGACCCGGATGTGCCAACCCCCCTCAAGCGCCGAGGGGGTTGACGCTTTGAGGTTGCTCTCGAGCGCTCGAATGAGCTGGTTCAGTCGTGGGCGTGGATCCGAGGATCAGTCGGGCGCTACGCCGGTGAGCCGCCGGCATGCCGCCTCGATCTCCGGGGCGCGCATCAAGGCCTCGCCGATCAGGACCGCGTCGACGCCCGCCTCCGCAAGGCGTTCGAGCTCGGCGCGGGTCGAGAACCCCGACTCGGCGACGACCAGGACTCCCGATGGCACATCGGGGAGCAGCGCGTAGGTCGTCGCCAGATCGACCTCGAGCGTGGCGAGGTTGCGATTGTTGATCCCGATCAGCTGCGCTCCGAGCGAGCCCGCGAGGTCGAGCTCGCGCCGGTCGTGGACCTCGACGAGCGCCGCCAGCCCGAGCTCCCGCGCCAGCCCGTGGAGCTCGGCGAGCGCGCCGGGATCGAGCGCGGCGACGATCAGCAGGATCGCGTCGGCGCCCGCCGCCAGCGCCTCGTGCACCTGATACGGATCGACGACGAAATCCTTGCGCAGGATCGGCAGCGCGCTTGCCTGCCTGGCCGTCGTCAGGTCCTCGAGCGAGCCGGCGAAGCGCGTCTCCTCCGTCAGCACCGACAGTGCGGCAGCGCCGCCACGCTCATACGCGCCGACGACGTCTGCCAGCCGCGCCCCGGAGCGGATCACGCCGGCCGACGGCGACGCCCGCTTGTGCTCGGCGATCACGGCGATCCCACCGGGCCCGGCACGGCGCGCGCGTAGCGCTGGGGCGAACGGGCGCCGGTCTCCGCCCGCCCCAAGCCGCACCGCGCCGGCCGCGACCAGCTCCTCGAGCGGAACGGCCAGTCGCCGCGCTGCGACGCGCTCCCGGGTGCTTGCGACGATCTCCTCGAGGACGCTCACAGCGGCGTGGCGCTCGACTGTCCGGCGAGCGTGTGGGTCAGCGCGACGAACTCGTCGAGCTTCGCCGCTGCCGCGCCCGAGTCGATCGCCTCCAGGGCCGCGATCACCCCAGCCTCGAGCGTTGCGGCGCCGCCACCGGCGAGGATCGCTGCGCCGGCGTTGAGCACGGCGAGATCGCGGGCCGCGCCGTCCTCCCCCGCGAAGATCGTGCGGGTCACGTTCGCGTTGAACGTGGCGTCGCCGCCGGGAACCGCGTCGACCGGGTGACGCTTCAGACCGACCTCCTCCGGCGTGACGGTGTACTCGTCGAGCCGCCCGTCACGGACCTCCACGACCCACGTCGGTGCGGACACGCTCAGCTCGTCGACGCCGTCCTCGCCACAAACGAGCAGCGCATGGCGGGTGCCGAGCAGCGCCAGCGCGCCGGCCAGCTTGGGCAGGTGCGCGGGGTCGTAGACGCCGAGCAGCTGGCGCGTGGCGCCCGCGGGGTTGGTCAGCGGCCCGAGGAAGTTGAACGTGGTGCGGACGGCGAGCGCGCGGCGCACAGGGATCACGAACCGCGTTGCCGGGTGGTGGGCAGGCGCGAACATGAACCCGAACCCGATTTCGTCGATGCAGTGGGCGACCGCGTGCGGATCGAGGTCGATCCGCGCCCCGAGCGCCTCCAGCAGATCGGCCGAGCCCGACAGCCCGGTCGCCGAGCGGTTCCCGTGCTTGGCGACCGAACACCCGGCACCCGCAGCGATCAGCGCGGCGGTCGTCGACACGTTGAAGGTGCGCCGGCCGCCGCCGGTGCCTGCGGTGTCGAGCAGGTCCGGGTGCGCCGCCGGGACTCGGGCGGCGAGCTCGCGCATCGTGCGCGCCAGCCCAGCCAGCTCGTCGACGGTCTCCCCCTTGCATCGCAGCGCGATCAGGAACGCCCCGATCTGCACCTCTGACGCTTGCCCCGCCATGATCTCGGCGAGCACCGCGGCAGCGTCCTCGGTGCTCAGGTCCTCGCGGTTGGCGAGGCGCTCGATCGCGTGGGTCAGCAGACCGCTCATTCGCGTCCAGTCAGGAAGTTCTGAAGCAGCTCCCGCCCGGACTCGGTCAACACCGACTCGGGATGGAACTGCACCCCCTCGGCCGGCAGTTCGCGGTGGCGCACCGCCATCACGACGCCACCGCCGAAGGCGCTGCGCTCGAGCACGTCGGGCAGCTCGGCGTCGGCCACGAGCGAGTGGTAGCGACCGACCTCGAGCGGCGATGGCAACCCGCGGAAGATCGTCCGGCCATCGTGCTCGATCTGGGTGGTCTTGCCGTGCACCGGCTCGTGGCGCACCACGCGGCCGCCCCACGCCTGCACCAGCGCCTGGTGACCGAGGCACACGCCGAGCGTCGGGATTCGCGCCAGCGGGAAGCGGCGCACCGCCTCGAGCGAGATCCCGGCCTCGTTCGGCGTGCAGGGACCGGGCGAGACGATCACGCGGTCGTACCCGCGGACGAGTAGGTCCTGAACGGTGGCGTGGTCGTTGCGGACGACCTCCAGCTCCGCACCGAGCTCGCCCAGGTACTGGACGAGGTTGTACGTGAAGCTGTCGTAGTTGTCGAGGACCAGGACCCGCACGGCCCGAACGGTAACGCGCTCGAGAGCCGGCGCAGCTGCCGCGCTCAGCCGCTGGTGTAGCGGTGCGCCTTGAGGAACTGCTTGAGCTGCGCGACGAACTTGGCGCCGCCGCCGGTCAGGGGGCTCCTGAGATGGCCTGCAGCCTGCTCCTTGGCGAGCGTCTGGTCCACCAGCGCCTTGTGCCCGAGCAGCTCCTCGTCGGCCGCCCACGCGGCGATCAGACCGGTGTCGTCGCCGTACTTGATGGCCTTCTGGTAGGCCGTCCACCAGGCCGCCGCGTCCTTGGCGATCAGCGCCGGGAACAGTCGCGTCACGTCGATGAAGTTGCCGCCCGCAAACGACCAGATCTGGATCGGCATTCCCGAGGCGGCGAAGTCGGTGAACGCGTACGCGAAGCTGTCGTCTGCCGACAGGAAGGCGAGCTGACCGTTGTGGAGGAAGTCCTTGACCGCGTACCCGGGGTCGCCGAAATTGTGCTCTGACTTCTCGTACGTGTTCGTCGTGGCGTCGTAGCTGTACACCTGCGCGATCCAGCAGCAGTGGGCGCCGCCCGAGTAAAGGTCGAGCAGCACCTGAGGAGTGCCACTCGGCTCCAGGTAGACGACGGAGACCGAAGGGTGGTTGCGCTGAGGGGACCCGGGCCAGCACGTGTCGAAGCAGCTGCCCGGCAGCGACACGACGACCGGGGCGTCGTAGAGCACCGTCCCGGACTGAGCGATCCTCAGCCGCAGGTTCGTGAAGTTCGGGAGCTTGCCCTGGAAGCTGAACGTCGCGGTTACCCCACCTCCGCTCGCCGTCTGGGTCGTGGTGACGGTCGTCGTCGTCGTGGTGATGCTCGCGGGGCCCAGCCGAGCGCTGCCGGCGGGGGCGCCGAGGTAGCCGTGCTTCGTCAGGAACGTCTGCAGCGTACGGACGAACGACCGTGAGATGTGGCGAGCCGCCACCTGCTGGTTCAGCATGCTCGTGGCCGCCGCCGCACGACCGAGGTTGTACTCGTCGGCGGCCCACGCGGCGAGCACGCCCTCCCCTTCGCCGAGATGCCTGTAGTAGAGCTTCAGCCAGCTGGCCGCGTCCCGTGCGATCAGCGCGGGATAGCTGCGGGTGACGTCGTGGAACGCGTCGCCGGTGAAGCTCAGCACCTGGACCGGGAGTCCGGAGGCCGCGCAGCTGATGAACGTGCAGTAGAAGTCGTTGTCGGCGCTGACGAACACCTCGCGGCCGCCGAGCTTCGTCAGCGCCGCGCCGTAGTGGCCGACGTTCCGCGAGCTCAGCACCCAGCTGTGCATCGCCGCCGAGGGCACGTACACCTGCACCAGTCCGCAGCAGTCGGCGCCCCCCGTCCACAGGTCGAGCACGACCTCGTACTGGCCGTCGCCGTACAGGTCGACGACCTGCACGACCGGCTTGTTGCCGGGGTCGCAGACCTTGAAGCAGCCACTCGCCGGCACCGGCTTGTCGTAGGTCGGCATCCCGGGCGCCGTGATCCTGAGCCGCTCGTTCTTGACGTCGATGCCCGACGTCTCGACGAACGACAGGGTCGCGGCCACCCCGCCGCCGCGCGCTGCGTAGGACCTGGCGGCCGCGGACGCCGTGGCAGGCTGCAGCATCGCGGCCATTACCGCGGCCGCCGCCGCGGCCATTGCCGCCGCGACAGGCACGCGGAGCATCGACCTCATCGACATGGCGCGCATCGTAGATGAGCGAGCCCCCGCCGGCCAGCCATCGGGCTAACTCCACCCCGGCTGGGCGCAGGCGAGCTCGATCGCGGCCAGCACCGCCCGGGACTTCGCGACCGATTCCTCGTACTCGTAGGCCGGCTGCGCGTCCGCAACGGTGCCGCCACCGGCCTGGATGTGGGCGACGCCGTCCTTGACGACGACCGTGCGGATGTGGATGCAGGTGTCGAGGTCGCCGGTGTAGCTGGCCCACCCGATCGCGCCGCCGTAGCCGCCGCGCTTGACCGGCTCGAGCTCGTCGATGATCTGCATCGCCCGGACCTTGGGCGCGCCCGACAGGGTGCCGGCGGGCAGCACCGAGCGCAGCGCGTCGAGCGCGCCCACGCCATCCCGCAGCCGCCCGGCGACGTTGGAGACGATGTGCATCACGTGGCTGTAGTTCTCGACGCTCATGTAGTCGTCGACCTGAACGCTGCCGTACTCGCACACGCGGCCGAGGTCGTTGCGTCCGAGGTCGACGAGCATCACGTGCTCGGCCCGCTCCTTGGGATCGGCCAGCAGGTCCGCGGCGATCCGCTGATCCTCCTCCAGGTTCGCGCCGCGCGGACGCGTGCCGGCGATCGGCCGGGTCGACACCTCGCGCCCGCTGACGGTGATCAGCGGCTCCGGGCTGGCACCGGCGATCTCGAAGTCGCCGAAGTCCAGGAAGTACATGTACGGGCTCGGGTTGACGGCGCGCAACCCGCGGTAGATGCTGAATGCGCTCACCGGCACAGGCGCCGACCACCGTTGCGAGGGCACGACCTGGTACGCGTCACCGGCGCGGATGTACTCGATGATCCGCGCGACGTTGGCCTCGAACCGTTCGCGGGTCATGTTCGAGGCAAATGCCGGTGCCGACCGGTCGTGCGGTTCGGTCGGCGCCGGCGGCGGCACCGGGCCTGCGAGCCGGCGGCGGACTTCGGCGAGCGTCTCCCGGGCGTGGTCCAGCCCGCCGTCCGCCGCCGCGTACACGTTCGCCAGCACGGTGATCGTCCGCTTCAGGTGGTCGAACACGACGAGCCCGTCGGTCAGCATCAGAGCCAGGTCCGGGATCGCGAGCGCGTCCGGGCCCGGCTCGCCGAGCGGCTCGACCGTCCGCACCAGGTCGTAGGCGAACATGCCGACTGCGCCGCCGGCGAACGGCGGCATGTCCGCTAGCCGCGGTGCCCTGGCGGCGGCCAGCTCGGCCGCCGCGAGCGCATATGGATCGCCGGGGTCGCCGAGCGACCACCGCACCACCTTGTGGGGGCGGTAACCGATGAACGAGTAGCGACCGACCCGGCCGTGGTCGGCCGACTCGAGCAGGAACGACGGGCCGTCGCCGCGCAGCTTCAGAAACGCCGACACCGGCGTCTCGCAATCGTCGATCCACGTCTCGCCGACCGGAACGAGGTCGTACTCGCCCAGCAGCCTGAGTGCGTCAGCGGCGGCGACGGCCATCGAGCACCCTCCCTGCGTCGGCCAGCGTCAGATCGCGGCCTGCGAGCAGCACCGACAGGTGGTAGAGGACGTCGGCGGCCTCCTCGGCGACGCGCTCATCGGACTCCTCCCGCGCCGCGCGGGCAACCTCCTCTGCCTCCTCCTGCACCTTCGCGCCGTTGAACCCCCGGTCGGCCAGCAGCCGTGCGGTGTACGAGCCCGGGGTCGGCTGCTGACGGCGCTCGGCGATCGTGCGCTCGAGCGCGGGCAGCGCCTCGTACGGCGCGGCCGGATCGAGCTCGCCCCGGTGAAAGCAGGTGCGCTCGCCGGTGTGACACGCCGGACCCGCGGGCTCGACCAGCGCAAGCAGTGCGTCGGCATCGCAGTCGTAGCGGATCGCCCGCAGATGCTGGACGTTCCCGGAGGTTGCCCCCTTGTGCCATAGCTCGCCGCGCGAGCGGCTGAAGAAGTGCATCTCGCCCGACTCGCGGGTCAACCGCAGCGCCTCGGCGTTCATGTACGCGAGCGTCAGCACCTCGCCGCTGGACCAGTCCTGGACGATGCACGGCACCAGTCCGCGCTCGTCGAATCTGACGTTCGAGTCGTCCATCACGAGCCATTCTGTCGTGGAGCACGATCACCCGCCCTGGAACACGCGGATCGCCTCGAGCCGACGGCCGGCTGTCGCGAGGCCGCCGACCGTCTCCGGTCGCTCGCCGTCGAGGTGGGTCGCCAGTGCGATGAACGCCTGCGCCGTGGTCAGCGCGTCGCCGAGCGCGGTGTGCTGGCGCTCGGCCGGCAAGCCGAGCGCCGTCGCGAGCTCGGTCAGCCCGAGCCGGCTGCGCAGGCGGCGGTCACGGCCGTGGAGCCACAGCCGGCCGAGCACCTCGGTGTCGACGATCGGACCGCGCAGCCGAGCCCCGCACTCGCGCAGCGCGCGGGCGAGCATCGCCCGCTCGACCGCCTCCGTGTGCACCACCAGGATCCGGCCCGCGAGCGCGACCAGCAGCGGCTCGAGCGCCTCGCGCAGCGGTGGCGCGGCCTCGAGGTCGGCGCGGCGGATCGAGTGCACGCGGACGGCGGCCTCGCCGACGTCGCGCTCCGGGCGGACGAGCCCCGACACCGCTCCGCCCAGACGGACGAGCCCGCCGTCGACCGGGATCGCGGCGAACGAGACGATCTCGTCGCGCCTCAGGTCGAGCCCCGTCAGCTCGAAGTCGAGCACGCACCACGCGGCCTCGCGCCACGGCGTCGAGCGCCTGGCCTGGCGCGCACGTGCGTACGCGCGTGCGGCTGCGCTCATCCCACGCCGAGGCTCAGCTCGCCCGCGATCCGCTTCTGGATCGTCGCGACCGCGCGGAAGGCGTCCTTCAACTGGCTGCGCGCCAGCGGGCTGAGCGTCGCCGGGTCGAGGTGGTCGTCGGGTCGCTCGCCCGCCCGCAGCTGCTCGACCTGATGGCCGAGTCGCAACGAGCTGATCAGTTCGTAGGCGTCCTCGAGCGTTTGCGCCTCGACCGCCGGCAGCGTTCCGGCGCTGCCGGCCGCGCGCAGACGCTCGACCGTCGAGGCACTCGTCACCCCCGCCGCCATCCCGCCCCAACGGGCGAGATCGACGATCGGGATCACGCCCCCGTGCTTGAGGTCGAGTCGCCCACGGTGCTCGCCGCTGTGCTCGACCACGAGTCCGCGCAAGAACCCGGTGGGCGGGCGGTATGACAGCGCCAGCCGCGCCAGCAGCCGCAGCAGCGCGGGGTTGCGTGGAGCGAGGCGGAACGTGTCCGACACGGGGGTGCCCATGTGAACCCCCCACACCGGACGGCTGTCCACCAGCACCGAGGCCAGGATCAGCGCCTTCTCCTGGGTCGGATCGGCGATCCAGCTGCGCGACACCCGCTGCCAGGACTCGAGCGAGCGGACGAACACCTCGTTCGACGCCGACGCGCCGTGCGCATCGGCGTCGAGACCGCACTGCGCCAGACCCTCGACCACGAACTCGGCCAGCCGCACCAGATGCGCGCGGAGCTCCGGCTGCTCGGACTCGCCGAACCACACGATCGCGCTGTCGACGTCCGCACTCGGCGTCGCCTCGCGTCGTGCCTGGCTGCCGAGCGCAAGCCACGCGAACGGGAGCGCCGGCTTGCCGAGCCGCTCGATCCCGAGCTCGAGCAGACGGCGCGTGAGCGCATCGACGACGACCGCGCGGACGGCCATGATCGTCGCCGTCCCGAGGCGCGCGTCATGCATCGCAACGACCGTCCGGGCCAGGTCGCCGGCAGCGGCGACCACCTCGCTGCGGCTGCTCGCGCGCTTGACGCGCCGCCGCAGGAAGAAGTACGACCGCGCCTCGATTGCGATCAGGTCGCGGTCCTCGACGACGCCGAGGACCTCCCCGGTCGCCGAGACGACCGGGAGGTGACGGAACCCGCGATCGAGCATCTCCAGCAGCGCCTCGCCGCCGAGCCGGTCGGCGCCGCACGTGTACGCCGGGGCCGACATCGCATCGAGCACCCGCGCGTCGCCGCCGAGCCCGTCGCCGAGCACGCGGACCCGCAGGTCGTGGTCGGTCAGGATCCCCAGCGTCCCGTCCCCGAGGCGCACGACGACCGAGCTCACGTCGGCAGCCGCCATCAGTCGCGCCGCCTCGCTGATCGTGGTCTCGGGCGTACACACGATCGGCTTTCCGCGCACCATCCGGCCGACCGGAACCTCGGCCGGATCCTCGCGTCCGGCAGGGGCGCCGAACCGGCCGGGCGCCCCGCCGGAGCTCACGGAAGTCTGATCCGGCCAGTCGAGCAGCGACCGCGTCACGTAGCGAAGCCCGGCCGGTGCCGCCAGCAGGTCCCGCGCCGCGTCGGCTTCGATCCGGTAGCAGAGCGTGTCCTCACCGGCCCGGGCCTCGAACCCCGTCGGCAGCCCTGACAGCATCGACGCGTGGCCGAACAGCTCGCCGTCGCCGAGCAGGTCGAGCACGCGGCCGTCGTGCACGATCTCGACGGCGCCCCGTCGCACGACCCGCAGGTGCGTGACCGGATCGTCGCCCTGGTGGAAGACGATCGCCCCGGCGCGGTGGAACTCGACCTCGACGTTCGCGGCGACGCGCTCGACGTCGACCGGGTCGAGCGCGTCGAACGGCGGGTGCTGGCGCAGGAACTCCGTGACCTCCGGCGGCGCGATCGGTGGGCTGCTCAAGGCACCGAGAAGCTACCGCCGGGGTCAGTCAGGGCGCCACTTCGCCAAGTGCCGGCCGGCTGATGCTGAACTGCGACTCGTCGGCGCGGTGCTCGGCCACTACCTGGTCGCCCTTGCGGCGCTGCACGAACCAGTAGTAGACCGCGCCGATGACGACCGTCGCCCCGATGAACTCATACGCGCCGAAGCGGAAGTACCACTTCGCGCCGTACACGGCGGCCCGCGGCCAGGCGATCTGGAAGGCGATCAGCGACCCGTATACGACCGCGACCACGTTCACCACGAGCCCCCAGCGGCCCAGGCTGAAGTATGGGCCGTGCTCGGGCCGCGGCCAGTCTCCGCGCAGCCGCCGCCACAGCATCGAGCCGGTGACGCCCAGGTACGGGAGGTAGAACATGATGATCGCCACCCCCGTCAGCGCGACGAACGCCGACTGGTTGGCGATGTTGACGGCCAGCAGTGCGAGCGACAGGATCCCGACGAACAGCGCCGGGACGATCGGCACCTTGCGCTTGCCGGACACGTGCGCGATCGTCGAGCCGAACGGCAGCCGGCCGTCGCGCGCCATCGAGAACAGCATCCGGATGCAGCCGGTCATCACCGCGAGCGTGCACACGGTGATCGCGATCGCCGAGTCGATCAGGAACACGTTCCCGGCGGTGCTGCCGAGCGCCTGCTTGACGATGTAGGGGAGCCCGAGCAGCCCGATGTTCTTGTCGTGGATGTTCTTGACGTCCATCATCGCGAGCAGGATCAGCACGCCGCCGATCAGCGCCGCGGCCGCGAGCGCGCGCAGGATCGCCGGAGGGGCGTTCCGGCGCGGCTCGTTGGTCTCCTCGGCGAGCGTGCCGGCCGTGTCGAACCCGTACATCACGTACGCGCTCATGATCCCGCCGACGAGGAACGCGCCGAAGTAGCCCCACGAGTGCCCGGCGCCGGTCCCGAGCGTGTCGGTCACGACGCCCGGGCCGCGGTTGATGTGGAACAGCAGCAGAACCACCAGCACGACCGAGCCGATCAGCTCGGCGAACACGCCGAAGTTGTTGATCCGCGCCATCGTCCTGACGCCGAGCATCGAGATGATCGTCCCGAACACGACCAGGATCGCGCCGAGCAGCAGCGCATTCTGCGCGCCGCCCGCAGTGCTGTAGGTGCCGGCGTCGGATGTGTGACCGACGAACTGGAAGAAGGTCGAGACCTGCGGCAGCACCACCTGCCAGGCGACCGCCACCGCGGCCACCGTCACGAGCGATCCGATGATCAGCACCCAGCCCGTCATCCACGAGACGGCGTCCGTGCCGATCCGCTTGGACCACTGGTACGTCGAGCCGGCGAGCGGGAACTGGCCGGCCATCTCCGCGAAGCACAGCGCGACGGCCATCTGCCCGACGAACACGACGATCCACGACCACCACACCGCCGGCCCGGCGTTGAGGAACCCGAACCCGAACAGCTCGAACACCCCGGTCAGGATCGAGATGTAGCTGAACCCGGCCGCGAACGACGAGAAGAATCCGAGCGAGCGGTCGAGCTCCTGCTTGTAGCCGAAGCTGGCCAGCTCGTGGACGTCGGAACCAGCCGCCGGCGCACCCGGCATCTGAGCAGTTGCCATCGATCAACCTCCCCGGCGGTCCCTTTGACCTGCTTCTGATCGGGCTGTTATATATCAGTTGTCTAACTGTGTCAACGAGCGACGATCAGCGGTGACGGCGGCGACCGCGAGGGCGATGTTCGTCGGCGGCAGGTGGCTGCCGAGCCGGACGGGCGCCACGTTCGACGCGTTCAGCCCGGCAACCGGCGAGCGATTCGGGACGATCCCCGAGGGCGATCGCGAGGACGCCCGTCAGGCGATCGCGGCCGCCCGCGAGGCCGCGGCCGGCTGGAGCGCGATCACGGCGTTCGAGCGTGCGGCGAAGCTGCACGCGGTCGCCGACATGATCGAGCGCCGCCGTGAGCAGCTGGCGCGGACGCTGACGCTCGACCAGGGCAAGCCGCTGCGCGCCGAGGCCTACGACGAGGTCGACGAGCTGGTCGAGTACTGGCGCGCCGCTGCCGAGGACGCCAAGCGGCTCGGCGGCGAGCTCCCGAGCTCGCGGGGCCCCGGCAAGCGGATCATGCTCGTCCGGCGCCCCCGCGGCGTCGTCGCCGTGATCAGCCCGTGGAACTGGCCGTACACGATGCCGGCGGAGCTGATCGCGCCGGCGCTCGGCGCCGGCAACACGGTCGTCTGGACCCCGGCGCCGTCGACCGCGGCGTGCGCGGTCGCGCTGACGGAGTGCATCGCCGACGCCGCCCTGCCGCCGGGCGTGCTCAACCTCGTCACCGGTCCGGGTGCCGTCGTCGGTGACGAGCTGGCGCGTAATCCGGGCACCGACGCGGTCGGCTTCATCGGTTCGACCCGGACGGGACGGCTGGTCGCGCAGGCGGCGGCCGGCAAGGCGACGGTGCTCGAGATGGGCGGCAACGGCCCACTGGTCGTGATGGACGACGCCGACCTCGAGGCGGCGGTGCAGGCCGCGCTCGTCGCCTGCTTCCTGTGCGCCGGGCAGAGCTGCACCGCCGGGGAGCGATTGCTCGTCCACCGCGCGCTGCGCGACGAGTTCGTCGAGCTGCTCGCGCGCCGCGTCGCCGACGAGGTCGTGCTCGGCGATCCGTTCGACGACGCCACGACGATGGGGCCGCTCAACAACGAGCCGGTCGCGCTGAAGGTGGACGAGCACGTCGCCGATGCCGTCGCGCGGGGGGCGCGAATCGTTGCCGGCGGCCGGCGGGCCGCCGGCATGCCGACTGCGCTGTACTGGCAGCCGACGATCCTCGATCGAGTTCCCGACGATGCGCTGATCGCGACCGAGGAGACATTCGGGCCGGTCGCGCCGGTCGTCGCGATCGACTCGCTCGAGCACGCGCTCGCGCTGACGAACGCCTCGCCGTACGGACTGCTCGCCGCGATCTTCACCGCGGATCTCGAAACCGGACTCGAGTTCGCCGATCGCGCCCGCACCGGCTGGGTCAACATCAACGAGTCGACGAACTACTGGGAGCCCCAGCTCCCGTTCGGCGGTCGCGCGGGCTCGGGCAGCGGCATCGGCCGCGTCGGCGGCGACCACGTGATGCAGGCGTTCACCGAGCTGCAGACGATCGTGATCAGCCCGCACCGCCGGCGGGCGTAGTCCGCTGGTGGCGGTGGAACGGCTCCCGGATCGGCTCCAGCGGCGTGTCGCCGCGGATCAGGTCGGCGCTCTTCTCGGCGAGCATCATCGTCGGCGCGTAGATGTTGCCGTTGGTCACGTAACGCAGCGCCGAGGCGTCGACGACGCGGATCCCGTCGAGACCGTGCACACGCATCGACGCCGGGTCGACGACCGAGTCCTCGCCGACCCCGAGCCGGCACGTGCACGAAGGATGCAGCGCCGTCTCCCCGTCCCGCGCGACCCAGTCGAGCACCTGCTCGTCGGTCTGGACCGAGGCCCCAGGGGACAGCTCGCCGTCGTTGAACGGATCGAACGCAGGCTGGGTCAGGATCCGCCGGGCGACCTGGATCGCCTCGACCCACTCGCGCCGGTCCTGCTCGGTCGACAGGTAGTTGAAGCGCAGCGCCGCGTGCGCCGACGGGTCGGTCGAGACGAGCTTGACGGTCCCCCGCGCGTCTGAGTACATCGGGCCCACGTGCACCTGGTAGCCGTGCCCCTGCGGCGCCGAGCCGTCGTAGCGGATCGCCAGCGGCAGGAAGTGGAACATCAGGTTCGGATACGCGACCTCGTCGTTCGAGCGGACGAACCCGCCGGCCTCGAAGTGGTTCGTGGCGCCCGGGCCGCGGCGTCCGAGCAGCCACGCCGCGCCGACCTTCGGGCGGTTGCGCCACTTCAGCGCCGGCGCCACCGACACCGGCTGCTTGCACGCGTACTGGACGTACACCTCGAGGTGGTCCTGGAGGTTCTCGCCGACGGCCGGCAGGTCGTGCACGGGCCGGACTCCGAGCGCTTCCAGCTCGCGCGCGTTCCCCACGCCGGACAGCTGCAGCAGCTGGGGCGAGTTGATCGCCCCGCCGCACAGGATCACCTCGCCGGCGTCGACCCTGGTCGCGCTGCCCTTGTGGCTGAGCTCGACACCGACCGCGCGGTTGCCTTCGAACCGCACCCGCGTGACGAACGCCCGCGTCCAGACCTCGAGGTTCTGCCGGCTCAGCGCCGGGTGCAGGTACGCGCGGGCGGCGCTGAGGCGGTGGCCGCGGTGGATGTTGCGGTCAAACGCCGCGAACCCCTCCTGGCGGTAGCCGTTGACATCGTCGGTCAGCGGGTAGCCGGCCTGCTGCACCGCGTCGAAGAACGCGCGGAACAGCGGGCCTCGTGCCGGCCCGCGCTCGAGCTTGAGCGGCCCGTCGTGACCGCGAAACGGGTTGTCGGCCGGCGCGTGCAGCGCGTTCTCCATCCGCTTCAAGTACGGGAGGCAGTGGGCGTAGTCCCAGTCGCCCATGCCGGCGTCGGCGGCCCAGCGCTCGTAGTCGAGCGGGTTGCCGCGCTGGAAGATCATCCCGTTGATCGAGCTCGAGCCGCCGAGCACCTTGCCGCGCGCGTGGTAGATCCGCCGTCCGTTCATGAACGGCTCGGGCTCGGACTCGTACTTCCAGTCGTAGAAGCGGTTGCCGATCGGGAACGACAGCGCCGCCGGCATGTGGATGTAGATGTCCCACAGCGAGTCGGGGCGCCCGGCCTCGAGCACCAGCACCCGCGTCGAGGGGTCCTCGCTCAGGCGGCCCGCCAGGCACGAGCCGGCCGAGCCGCCACCGACGATCACGTAGTCGTAGCGCGCGCTCACAGGACCGACCGGATCTCGCGCTCGAACGTCTCGATGTGCTCTGCCATCACCTCGCGGGCGCGCTCGGGCCGACGGGCGCCGATCGCCTCGAGCAGCTCCTGGTGCTGCCTGACCCGTGCCGGCAGCTGAGGCAGACGGTCGAGCACGAGATGCCAGATCCGCAGCGACAGGTTGAAGTAGCGTCCGAGCGTCTCCTCCAGGTACGGGTTGCCGCTCGCGCGGTGGACGAACCGGTGGACGCACGCATCGAGCTCCATCAGTGCGGCCGCGTCGTCGCTGCCCTCGCTTCGCGCCAGCTCGGCGAGCAGCTCGCGCAGTTCCTCGCGCTGGCGGGGAGCGATCCGCTGCGCCGCGCGGTATGCCGCATGGCCCTCGAGCTGGATCCGGACATCCGAGATGTCCGCCAGGTCCGTGATGTTGATCTCCGACGCGAACGTCCCTCGCCGCGGGAACACCGCGACGAGGTTCTCGAGCGCCAGCCGCTTGATCGCCTCGCGCACGGGCGTGCGCCCGATCCCGAGCTCGCTCCCGAGCGACTCCTCGTCGATCGGCGCTCCGGGCGGGATCCGGAGCGTGACGATCCGGTCGCGCAACTGCGCGTAGGCGCGATCTGCCATCAGCTCGGCCACGCCATGGCCATGCCTGCCGCGCCGCGAGACGGCCGCGTCAGACGACGTCCGCGACGCCATCGCCCACCTCGCACACGACTGACATATCAGTCATCCGCCTCAGAATCGTACAACCGGCTCACCAGAGGTCGGCACCGACCCGTCCCGGTTGGAGTTCGGCTCGGTC
>DAHUYL010000078.1 GCA_027315255.1 Solirubrobacterales bacterium | reverse complement strand
GCCGGCATCGGCCAGAGTCCCGGCCGCGCCGCTGTCGACCGGGGCGGTCGCGGTCACGGTCGCGGTCGCCAACGCCGGGCCGCCGTCTGCGGGGGCAGCCTGGCGGGATGCCAGCAGCCGCCGGATGAATCTGATCAGTAGCGGGATCAGCATTTCGACCTCACCGCTGGCGCATCGCGCGCCGGCGCTTCAGAACCCGGAACAGTCGCCTCAACAGGAAGAACACGGGTCAGCTCCCTTTCTTTGCCGATGTCAGTTGCAGGTACACGTCCTCGAGCGTCGGACGGCTGACCTCGAGGTCGTCGAGCTCGAGCCGGCGGTCGAGCGCCCAGCCAGACAGTGAATGCAGGTCGGCCGCGACGCTCGCGGTCGACAGCACCAGCCGGCCGCCGGGGTGCTCGTGGACGCGGTCGGAAAGCCCGGTCGGCAGCTCGCGGGCGGCGGTTCCGAGCGGCAGCGTGAACGAGATCTGCGCCTCGGCCAGCTGGCGGCCGCCGAGCGTCTTCGGAGTGCCCTCGGCAACGATCTCGCCCGCCGCGATCACCGCGATCCGGTCGGCGAGCCGCTCGGCCTCCTCCATGTAGTGGGTCGTCAGGAACACGGTCTTGCCGAGTTCTCGCAGGCCGGCGATCACCTCCCAGGCGGCTCGCCGCGCCGACGGGTCGAATCCGGTCGTCGGCTCATCGAGGAAGATCAGCTCGCCGTCGCCGATCAGCGCTAGCGCGACGTCGAGGCGGCGCCGCTGGCCGCCCGAGAGCGCGCTCGCGCGCTCGTCCGCGTGGGTTGCGAGATCGACGAGCGCGAGCGTCTCCTCGACGCTGCGCGGCGCCCGGTAGTAGCCGGCGTACAGCTCGAGACAGTTGCGGACGGTCAGCCCGGGCTCGGCCTCGGACTCCTGCAGGACGATCCCGATCCGCTCGCGCCAGCTCGCGGGTGCCCGCCACGGGTGGGTGCCGAGCACCTCGACGTGGCCGTCGCTCGCCTGGCGGAACCCCTCGAGGATCTCGACCGTCGTCGTCTTTCCGGCGCCGTTGGGCCCGAGGAACGCGAAGATCTCACCGCGGTGCACCTCGAGGTCGATGCCGCGAACCGCCTCGAGCTCGCCGTAACGCTTGCGCAGGCCACGGATCGTGATCACGGCGTCGGTCGCGGCCTGCGACTGGGCCGCGGTGAGCTGGGCGACCGCGGCGTCGAGTGAGTTGCTGATCATGCCCGGCACGGTACGCCCGCTCGAGGCGGCTGTCATCGGCGCACGGGCCGATCCTCGGCCTCCACCCACGGGTGGAGCCGCTCCGGGGCGCTCCACCCGCAGCCGATGACAATCGCTCGCGCGCGGCCTATCGTCTGCATCGCCACATGGCCGAGCGCCTCAGATCGTTCACGCGGGAACGGCCCCCCGGTTCGCGACGACTCCCGGCCGAGGCGATCGCGCTGCGCGGCTTCGGGGTCGCGTGGCTGCTGTTCGCGGTCCTCGGGACGTTCGCGACGCGGCCGGCGCCCGCCGATCACGGCCGCGGTCTCGTGATCCTGATCGGGCTGTTCGCGCTGATCGGCTCCGCGGTGTCGACGCAGCCGCAGCGACTCCGGATCGTCGCGCGCTGGCGGGTCGTGGCGCTCGCCGCAGTCACCGCTGCCGCCGGGGTACTGGCAGTTGCTCAGCCGCACGGTGTCTGGCAGGCGGGGCCGGTGTTCGTCGGGATCATTGCTGCGGTTCATCTCGAGCGCCGCGCGGCTGTGCAGACGTTCGCCGCTTCGCTGCTGGCCCTCACGGTGGTCGTCGCGAGCGACGGCCACAGCACTCAGCTGCTGTCGATGGTGATGACCGCCGTACCGTGGTTCCTGGTAATGCGACTGGTGCGGGCATTCCGGGAGCAGTTCCACGCGCTCCAGACGTCCCGTGCGGCCGAAGCCGAGGCGGCCGCGGCGGCCGAGCGCGGCAGGCTCGCGCGCGAGATGCACGATGTGCTGGCGCACTCGCTGTCGGCGCTTGCGCTGCAGCTCGAGACCACCCGGCTGCTCGCCCGCAGCCGTAACGTCGACGACGAGGTCGCGCGGGCGATCGACCAGGCCCACCACCTCGCCGCGGGCGGGCTCGACGACGCGCGGCGCGCGATCGCGGCGACGCGCCGGGACGGACTGCCCGGACCGGAGCGGTTGCCGACGCTGGCCCAGGCGTTCGGCGAGCAGAGCGGGCTGCCGGTCGCGTTCGCCGTCAGCGGGCAGGCTCGCGAGCTCGCCCCCGATGCCCGGTTGGCGTTGTACCGGACCGCCCAGGAGGCGCTCACGAACGTACGCCGGCACGCGGCCGCCGAGCGTGTCGAGCTGAACCTCGCCTACACGCCGGACGCGACCGTCCTGGTCGTCCAGGACCACGCTCGCGCAGGTACCCCCCCGCCGGTGCCGCTGAGCCTTGCAGGCAACGGCTACGGGCTGACGGGGATGCGCGAGCGCGCCGCGCTGCTCGGCGGCGAGCTGGTCGCTGCCCCGACGGCCGACGGCTTCCGCGTCGAGCTGCGGCTGCCAGGATGAGCCGATGACGATCCGGGTGGTCCTGGCAGACGATCAGCGGCTCGTCCGCGAGAGCCTCGGGACGCTCCTCGGGCTGCTCGACGGGATCGAGCTGGTCGGTTCCGCCGCCGATGGGGAGGAGGCGCTCGAGCTCGTCGCCGAGGAGCATCCCGACGTCGTGCTGATGGACCTGCGGATGCCTCGTCTCGACGGGATCGAGGCGACCCGCCGGCTGCGAGAGCGGTGCGCGGACGCGAAGGTGATCGCGCTGACGACGTTCGCCGACGACGAGAGCGTGCTCGGGGCGCTGCACGCGGGCGCCCGCGGCTACCTGACGAAGGACGCCTCCAGCAGCGACATCCGCGATGCGATCATCGCGGTCGCGGAAGGAAGAGCGGCGCTCGATCCGACCGTGCACAACACCGTGGTCGACGCGCTCGCGGCGAGTCCGGCGATCGTCGCCGAGGTCACGCTCGCCGCCGACGCCGGCGACCCGGAGCGTGGCGGTGACGGCGGCGCGGCACCCGTCTCGCTCCCGGACGACCTCACGCCTCGCGAGGCCGAGGTGCTGGCGCTGATCGCCGCCGGCCTCAGCAACGCCGAGATCGCCGAGCGGCTGTTCGTCAGCCCGACCACGGTCAAGTCACACATCAACCACCTGTTCGCCAAGGCCGGCTTGCGTGACCGCGCGCAAGCGGTCATGTACGCCTATCGGACCGGAATCGCAAGCCCGCCACGGTGACCGCCGGCCCGATGCGCAGGCGATGTGTGCCTCGGTGACCTTCCGCTACGCTCGCGGCGTGGCTTTCGAGCCCAGTGTCGACAAGTGGCCTCTCGCCGTCGAGCAGGATCGTCACATCGCGTTCGTCGGGTTCATGGGCGCCGGGAAGTCGTCGATCGGCGAGCTGACAGCTCGCAGGCTCGGGCGTGCCTGGTACGACACCGATCAGGTGATCGTTGCTCGGTCCGGCCGTGCGGTCGTCGACTTCTTCGCCGGCGGAGACGAGGGCGCGTTTCGTGCGCTCGAGAAGCGGGTGATCGCGGAGCTCCTCGCACTGGAGCCGGCGGTGCTGTCACTCGGCGGGGGCGCGGTCGACGACGAGGACACGCGCGCGATCCTGCTCGAGCGGGCGTTCGTGATCCACCTCGCGATCAGCTGGCGCGACCTCGAGGCGACGCTGCCGGAGCTGCGGCTGACCCGCCCGCTGCTGCAGGGACGCACCGATGCCGAGATCCACGAGCTGTTCCTGCGCCGTCAGTCGACATACCGTCAGGCACACCTGCGTGTACAGGTTCCGCGCGGGAATCTGGAAGCTGCCACCGACCAGTTGCTCACGGCACTGTCGAAGTGACGTCCGCGCCGGTGAGGCGGGTGTGGTGGAGCTCGAATCCATGCACCTCCGCTGCAATCGATCTTCAAGACTGCCGCGCCACCCGCGCACGACCTGCTCGCGCTCGCCTGCTTCCCGCTGATCGTCTGGGGATCGGACGAGCTCTGGCACTGGCGCGCACGCACCAACGCGCATCGGAGCGAGCCCAGTCCCGGCGAGCCGGCTATCGAGAGATGACCCGACCATCCGGGGGACTAGCATCGTCAGAACAGATGGATCCTTCTGAGATTCACGGATTGCGTGGGGACGAGTGGACTACAGCCCCACGCCTGACGAGATCCGCGCGATCGCCAGCCGTTTCCGCGAGGTCGCTGAGGCTGGTGCCTTGAGCTCGGCGGCGAGCTGGGGCGGAGTTGGGGGTCTGGGCTTGGGATCGGAAGGGTCCCGCGGACCGGTGCGTCGCCCCCAGGGCTGATCGGGCCACAAGGCTCTGATGACATCTGCTCGCGAACCCGGGGGCCAACTCCGTCCTGCCGGGGGCCCGCTCGCCCCCGCTGCGGATGGCGTCGAAGCACCGCCATTGCGTGAGCTCGAGAGCGCGCCTGATGTGCCGGCCGAGTCGCGCCAGGAGCTGCTGGCGCTGAAGTCCGGCGCCGTGTTTCTGTGTGCGCGGCGAGACGGGGACATCCGTCCTGCTCGCTCTTCGGGCGAGGGGCTCTACGCCGAGGACACCCGGCATCTTTCGGAGCTGCGCCTAACGGTTGGTGGATTGCCGCCCGTGCCGCTCTCCTCGGTGCTGGAATCAGGCCACTATGCGGTCATCAATGCCACCAACCCTGTGTTGCGCTCCGCGACCGGTGCCCCAGTGCCGCAGGAGACGCTGAACGTGCGCCGGACAGTGTTGATCGCCGATCGCCTGTTCTACCGCGTGCGTGTGCGCAACTTCGGCCTCGAACCGGTCGTGACTGTTGCTGAGGTGGCGCTGGCCGCCGATTTCGCCGACGTATTCGAGGTCCGAGGCATGGTCCGGGCGACGAGCGGTCGCTTGTCGGAGCCGACCCGTGACGGGGATCGCGTACGTTTCGTCTACCTGGCCGAGGACGGCCAGCAGCGGGAAACGCTCGTCGAACTCGAGCCCTCGCCGGCCCGTGTGAGCATCGACGGCGGACGCGTCCGCGTGGCATGGGACGTACGTCTCGACGCACGTGAGTCGATCTCGCTGTGGATCACGGTGACACCTGCCGGAGTCGAGGTCGGGGATGCCGAGTCGACCGCCGCACAGGCGGCTGGGCAGCTCGAGGCTGCAGACGGGGAATGGGTTGACGCCTGTGCGCAGATCAGCACCGACAACGAACTGTTCGACCGGCTGATCGATGCGTCCGTGCGCGACCTGCACGCGCTGATGATGCCTGTCGGGGATGTCAAGCTGCCGGCGGCCGGGATCCCGTGGTACGTGGCGCCGTTCGGCCGAGACTCGTTGCTGAGCGCTTGCGAGGCCCTGATGATCAACCCCGAGATCGCTCGCGGAACGCTGCTGGCGCTCGCCGGGTTGCAGGCCCACGCCGACGAGGCGTGGCGGGATGCCGAGCCTGGGAAGATCCTGCACGAGTTGCGGATCGGCGAGCTCGCCCGTACGGGGCGCATTCCGCATACGCCCTATTACGGCACAGTTGACGCAACGCCGCTGTTTCTGATGGTCGCGGGCGGCTACTACCGCTGGACCCTCGACCTCGAGACAATGCTCCAACTGCGACCGGCGCTCGACGCTGCCCTTGCGTGGATCGACCAGTGGGGTGATCGCGACGGTGACGGGTTCGTCGAGTACGAGCGGCGCGCCCCCGCGGGCCTGATCAACCACGGCTGGAAGGACTCGCACGACTCGATCGTGCACGCCGACGGAGCGATCGCGGAGGGTCCGATCGCGCTCGTCGAGGTGCAGGGCTACGTGTACGAAGCGAAGCTGCGGATCGCCGATGTGTACGAGGCTCTCGGAGACGCGCCGCGGGCCGACCGGTTGCGGGCCGAGGCGAGCGAGCTGCGGGCGGCGTTCAACGAGGCGTTCTGGGATCCGGACGAGGGGTTCTTCGCGCTCGGGCTCGACGGGCGCAAAGCGCAGCTTCGCAGCGTCACGTCGAATCCTGCGCATTGCTTGTATTGCGGGATCGTGGATGACGACAAGGCCGCGCTGGTGGCGGAGCGGCTGATGGCGACCGACATGTTCTCCGGATGGGGGATAAGGACCCTGTCGGGCAGCTCGCCCGCGTATAACCCGATGAGCTACCACAACGGCTCGATCTGGCCGCACGACAACGCGATCGCCGCCGCCGGCCTGAAGCGCTATGGGTTCGACGCCGCTACCAACCGGATCGCCGCCGGGATGTTCGACGTCGCATCGGACGCCCGCGACTTCCGCCTGCCAGAGCTGTTCTGCGGCTTCCAACGCGACGGCTCGCGGGCGATCGTCGCCTACCCGGTCGCGTGCATTCCCCAGGCTTGGGCGGCCGCCGCGCCGTTCATGCTGCTCCAGGCGATGCTCGGCATCTCTGCGCACGCGCCGCTCAACAGCCTGACGGTCGACCGGCCACGGCTCCCGGACTGGCTGGGGGAGGTCGAGATCCGCGGCATCCAGGTCGGCAGCTCGAAGGTGAGCCTGGCGTTTCGCCAGGCCGGACCCAGCACCGGCTTCTCGCTGCTCGAGCAGGACGGCAACGTGCGGGTCACGATGACGACATGACCGCGGCGCCGGACGCGCTGAGTAGTACGGATCCCGCTCTGCCCGCGCCGCTCGCACGGCGCTTCGAGGCGATCGTGTTCGACTGGGATGGCACCGCCGTACCTGATCGCCACGCGGACGGGACCCGGATCCGCCGCCTCGTCGAACAGGCTTGCGCAGCGGGAATCGAGCTGGCGGTCGTGAGCGGCACACACCTGGGCAACGTCGACGGCCAACTCGCCGCGCATCCGGCCGGTCCCGGAGGGCTTGTGCTGGCGCTCAACCGCGGGTCTGAGGTATTCCGCGTCGATCGCGACGGCCCGCAGCTCGTCTGCCGGCGCACAGCGACCGCCGATGAGGACGCGGCCCTTTCGCGCGCGGCGCAGCTCACGGTCAAACGATTGGCGGAGCGCGGGCTCGCCGCTCGGATCGCCTCTCAGCGGCTGAACCGCCGCAAGATCGACCTGATCCCCGAGCCCGACTGGGAGGACCCCCCGAAGGCGCAGATCGGCGAGCTGCTCACCGCCGTGCACGCCCGCCTCGCTGCGGCGGGCATCGCCGGGCTGACCGAGGTGGTGGAGATCGCGCGCGGCGCCGCGACCGATGCCGGCCTGGGCGACCCGCGGGTGACCAGCGACGCCAAGCACGTCGAGATCGGTCTCACGGACAAGACTGATTCGGCCCGCTGGATCATGCGCGAGCTGTGGCGCGCCGGCATCGGACCCGGCCAGGTGCTGATCGTGGGCGACGATTTTGGACCGCTCGGCGGTCTGCCGGGGAGCGACTCGAACCTGCTGGTCGATGCCGGGCATGGCGCGACCGTGGTGTCGGTCGGGGTCGAGCCGAGCGGCGTCCCAGCCGGCGTCATAGGACTTGGCGGAGGCCCTGACATGTTCTCGGCCATGCTCGAGGACCAAATCGCGCGTCGCCAGCGCGGCGAGCCGCCGATCGTCGAGCTCGACCCGGCTTGGGTGCTTGTGATCGACGGGGTCGACCCGCTGCTCGAGCGCTTTCACGAATCGCTGTTCACGCTGTGCGACGGGCTGCTCGGGACGCGCGGCAGCGTGATCGCGGAGCAACCGAGTGGCGACCCCACGGTGCTGATGTCCGGCGTGTACACGAGAACGGGCGCCGAGGCGCACCTGATGGCCGCGCCGCGCTGGAACACCATAGCTCCCGACGATCACCCGTTGCGTTCGGTCCGTCGCGTACTCGATCTGCACGCCGGAGTGCTCCGACAACAGCTCCGATCGGAGACCGGACGGATCGACGCGCTGCTGCTCTCGTCGCTCGCGCGACCAGCGACCGTCGCGCTCCGCGTCAGGGACAGCAGAGCAGGCAACCAGCTGTCCCCGCCACTCACTCCGCCACCCGGACCCACACTCGACGAGGGACAGCATGTCGGGTCCGCTTGGATGCGTGTCGCGGGACGGCCCGGGTCGATCGTGGCCGCGGCGCACGATCTACCGCGAGGCACCGACGGCGACCACGTGCTCGACCGCCTGGCGGCCTACGAAGGCGTCACTCGAGGCATAGCCGATGAAGGCGCGGCTGTCGATCGCCTCAGATCCGCACAACGGCTCGGGTTTGACGGTCTGCTCAGCGAGCATCGACGCGAGTGGGCGTCACGCTGGGAGGACGCCGACGTGAGCATCGAGGGTGACCGTGAGCTCCAGCTGGCTGTCAGGTTCGCGATCTTCCATCTGCTCGCGAGCGCGCCGGATCACGGCGAGGCAGCGGTCGGGGCCCGAGGGCTGACCGGCAGCGCCTATCGGGGTCACGTGTTCTGGGACACCGACGTGTACGTCCTCCCGTTCCTCGCCGCGACCCACCCACCAGCCGCGCGGGCAATGCTCGAGTACCGCGTCCGGCGGCTGCCCGCAGCGATGCGCGCCGCACTCGCCCAGAAGCGCGACGGTGCTCGCTTCCCCTGGGAGTCCGCATTGTCAGGCCAGGATGTGACGCCGGGTCACGGGCGTGACCGGAACGGCGAACTCGTGCCGATCCTCACCGGCCCGCTCGAGGAACACATCATCGCCGACGTGGCCTGGGCCGCCGCCTGCTACATCGACTGGACCGCCGACCAAGCGTTCGCCGCAGGTCCGGGGCGCGAGCTGATCGTGCAGACGGCCCGCTGGTGGGCGTCGCGGATCGAGCCAGACGATCACGGACAGGGGCACATCCGCGGCGTCATCGGCCCCGACGAGTACCACGAGAAGGTCGACGACAACGCCTACACGAACGTGATGGCGCGCTGGAACCTCAAGCGCGCTGCGGACGCAGGCGAAGGCGTGGTCGATGAGCAGGAGCGACGGCGGTGGCTCGAGCTGGCCGATTCGATCGTCGACGGATACGACCCCTCAACCCGGATCTACGAGGAGTTCGCGGGCTTCCACGCGCTCGACCCGCTTCTGATCTCAATGCTCGCACCACAGCTGCCCGTCGCCGCCGACATGCTGCTCGGCCACGAGCGCACCCAGCGCTCCCAGGTCGTCAAGCAGGCCGACGTGCTGATGCTGCACTACCTCGTCCCCGACGAAGTGGCCGCAGACTCACTTGTGCCCAATCTCGACTTCTACGGGCCGCGCACCGCTCACGGCAGCACGCTCTCACCCGGCGTGCACGCGACGCTGCTCGCCCGAGCCGGCCGCCTCGCCGAGGCGCTCGAGATGCTCCGCCTGACCAC
This sequence comes from Solirubrobacterales bacterium, assembly GCA_027315255.1. Lineage (GTDB taxonomy): Bacteria > Actinomycetota > Thermoleophilia > Solirubrobacterales > Solirubrobacteraceae > Palsa-465. Next base: position 403 of record DAHUYL010000078.1, on the reverse strand, counting down.
TCGGATCGACCTCGACGACATCGGTCATATGACCGCCGGCGGTCTGCACCTCGCCGCGATGGGAAGCGTCTGGCGCACGCTCACGGTCGGCTTCGCCGGCCTGCGACCCGGGGGCGACGCGCTCGCCATCGACCCCGTGCTCGCACCAGGATGGGACACGCTCGACCTGCGCGTGCGTTTTCGCAACAGCCGTGTCCGCGTCCGCGTCCGCCCGGACAGCGTCGAGGCGAGCGCCGACCCGCCCGTAACCGCGCTGACCCCCGCGGGCGAGCGCATACAGCTCGGCCGCACCCCCCAGAGCTTCCCATCCTCCCCGAGGAGGACTCGATGACCACCGTGCTCGCCGCGCTCGACTCCAACGCCTCCGGCCGACCGGTGCTCAGCACCGCGCTCGCGCTCGCCG
>DAHUYL010000074.1 GCA_027315255.1 Solirubrobacterales bacterium | reverse complement strand
GCCGGCATGGCGAACGACGGCGGCCGCCATGCATCCGATCGGACCGGCGCCGGTGATCAACACGTCTTCTCCGAGGACGGGGAACGCGAGCGCCGTGTGAACGGCGTTGCCGAATGGATCGAAGATCGCGGCGACGTCCTCGTCGCCGCCCGCCCAGTGGTGCCAGATGTTCGTCATCGGCAGCGACACGTACTCTGCGAACGCCCCCGCCCGGTTGACGCCGAGGCCGATCGAGTGGGCGCACAGGTGACGCCTGCCGGCCATGCAGTTGCGGCAGCGCCCGCAGACGACGTGACCTTCGCCGCTGACGAGGTCGCCGCGGGCGAAGTCGCTCACGTTCGACCCGAACGAGACCACCTCACCGACGAACTCGTGCCCGCTCACCATCGGCACCTCGATCGTCTTCTGCGCCCATTCGTTCCAGAGATAGATGTGCAGATCAGTGCCGCAGATCCCGGTTCTGCGGACGCGGATCAACACGTCGTTGATGCCGACATCGGGCTCGGCGACGTCCTCGAGCCAGAGGCCCGGCTCGGCCCGCGCCTTCACGAGCGCCTTCATCGATCGCTCACCGACATGCGACACATCGAAGCAGAACGGACGCCGGCGGACGCCGCGCAGACGCCGACGCTCGATCGGCGGGTCGCAGGCGTCGCCGCCGAATGCAGATTGTTGACAATCATCCGGTGCGGCCGGTAGCCTGGCGCACCGTGCTTCCGCTACCGGCCGCCGACGAGTTGCGTGCTCGCGCCGAGGCGAGCCTCGAGCACTGCGGCGTGCAGCTCCCGGCGGTCGATCGGCGGCGATTCGAGAGCCGGTCGCCGATCACCGGGACCTCGCTGTTCGAGCTGCCGCTGGGCGGGCGCGAGGCAGTCGGTCGTGCGATCGCCGACGCCCGCGGAGCGTTCGAGACGTGGCGATCGGTTCCGGCGCCGGTGCGTGGCCGGGTCGCCAAGCGGCTCGGCGGGTTGTTCACCGAGCACAAGGCGGACGTCGCCGAGTTGATCTCGATCGAGGCGGGGAAGATCACCTCCGAGGCGCTCGGCGAGGTGCAGGAGGTGATCGACATCTGCGACCTCGCGGTCGGGCTATCACGTCAGCTCGACGGTCGCACGCTTGCGTCCGAGCGCGTCGGTCACCGCCTGATGGAGCTCTGGCATCCGCTCGGTGTCGTCGGGATCATCTCCGCGTTCAACTTTCCGGCGGCCGTGTGGTCGTGGAACGCCGTGATCGCGCTCGTGTGTGGCGACACGATCGTCTGGAAGCCGTCGCTGATGACCCCGCTCACCTCGTTGGCGTGTGCCGCCCTGGTCCGGCGGGCCGCGCTCGACTGCGGCGCCCCGGAGGACCTGCACCGGCTCGTTCTCGTCGACGACGAGGCGGCCCAGGCGCTCGTCGAGAGCCCCGATGTGGCGCTGTTGAGTGCAACGGGCTCGGAGCGGATGGGGTTTGCGATCGCGCCCAAGGTCGCGGCGAGGCTCGGGCGCAGCCTGCTCGAGCTCGGCGGCAACAACGCCGCGGTGGTCACGCCATCGGCCGACCTCGAGCTGGCCACTCGCGGGATCGTGTTCGCAGCCGCCGGAACCGCCGGACAGCGCTGCACGAGCATGCGACGCGTGATCGCACACGAGCAGGTCATCGACGAGCTCGCCGAGCGGCTGCAGCGCGCCTTCGCGGCGCTTCCGATCGGGGATCCGCTGCGGGACGGAACGCTCGTCGGCCCGCTGATCAACCGCGCCGGATTCGCGAGGATGGTCGAGGCGCTGGACCGGGCGCTGGGCGACGGCGGCGTGCTGCTCGTCGGAGGCGGGCGTCGCGACGCCGACGGGTACCCGGATGCCTACTACGTGGAGCCGGCGATCGTGCGGATGCCCTCGCAGACCGAGATCGTTCGCCGGGAGACGTTCGCGCCACTGCTGTACCTCATCGGCTACTCGGATCTGAGCGAGGCGATCGCGATCCACAACTCCGTCCCGCAGGGCCTGTCCTCGAGCATCTTCACTCGTGACCAGCGTGAGGCCGAGCGCTTCATCGCGGCCGACGGGTCCGACTGCGGCATCGTCAATGTCAACATCGGTACCTCCGGCGCGGAGATCGGCGGGGCGTTCGGCGGAGAGAAGTCGACCGGAGGTGGACGCGAATCGGGATCGGACGCCTGGAAGGCTTACATGCGACGGGTGACGAGCACGGTGAACTACTCCGACGAGCTGCCGCTCGCCCAGGGTGTCGACTTCGGATGAACAGCGCGCCGCTGCCCGAGCGTGCGTCGGTCGTGATCATCGGAGGTGGCGTGATGGGAACCAGCGCCGCGTTTCACCTGGCCGAGGCAGGCGTCGATGTCGTGCTGCTCGAGCGCGACCAGCTTGGCAGCGGCTCGACCAGCCGCTCTGCCGGGGGCGTGCGCGCGCAGTTCTCCGACGCACTGAACATTCAGATGGCGCAGCGCAGCCTCGAGGCGTTCCGCGCGTTCGACCGTCGCCCCGGCTGGGAGATCGACCTCAAGCAGGTCGGTTACCTGTTCGTGCTCAGCCGCGAGGCCGACGTCGCCGCGTTCACGGCCAGCGTGGCGGTCCAGAACGAGCACGGGGTGCCGTCCCGAATGCTGTCGCAAGCCGAGCTGCGAAGGCTGTGCCCGATCGTTGCCGGCGAGGACATCCTCGCCGGTGCGTTCTCGCCGGACGACGGTCATGCCACGCCCGAGGCGGTCGTCCAGGGGTACGCCGCCGGCGCGCGTGCGCTCGGGGCGCGCCTGAGGGTCGGGTGCGAAGCGCTGGAGATCGAGACCTCGGGCGGCGAGATCACCGGAGTCGTGACCAGCCACGGGACGATCACGACCGGGATCGTCATCTGCACCGCGGGCGCGTGGTCGGGGCGCTGCGGCGAGATGGTCGGCGTCACGCTGCCGGTCGTGCCGCTCCGCCGCCAGATCCTGTTCACCGAGCCGATGCCACGACTGCCCGAGCGGCTGCCGATGACGATCGACTTCGCCACGAGCTTCTACTTCCATCGTGAGGGACCGGGGCTGCTGGTCGGGATGTCGGACCCCGACGAGCAGCCGGGCTTCTCGACCGCCACCTCCGACGGCTGGATCCCGGCGCTGATCGAGATCGCCAGCCGGCGCGCGCCGGTCATCGCCGATGTCGGGATCCGCGGGGGCTGGGCCGGGCTGTACGAGGTGACACCCGACAACAACGCGATCATCGGCGAAGTGCGGAACGTCTCGCGGTTCCTGTACGCGGCTGGATTCTCCGGACACGGCTTCCTCCAGGGACCGGCCGTCGGCGAGATCCTGCGTGACCTCGTGCTCGAGCGCCCGCCGTTCGTCGATGTGTCGCCGCTGAGCGTCGACCGATTCGACTCCGCGATGCTGCGGCCCGAGTTCAACGTCGTCTGACGGCAGTGTCACCGAAGCGTCTGCTGCCGCGCGAGCCGATCTCGTCGAAGGTGGGGACGATCGCGCCGGTGCGCACCCAGACCCAACTCGTCGCCGACGCGCTGCGCGATTCGATCGTCGACGGACGCCTCGGTCCGGGTGAGCGGATCAAGGAGCTGCCGCTCGCTCGGCATCTCGGCGTCTCCCGCGGTCCGATTCGGGAGGCGCTGCGCCTGCTCGAGCACGATGGGCTGTTGACGCTCATCCCCAACCGGGGCGCGGTCGTCCCGCGGCCGACCCCCGGCGACGTGCTCGAGGTGTACGCACTGCGCGCGACGCTCGGCTCGCTGGCACTGCACAAGCTGATGCTCGGAAGCACCCTGCGCGAGCTTGATGCGCTCGAGCGCCCGCTCGAGCAGCTCGAGCGGGCGGTGCAGTCCCGCCGCGCGGCGCGGGCGGCAGACGCGGACCTCGCCTACCAGTCGACGGTCGTGTCCCTTGCCGACCTGCCCCGGGTCGCCAGGCAGTTCGACCAGCTCACCTGGCAGGTGCGGATCTTCATCGGGACCATGAAGATCCGCTACGAGGACAAGCTCCCGCAGATCCTCACCGAGGTGAGCCAGCTGCACGGAGCGATCCTCGCCGGCGATCGCGGCAGGGCCGAGCAGCTCTGGCGCGAGAAGTTCGAGCGCTGGGTCCGGGACTTCATCGACCAGATGGGCCAGGGGTTCGACCGGGACCTGTGGATCGCGCTGACGAAACCCAATCCGTAGTCTTCACCCCAAATGGACCCGGGACTCGAGGAGCGTTCGATGATGCGACACGCGAAGTTGCTGGCAGTTGTGACGACGGCACTGCTGGTCGGCTGCTGGCTGGGCGCGGCCGCGCTCTCGACCTCGTCTGCGGCAGGCATGTCCACCCGGCCGGAACGGGCAGGCAACGCGGCACCACCGATGATCCTCAGGGGCAGTCTGATCAAGCCCCAGCCCGGCACCGCCAAGCTGGGGACGCTCGTCAAGCCATCCGAGCTCGGCGAGCGCGTGTTCGTCGACGGCAAGGTCGGGTTCGCGCTCGGAGGCGTCGGCCAGGCTCAGTACCCCGCGGAGACGACCGACGGCGGCGCCGTCTGGAAGACGTTCGGGCCGCAGCTGCACGTGGACGCGGCGCAGGCGCCGCTGTCGGTGGGCGAGATCGGCGTCGCCGACGCGCAGACGATCTTCTTCTACGGCGGCGGCCAGGCCGTCGACGCGACCGGGGATGGCGGCAAGCACTGGTGGCAGACGTTGACCGGTGGCCTATCGGCAGCGGTAGTGCCGTTCGGGGGACACCTGCTGTGGTTCACCCAGGAGACCCCCGGCAGCCAAGCCGTTACGTGGGCCTACAGCTCGACCGACGGAGGCCAGATCTGGCACTACACGACGGCTGTCGGCGGGTGAGGCCGCGGCTGCCGACGCCATGAGCCTGCCCTCCCCCGCTCCCACCTCGGCCGCGCTGGTGACGGGCGCCTCCGCCGGGATCGGCGCCGCGATCGCCCGCGAGCTCGCCGCCCGCGAACACAACCTGATCCTGGTTGCGCGACGGAGCGACCGGCTCGAGGAGCTCGCCGCCGAGCTTCGGGCCGGGCACGGCGTCGCAGCCCACGTGATCGCGTGCGACCTGGCCGACGCCCCCGCCCGCGAGGTTCTGCTCCGGACGGTCGCGAAGCTCGCGCTCGACGTCGAGGTCCTGGTCAACAACGCCGGCTTTGCCACGGGAGGCGCCTTCCACGAATCCGATCCCGGGCGCGAGCTCGAGCAGGTCCGCGTCGACGTCGAGGCCGTCGTCGCGCTGTGCTCGCAGTTCGTCTCCGGGATGGCCGCGCGCGGTCGCGGCGCGGTGCTGAACGTCGCCTCGACGGCAGGGATGCAGCCGATCCCGTACTCGGCCGGCTACTCGGCGGCCAAGGCGTACGTACTGACGTTCTCGGAGGCGCTCCACGCCGAGCTCCGCCACCACGGGGTGACCGTGACCGCGCTCGCGCCCGGCCCGGTGGCCACTGACTTCTGGGAGACGGCCGACTGGCAGCTGAGCGGGCAGAGCTTCGAGCGCGCGGTCCCTCGACCCGCGTGGATCACGGCCGCGCAGGCCGCACGCGCCGGGGTGCGGGGGCTCGAGTCGGGTGCGCGCGTGGTCGTGCCGGGACTTCCCATCCGTGCTGCGATGCTCGCCTCGCGCTACATCCCGAACGCGGTCAAGCTCCCTTCGCTGGCGTTCGCGCTGCGCCGGCGCTGATCGTCCGCTGCGTCCGGCCGCCTTCAAGTAGCGCCCCCGCGCGCCGATCACGAGGTGATCAGTCTGTTGCGTGACGGATCCGTTGACATGCACGACTCCCAGATCGCGTGCGACACCGAGCGGCACCGGCTGCCGCTGGACGCCACGCTCGCGGAAGCCCCGATCGGCACGGCGCTCGTGTCGCTGGATCTCGTCATTCTCCGCGTCAACCGCGCGCTCTGCGAGTTGCTCGGCGTCCCCGAGCCGGACCTGCTGGCGAGCCCGTTCCAGGAGCTGTTCCACCCCGACGATCTCGACGCCAGCGCGGGCGGGATCAGCCGGGTGGCGCTCGGCGAGATCCGTGCCCATCGCAGCATCCTGCGCTGCCTGCACCGGCGCGGCCGGACGCTCTGCGTCAGCTTTGCGGTTGCGCTGGCCCGGGACCCCTTCGGGCGACCGCTGCACCTGATCGCGCAGTTCGACGACGTGACGGCGATCGAGCACGCGCATGCATCGCTGCGCGAGGCGAACGCCCGGCTTCAGACGCTGTTCGACCAGGCGCCCGCGTGGATGGCGCTGCGCGGACTCGACGGCCGCTTCCTGGACGTCAACGCGCTGGTCGCACGCGGGCTCGGCGTCAGCCGCGACGAGCTGATCGGCAGCCACCCGAGCGCGCACGTCAAGCCTGAGGTCGCCTCCCAGCTCGATGCCGACGACCACCGCGTCTGGGAGACGCGCGCGCCGATCAGCCGCGAGATCGAGCACACCCACGACGACGGCGACCTGCGAACGCTGCACCTGACGCACTATCCGGTCCTCGACGCCAGCGGCGAGGTCACCGCGATCGGCACGTTCGCGATGGACATCAGCGAGCGCCGACGGCTCGAGCGTACCCGCGAGGAGGCGCTGCAGGCGTTCGAGGAGGCTCAGCGGATCACGAAGGTCGGCTCCTGGACGTGGGATCCAGCCACCGGGGCGACCGACTGGTCGCCGCAGATGTTCCGGATCTTCGGACGCGACCCCGCCGACGGTGCGGTCCCCCCATCGCAATTGCTGGACTACGTCGTCCCCGACGATCGCGGCCGCGTGCGCGAGGGCCTGCGCATGGTCGGCGACCGGGACGAGACGTTCGAGTTCGAGTACCGGATCCTCGCCGGCGACGGCGCCGAGCGCACGATCCGCGTACTCGGGCGTCACGATCCCACGCGCTCCGGGGTATACGCCGGGACCTGCCAGGACGTGACCCAGCTGCGCGCGGTCGAGGCACAGCGCAGCGTCGCCGAGGAACGGTTCCAGAGCGCCTTCCAGCACGCGCCCGTCGGCATGCTGCTGGCCGATCTCGAAGGACGCTACGTCCAGGTCAACGACGCACTGTGCCGGATGCTCGGCCGCACCCGCGAGCAGCTGCTGGCGTCAGGCTGGGGGCGGATCGTCCACCCCGAGGACCTCGAGCGCGGGCGCGAGCTTGCGCGCCGACTGGTGCGTGGCGAGGTCGACCACTTCCAGCGCGAGACGCGGCTGTTGCGCGCGAGCGGCGAACCGGTCTGGGTCCAGAGCCACGTCAGCCTGCTGCGAGATCCGGATGGCCGGCCGTTCCAGTTCATCGCGCAGGTGCTCGACATCACCGACCGTCTCCGGCTCGAACGCGAGTTGCGCCACCTCGCCGACCACGACCCGCTGACCGGCCTGCTGAACCGGCGCGGGTTCGCTGCGGTGCTCGAGCGCCACGCCGCCTATGTCAACCGCTACGGAAGCGGGGGCGCCCTGCTGGTGCTCGACCTCGATCACTTCAAGACGGTCAACGACACGCTCGGTCACGAGGCGGGCGACCGCGTGATCGCATCGGTCGCCAGGATCCTGACCGCCCGGCTGCGGGATACGGACACGATCGCGCGGCTCGGCGGCGACGAGTTCGCGATCCTGCTGCCCCACGCCGGACGCGACGCAGCGGCGGCGGTGGCGGCGGCGCTCGTCGACGACATCCACACGCAGGCGAGCGCGGGCGCCGCCGAGAACGGGCGCCGCGTGACCGCCTCGGTCGGCGTTACCACCTTCGAGCAGGGGCTTCACAGTGGCGACGAGGCGCTGGTCGCCGCCGACCTGGCGATGTATCAGGCCAAGCAGGCCGGTCGCGACCGCATCGCCGTGGGACCCGGGTAGGCCGAGCCGGCCAGCCGGCCTACCCGCGGACAGCTAGCAGGCGGGGGCGGGTGTGTGGGGATCGATCAGCGAGGTCCCCGTCATCGCCGTCGGCTGCGCGTATCCGAGCAACGCCAGCACCGTCGGCGCAACGTCCGCGAGGACGCCGCCCGCGCGCAACGCCAACCCGGGCACCGTCACGACGACCGGAACTGGGTTGAGCGAGTGCTGCGTGTTCGGGCTGCCGTCCGGCTCGAGCATGTGGTCGGAGTTGCCGTGGTCGGCGGTGATCAGGCAGGCGCCGCCCGACCCGTGCACCGCGCGGACGACGTCGCCGAGGCACGCGTCGACGGTCTCGATCGCCTTCACCGCCGCAGGGATCACGCCCGTGTGACCGACCATGTCGGCGTTCGCGAAGTTGATGATCCCGAACGCCGGCCCGTCCTCCCGCCAGGCGGCGATGAACGCGTCCGCGGCCTCGCGCGCGCTCATCTCCGGCTTGTGGTCGTACGTCGGGACATCGCGCGGTGAGGGGACCAGCTCGCGCCGCTCGCCCGCCTGCGGGGTCTCCTCGCCACCTCCGAAGAAGTACGTCACGTGCGGGTACTTCTCGGTCTCGGCGACGTGCAGCTGGCGTGCCCCGTGCGCGGCGATCACCGCGGGCAGCGTCGTCTGCGGGTGCTCGGGCGGGTAGGCGATCGGGTACGGCCACCCCTCCTGGTACTGGGTCATCGTGACGTACCGGGTGAGCGCCGGCGCGCCCCCGCGGTCGATCTCGGCGAATCCTGGCTCGGCCAGCGCCCGCGTCAGCTCGCGCATCCGGTCCGGGCGGAAGTTGAACGCGATCACACTGTCGCCGGGGCGGATCCGCGCTTCGTCGCCGACCAGCACCGGCGTGATGAACTCGTCGGTCTCCCCCCGCGCGTATGCGTCTTCGGCGGCCTGTGGGCCGCCGGAGGCAGTGTGCTCGCCCTTGCGGTGCACCAGCAGGTCGTAGGCGAGCTGCACGCGCTCCCAGCGCTTGTCGCGGTCCATCGCGTAGTAGCGCCCGACGACGGAGCCGATCCGGCCGACGCCGGCCTCACGCATCCACCCCTCGACGTCGGCGAGGAATCCTGCGCCCGAGTGCGGCAGGCTGTCGCGCCCGTCGGTGAAGGCGTGCAGCACGAGATCCTCGACTCGGAGCTGCGCGCCCAGCTCGATCAGCGCGCGCAGATGGCGGAAGCCGGAGTGGATGCCGCCGTCCGACACGAGCCCGAGCAGGTGGACGCGGCCGCTCTCGCTGGCGGTGAAGCCGGCCTTCAGCACCTCGTTGGCAGCGAGCGTGCCATCCGCCACCGCCAGGTCGATCCGCGTCAGGTCCTGCATGATCACGGCGCCGGCGCCCAGGTTCAGGTGGCCGACCTCGGAGTTGCCCATCTGGCCCTCGGGCAGCCCGACCGCGAGCCCGCACGCGGTCAGCTGCGTATGCGGGTAGGTGGCCCACAGCTCGTCCATCACCGGTGTCGCCGCCAGCGAGACGGCATTGCCCGGACCGGGCGGCGCGAGTCCCCAGCCATCGAGCACGACCAGCACACAGCCAGGGACGGGCAGCGTCCCGGGACCGGGCGCGAGCAGCTCGGACGCAGGCGGGCTCATCGTGCGGCGGCGACGATCGCCGCGAACGAGGCGGCATCGAGCGAGGCGCCGCCGACGAGCGCCCCGTCGACGTCGGGCAGCGCCAGCAGCTCCGCCGCGTTGTCTGGCTTGACGCTGCCCCCGTACAGCACGCGCACGCGCCCCGCCTGCTCGCGCGAGCGGTCCGCGACCAGTGCACGCACGAATGCGATCGCCTCCTGCGCCTGCTCGGGCGTCGCGACCTGGCCCGTACCGATCGCCCAGATCGGCTCGTAGGCGATCACCACGTCGCCGAGCCGGTCGTCCGGGAGGCGCGCGAGGTCCTCCTGCACCTGATGGCGCAGCTTGCGCTGGGTGTCGCCCCGCTCACGCTCGTCTTCGGTCTCGCCGACGCACAGGATCGGCGTGAGCCCGGCCGCCAGCGCCGCCGGCACCTTCAGCGCCAGCGCCCGGTCGGTCTCGCCGAACAGCTCGCGCCGCTCGGAATGGCCGAGGATCACGCCGTGCACGTCGATCTCGGTCAGCATCGATGCCGCCACCTCGCCGGTGAAGGCGCCGTGGTCGGCCTGGTGCATCGTCTGCGCGAACACCTGCACCCGCGAGCCGCGGGTCGAGTGGACCATCGCCTGCAGCGCCAGGAACGGCGGGCAGATGCCGACCTCGACCCCCTCCGCGTCGCTCACCCGGGGCAGCAGCGCCGCGATGAACTCCTCGGCCTCGGCGATCGACTTGTGCATCTTCCAGTTGCCGGCGATCAGCGGGGTTCGATCCGAGCTCACGCGAGCGCCTCCACACCGGGAAGCGCCTTGCCCTCGATCAGCTCGAGCGACGCGCCACCGCCCGTCGAGATGTGCGTGATCCGCTCGGCCAGGCCGAACCGCTGCACGGCCGCGACCGAGTCGCCGCCGCCGATCACGGTCGTGCCCGGAGCGTCGGCGACCGCCTGCGCAACCACACGCGTTCCGGCGGCGAACGGCTCCAGCTCGAACGCGCCCATCGGCCCGTTCCAGAAGACGGTGCCCGCACGCCTGACCTCCTCGGCATACCCGGTGGCGGTGGCCAGCCCGATGTCGAGTCCCATCTGTCCGTCCGGCACGTCGATCCCCTCGAGCGCGGTCGGCGTCGCATCGGCTGCGAGCCGCGGGGCGACGACCAGGTCGACCGGTAGCCGCAGCTGAGCGCGCGAGCCCTCCCACGACTCGAGCGCGCCCCGCGCGAGCTCGACGTCGTCGGCCGCGCACAGCGAATCGCCGACCGAATGGCCCTGGGCCGCGAGGAACGGGAAGCACATCGCGCCGCCGATCAGGATCGTGTCGGCGATCGCCCGGAAGCGCTCGATCACGAGGATCTTGTCGCTCACCTTGGCGCCCCCGAGCACCGCCACGAGCGGTCGCGCCGGCGACTCGAGAAGGGTCGTGAGCGTGCTCACCTCGCGCTCGAGCAGGTGGCCGGCGGCCCGGTCGGCGACGAGGTGCGCAACGCCCTCGGTCGAGGCGTGCGCGCGGTGCGCCGAGCCGAACGCGTCGTTGACGTAGACGTCGGCGAGCCCGGCGAGCGCGCGTGCGAGCTCCGGGTCGTTCTTCGTCTCGCCAGGCTCGAAGCGGACGTTCTCGAGCATCAGCACGTCGCCCGCCCCGAGCGCATGCGCCGCGGCCTCGACCTCCGGCCCGACGACGCCCGGGGCGAGCCGGACGTCGGCGCCGATCAGCTCGGACAGCCGCGCAGCCGCCGGCGCCAGCGACAGCTTCGGATCGCGGTCCTTGGGCCGCCCCAGGTGCGAGGCGAGGATCAGGCTGGCGCCCCGGTCGCGCAGCTCGATGAGGGTGGGCAGCGCCGCCCGGATCCGGGTGTCGTCCGCAACCGTCGCCGGGTGCGGCTGATCGGGTGCGCCGTGGTCGAGTGGCACGTTGAAGTCGACCCGCACGAGCACTCGCTTGCCGTGCAGGTCCGCCGGTAGGTCCCTGAGCGTGCGCATCGCTACAGCAGCTTCTGGACGAGGTCGACGATCCGATTCGAGTAGCCCCACTCGTTGTCGTACCAGGCGACGAGCTTGGCGAGCGTGCCGTCGATCACCGACGTCAGCTTCGAGTCGAGGATCGACGACGCCGGGTTCCTGACGATGTCCGAGGACACGATCGGATCCTCGGTGTAGACGAGATAGTCGCTGAGCGGGCCGGACGTCGCCGCCGCCCGGAGCGCTGCGTTGAGCTCCTCCACCGAGGTCTCGCGCGCGGTCTCGACCGTCAGGTCGACGACGCTGCCGGTCGGCACGGGCGCGCGCACCGCGAAACCGTGGAGCTTGCCGTTGAGCTCGGGGATCACGAGTCCGATCGCCTTCGCCGCGCCGGTCGTCGCGGGGATCAGGTTGACGGCCGCCGCGCGCGCCCGGCGAAGGTCGCGGTGAGGCATGTCCTGCAGCCGCTGGTCGGCCGTGTAGGCGTGGATCGTGGTCATCAGTCCGTGCCGGATCCCGACCGTGTCCTGGACGACCTTCGCCACCGGCGCCAGGCAGTTGGTCGTGCACGACGCATTCGAGATCACGTCGTGCGCAGCCGCGTCGTACGCCTCCGCGAAGTTGACGCCGAGCACGACGGTGACGTCGGGGTCGGTCGCGGGCGCCGAGATCACGACCTTGCGAGCGCCGGCCGCGAGATGCTTGCCGGCTCCTTCACGATCGGTGAAGATCCCGGTCGACTCGATCACGACGTCGGCGCCGAGCTCGCCCCATGGCAGCGCTGCCGGATCGCGCTCGGACAGCACCTTGATCTCGCGGCCGTCAACGGCGACGGCGCCGTCCGAGACCTCGACCGTGCCCGGGTAGGGACCGTAGTTCGAGTCGTAGCGGAACAGGTGCGCGATCGTCTCGATCGGGACGATGTCGTTGACCGCCACCCACTCGACGTCCGCGCCGCTCTCCAGTCCGGCGCGAAGGACGTTGCGCCCGATCCGACCGAATCCGTTGATCCCTACTCGTACCGCCATGCGACCTCCGTGGGTTCTCTACCGGAACAGAATGAAGGCCGGCAGGACCGGCCAAGCCAAGGCTACCTCTTGTCCGGCCCCGGCGACCTCGCGCGATCGTACGGGCGGCCATCCGCGAGCGCCCGCGACCTGCCCGCGGTCTCCCACGGAGTCGGCCGCGGCCACCGCCGTCACGGCAGTTCAGCGCCGGCTGACGACCTCGACCCGCAAGCCGTCGGGGTCGCACAGATAGGCGGCGTAGCAGCCGGCGCCATACTGCGGCCGCGGAGCCGGCGCGCCGTCGTCGGTGCCGCCGGCGGCCAGCGCGGCGCGATGGGCGGCGTCGACGGCTGCCCTGCCGTTGGCGCGCAGCGCGACGTGGCCGTAGCCTGGCGCGGGCGGGCGCCCGCGCACGACGATCCAGAACTCGGGGCCGTTCACCCCGTACGCGATCGCGCGGTCTGACTCGAGCATCCGCCGTGCCCCGAGCGCGAAGAACAGCGCGTCGTAGAAGCGCCCGGAGCGAGCGAGGTCGGTCACCTCGAAGCCGATGTGGTCGATCACGTCGGGCGATTCGCGGAGGAACGGCTCACGCCGGCTTGGAGACGTCGCGGTGGACCACCTCGACCCGGTACTCCGCGCGCTGCCGGTAGCGATCGGCCAGATGTTGCGCGACCGCGACCGAGCGGTGACGACCGCCGGTGCAGCCGATCGCGAGCACGAGGTGCGCCTTGCCCTCCGCGAGGTACTGCGGGAGCAGGTAGTCGACCAGCGGGTGCAGGCGCTCGTAGAACGCATCCAGCTCTCCGTCCCGGTTGATGTACTCGACCACCTCTCGATCGGCGCCGGTGAGCGGGCGCAGGTCGCGCTCGTAGTGCGGGTTCGGGAGGAACCGGACGTCGAACATCACGTCGGGGTCGCGCGCCGGCCCGTATTTGAAGCCGAAGCTCTCGAAGGTCACCGCGAGCTGACCGGGCGTGTGCGTCGGCAGCATCTCGTCGGCGAGCTTGCGGCGCAGCGCCGCCGCGCTCAGCCCGCTGGTGTCGATCACGACGTCGGCGCGCGCGCGCAGCGGGTCGAGCAGCTCGCGCTCGCGCGCGATCCCCTCGGCGACGCTGCCATGAGGCGACAGCGGGTGACGCCGCCGCGTCTCCTTGTAGCGAGTCTGGAGCGCCTCCTCGTCGGCCTCGAGGAACAGCACGCGATGGTTCACCTCGCTGACGCGAAGGTAGTCGAGCATCGTGTCGAGCCCGTCGAAGTAGCTCCCCGCCCGCAGGTCCGAGACGACGGCGGCATAGGCCACCTTCGAACCGGTGTGCATGAACAGCTCGATCAGCGACCTGATCATCTCGGACGGAAGGTTGTCGACGCAGAAGTACCCCTCGTCCTCGAACACGGCCATCGCCGTCGACTTGCCGGCGCCCGAGAACCCGGTGATCACGACCAGGTCCTTGAGCGCCAGCTCGGCCTCATCCATGCCCACACTTTGACGGTTGGCTCAGACGCCCGCCTTGTGCAGCTCGCGGTGCAGCTCGCGGGCAACCTTGCCCGGGATGCCGGGCACCGACTCGAGCTCGTCGCGCGAGGCGGCCATGATCGCGTCGGGCGAGCCGAAGTGGGTCAGCAGCGCCCGCTTGCGGGCCGGACCGACGCCGGGCAGCTCGTCCAGGATCGAGGCCGTCATCGCACGGTCCCGGCGCTGGCGGTGGTGGGTGATCGCGAACCGGTGCGCCTCGTCGCGCAGCCGCTGGAGCAGCTGCAGCTCGGGGGTGTCATGCGGCAGCTGCAGCGACCGCGGCCGGCCGGGGACGAACACCTCCTCGATCCGCTTGGCGAGCGACACCACCGTGACACCGCGGTCGCGGAACCCGTCGAGCGCGCGCAGCCCGGCCGCCAGCTGCCCCTTGCCACCGTCGATCACGATCAGGTTCGGCAGCGCCGCGAAGCTCGGGTCGTAGTCGCGGTCGTGCGGCGAGCGGTCGCGGTGAGCCTCGAACTGCGCCATCCGCCGCCCGAGGATCTCCTCCATCGCGGCGAAGTCGTCGGGGGCTGCGTCGCCGCCGTCCCCGAGCGAGCGGACCTTGAAGCGGCGGTAGTCCGCCTTCTTCGGCGCGGCCCCCTCGAACACGACCATCGAGGCGACCGTGTTGGTCCCCATCAACGTCGAGATGTCGTAGCACTCGATCCGCAGCGGGATCGCGTCGAGCCCGAGCGCCGCCTGAAGGCGGTCGAGCGCCTCGACCCGCTGCTGGCGGCTGCGCTCGGCGCGGAGCTTCTCCTGGTCGAGCGCGAGCCGCGCGTTGCGCTCCGCCAGCTCGAGGATCCGGCGCGTGTCGCCGCGCTCCGCGGCGCGGAGCTCGACCCGCGCGCCGCGGCGCTCGCTGAGCGCCTGGGCGAGCGCCGCCGTGTCGGACAGCTCGTGCTGGACGACGACCAGCGGCGGGATCATCATCGCGCTCGCGTAGTACTGGAGCAGGAACGCCTCGGCGACCTCCGCGGGGCCGGCGCCCGCGGCGTTGTCCAGGTAGAAGCTCTGACGGTCGGACAGCACCCCGTCGCGGACCTGGACGACCTGCGCGTTGGCGTCCGTGTCGCCGACCGCGACGGCGATCGCGTCGAGCGTCCCGACGCCGTCGTTGGCCACCCGCTGGCGCTCCAGCAGCTGGCGCACCGCCCGCAGCCGGTTGCGCTCGCGCGCAGCGTCCTCGTAGCGCTGCTCGGCCGCCGCCAGCCGCATCTCGTGCTCGAGCCGGCGCTCGATCTCGCGGTAGCGGCCCGACAGGAACGCGATCACGCCGTCGATCCCCTTGCGGTACTCCTCCCTGGTCACGTAGCCGACGCACGGCGCCTCGCAGCGCTTGATGTAGTAGTCGAGGCAGGGCGAGCCCGACCGGCGCCCCGGCTCAGGGCCGTCGCAGCTGCGGTAAAGGAACACCTTGCCGAGCACCTCGAGCGTCGAGCGCGTGCGCTTGGCGCTCGAGAACGGCCCGAAGTAGGCGCGGTCGCGGCGGTGGCGCTCGCGCGTGAAGTAGACGCGGGGGAACTCCTCGTCGAGGCTGACCGCGATGTACGGATAGGACTTGTCGTCGCGCAGGCGGATGTTGAAGCGCGGCTTGTACTGCTTGATGAAGTTGAGCTCGACGAGCAGCGCCTCGGACTCCGTGTGGACGACGAGCGCCTCGACGTGGTCGATCATCGCGAGCAGGTCAACCCCCGCCCGGGTGCTCGGATTGGAGAAGTGCGACGCGACCCGCTTGCGGATCGAGATCGCCTTGCCGACGTACAGAACCGTGCCCCTGACGTCGCGGAAGATGTACACGCCCGGCTCGTCGGGGAGCTCGCGACGGCGCTCGGCGGGGAAGATCGACACGTCCCGAGGATAGGCCGGCCCAGCGCCCCGCCCACGGTCCTTCCTGGCTGTCGCTCCGGCTGTCTCGACGCGGGCTTCCAGATCGTGCACGGCTCAGCGAGCTCCGACCCGGCCTTTCGGGTCAGGCCGAGCAACCCGCCGGCCGCTGGTTGACCGTAACCTGAGGCGTAGCAACCGGGCCGGTGAGCTACCCGATGCTTGGCGCCTGTCGCGTGTGGATCATCCGGAGATCAGGTCGAGGTCCGTGACCCGTTGATCGCCGGCGCGCTGCCGGCGTAGGTCATACCCCTGCCAGCGTGGGAGCGCTGCCAACCCGCCCAGACACGACAGCCAGCATCGCTCCGGCACCCCGGCCAGCGCAGCATCGAGCTCGACCGCAGCGACGCCACCGCGCCCAGCGCCGTGATCGGATCCGGTGCAAAGGACTCGGCCGTCCTCCCACGTCGGAGCGTCGGTGCGACCGTCCGCCGGTCACGAACGGGTCTCGCGGTCCCGCGGGACCGCCTCTGGCGATCGCAAACTCGCGCCATTGCAGCAGCGCGCGATCATGCCGCTCACTCAAGACAAGAGTCGGGAAGCAGTAGCGCGGTGGATGCCGCGGGTCTCGAGCTACGTGACTACCGCTCAGCCGGGACGAACCAATCGTCCGCCGCGTCCGGCGGGACTGCTGCTGGCGTGGCAACTGGATCACGCGGGCGCTCGCGAGCGCGTCATCGCATTGGCCGAGCCCCCTTCGGCGCTAGCAGGATGTTGCAAGCACCCGCTCGACCGCGCGGGAATCAGCGGCGCTGCGGCGGCGGTCGCAAGTCCGTCACGGTGGCGCCGCGCCAACTTGCTCGGCGGCTGCCGTGCGTCGAACTAGCCGCGCCTCCTCTCCGCCTGGTTGCGGAAGCCACGAGCCGATCGGTTGCATCCCACGTGGCTTCCGCACCATTGTGAACGCAGAACGGTGCCGAGGTGGTGCGCATAGGCCGGTGATCGGGGGTCTTGGCCGCAACCTTGTTGGGCGGGTCGCGTTGAAAAGGGTATGTCATCGCGGGTTGGGGCTTTGGTCGAGAGGCTCTTGGTCGGATGCGTGGCGGTCGTGGTGTGGGGCGCTGGCGCTTCTGTCGCGGTTGGGTCGGGTTGGGTGCCGATCGCGGCCGCGGTCGTTCCGGGTCTGCCGGACGATTCTCTGTCTGCGGTTTCGTGCGTGTCGGTGGGCGAGTGTGTTGCGGTCGGTGACTACGTCACGCGGTCTTCGGGGCAGGGGCCGTTGGTGGAGCGTCGTATTGGGGGGCGATGGTCTGTCGTGCACGTGCCGGTCCCTGAGGGCGCATCATCGGTGCGGTTGCGTGCGGTGTCGTGCTTTTCGAGCGCCGCGTGTGTCGCCGTCGGCGAATATGACGTCGCGGCGCGTGCTGAGGAACTGTTGGTTGAGCGGTGGGATGGCAAGCTGTGGGCTGCGCAGTCGCTGAATCTGCCTGTCGCCGGGGGCTCGGCGGTGCTGTTGGGGGTCTCGTGCGCGTCGGCTTCGATGTGTCTTGCGGTCGGCGAGGTCAGCTCTTCATCGGTGGGTAGGGAGCCGTTCAGCGAGCTGTGGAACGGCAGGCGCTGGACGGCCGTTGCAACGCCATCGCTGGCTGAACGTGCTGATGCGGAGTGGGGGGCGGTGTCGTGCAGTTCGGGATCGGCGTGCACGGCGGTTGGCGATCAGACCGTCCGGTCTGCGCGGTTGACGTTTGTTGAGCGGTGGAACGGAAGCGGCTGGCAAGTTCAGCGTTCGCCAAGCCCGGTAAATGCCGGGGCCAGCGGGTCGCTGCTTGCTGGGGTGTCGTGTCCCTCGCGCCGCTCGTGCTTCGCGGCCGGATACTTCTATCCAGATGGGCTATCTATTTGCCTCAGGTAGCCCAGTGTTTGCGGGCGATCCCCGCCAGGGGCGATGAACGGCTTCGGGTGTGGCGACTCGTCCGGGCTGGCTCGCGCGTGATGGCCGGCGGCCGGTCGGGCTCGGATCGGCGATCAGGCTGCGGTAGGTGATCGGCTCGGCAGCGGTCGCCTGTTCGAGGAGGCGGTAGAACAGCATCCCGCGGCGGCGGGAGCGGCGGCGGTTGAAGCGGAAGGTGAACTCGTTGAGGTAGGCATCGAGGTGCTGGCGG
>DAHUYL010000037.1 GCA_027315255.1 Solirubrobacterales bacterium | reverse complement strand
CGGCGAATGGGGGCGTCCCTGCAGCCGGTCAGGCCGTCGCGGCGGCACCCCGGCCGCCGCGACGAACGCGAACGTCGGCGGGCGCCGGGCACGGTGGCGACACGCTGCACTCGCCGCTGCAGGGCACGGTGCTGAAGGTCGGGGTCGAGCCGGGGGCGAGCGTCGAGGCGGGCGCGCTGATCTGCGTGATCGAGGCGATGAAGATGGAGAACGAGATCACCGCGCACAAGGCCGGGACCGTCGCCGAGCTGCCGATCGCAGTCGGTGCCGCAGTCGCCAGCGGCGACACGCTCGCGGTGATCGTCGGCGCGAACGGCTCCGAGCCCTAGGCCTGGGCGGCGCGCCCGGATCGACGGGCCTTTTGCCGGCTATAGCCGGTATTAGGCCCGTCGCTCGAGGTTCTGGGTATGCGCTCGCAGCTGAGCCGGTCCGTCCCGACCGTGAGGGAGTGGAGCATCGCCTTCGGCGATGAGCGCCTCGAGATACGCCGCGTCCTCGTCGAGCAAGCGTCGCGCACGGTCGCCTGGGAGCGGCGTCCCGTGCCCTGGGACGACCGTCGCGGCCGCCTCGACCAGCGGCGCCAATCGCTCGAGCGTCGCCGCGTACGCGGCCGGGGAGCCGTCCTGCGAGACCCGCGGGATCTCGACCGGACTGAGGTAGTCGCCGCACACGAGCACGCCGAGCCACGGCAGCCAGAACGCCGTGCCGTCGGCGGTGTGGCCGTCGGCGGCGTGCAGTTCGAGCTCAGCAGCGTTCGCGTTGCCCAGCGCCAGCCGGCCCGGCAGCGGCAGCCCCTGGACGTCGCCCAGCGCGAGCGCGCCGCGCCCGTCGACGTACAGCTCGTCGTCGAACTCGCGCAGGCCCCGCTGCGCCGCCTCGGGCTCGCGCCCCAGCCGCGCGAGCGTCGGCTCGCCGACCCCGAGCGACGCCTCCGGGAATGCGAGCCGCCCGAGCAGGTGGTCCCAATCCCCGTGCGTGGCCAGCAGGCCGCTCACCGGGAAGCCCGCCTGCTCGGCCAGCGACGGCAGCGCCTCGAGCTCGGTGGGGAGCACAGGCGAGTCGATCACGAACCCCTCATCCTGCGCGCGCACGAGCGTGCAGGTCGTCTGGAAGACGGCGCTGACGGCGACGATCAGGTCTTCGTGGACGGCCAGGACGCGGATCGCCGCCGTCCCGGGGTCAGACGGAGACTTCGATCAGCTTCGCGGCCTCGCGCAGCGTCTTGACCTCGGCGTCGGGCGTCTTCTGGCCGGATTCGAGCACCTGGCCGTGGCGGTTGACCCAGATCACGGGGACCTTCTTCTTGATGCACGGCTCGACGTCGTGGTAGTAGCTCGCGGCGATGTGCACCCAACCCTTCTTACCGCCGATGCGCCGCTCGCACTCGGTGAAGTGAGCGGGGTCGGGCTTGTAGGACCGGACCTGCTGGGCGGTGACGACGAGGTCGAAGTCGAGCGGGATGTGGCGACGCGTCTGGCCCAGCAGCTTGTCGTCGATGTTCGAGATCAGCCCGACGCTGTACTTCTTGGCGATCTTCTGCAGGACGGGGTTGGTCTCCTTGAACGGCGGCCAGCGCTGCACCGATTCGGGCAGGAAGCCGGAGCGGCTCGGCTCGAGCGGCCACCCGAGCTCGCGCGCGATCTGCACGGCGGTGCGCCGCAGCACCTCGGCGTAGAGCTCGTAGGAGCCGGCCTGGATCTGCTGCTGGACCGAGTGGAACAGCGGGATCAGGGCCTCGCGCTCGAGCGTGAAGCCGTCCCGGTCGGCCTCGCGGCGGAACGCGTCGTAGGCGCCCTGCTCCCAGTCGATCAGGGTGCCGTACACGTCGAAGGTGACGAACGTGATCTGCTTGGGGATCGTCATCGTGATCGGCTCATCGACTCGGCCGGCCATTATGCCGGGAATTCGGGGTCGTCTGCCGTGACGGCGGGCGCCGACCGGCGCTTCGCGGGATCACTCGCGCCGCGGTGACGCCGGTGCGAACCGACTTCGATTAGGGTTCCCGGGATGGACCTGCTCGAGTATCAGGGAAAGCAGCTGTTCGCCCGGCACGGCGTGCCGGTCCCGGCGGGCCAGCCTGCGCGCACGGTGCAGGAGGCCGTCGCCGCGGCCGAGCAGATCGGCTATCCGTGCGCGGTCAAGGCGCAGGTCCAGATCGGCGGGCGCGGCAAGCTCGGCGGGATCCGGATCGCGCGCGACGCGGCCGAGGCGCGCGCCCACGCGGAGGCGATCCTCGGGATGGACATCCGCGGCCTGACCGTGTACGAGCTGTGGATCGAGGGCGCCTCCGAGATCGCCGCCGAGTACTACGCGTCGGTCGTGTTCGACCGCTCCGCCAAGGCGCCGCTGGTGATGCTGTCGACCAAGGGCGGGATGGACATCGAGCAGGTAGCCGACGAGTCGCCGGAGGCGATCGCACGGCTCCACGTCGACCCCCTGCTCGGGTTCCAGGACTTCCACGGCCGCCGGCTCGCCTACGAGGCGGGGGTCGACGACGACGTCGTCAGGCCGGTCGGCGCGATGCTCGCAAAGCTGTACGAGGCGTTCGTCGCCGAGGAGGCGACGCTGGTCGAGGTCAACCCGCTGATCATCACCCCCGATCGTCAGGTGAAGGCGCTCGACGCGAAAGTCACGCTCGACGGCAACGCCCTCTACCGTCACCCCGACAACGCGCAGCTGCGCGACCGCTCGGCGGAGGACCCGCAGGAGCAGATGGCGAAGGAGCGCGGCCTGACGTACGTGAAGCTCGACGGCAACATCGGGATCCTCGGCAACGGCGCCGGGCTGGTGATGTCGACGCTCGACGTCGTCAAGGGCGCCGGCGGCGAGCCGGCCAACTTCCTCGACGCCGGCGGTGGGTCGAAGGCCGAGGCGATCGCCCAGGCGGTCGAGGTGATCCTCTCCAACCAGAGCGTCGAGGCGGTCCTGTTCAACATCTTCGGCGGGATCACGCGCTGTGACGAGGTCGCGCGGGGGCTGATCGAGGCCTTCGAGCAGATCAAGCCGACGGTTCCGTTCGTCGTCCGGCTCGACGGCACCAACGACGTCGAGGGACGCGAGCTGCTGGCGCAGGCGGCGCTTCCGAACGTCTACACGGAGTCGACGATGGACGCCGCCGCCGCCCGCGTCGTCGAGCTGGCGGCGGGGAGCTGAGCGGTGGCGATCCTGGTCGACAGGAACACGCGCCTGTGCACCTCCGGGATCACCGGACGCGAGGGCACCTTCCACACGCTGCGCAACCGTGACTACGGAACCCAGGTCGTCGCCGGCGTGACGCCCGGAAAGGGAGGCCAGGACGTCGACGGGATTCCGGTGTTCAACACCTTCCACGAGGCGGTCGCGGAGCAGGGGGCGAACACCGCGATGATCTTCGTGCCGCCACGGTTCGCCGCCGATTCGATCCTCGAGGCCGAGGATGCGGGAATCGAGCTCGTGATCGCGATCACCGAGGGGATCCCCGCTCACGACGAGCTGCGGGTCTACAACATCCTGCGCAAGAACGGCCGAGCCAGGCTGATCGGTCCCAACTGCCCCGGGATCCTGTCGCCGGGCAAGGCGAACGTCGGGATCATCCCGGCGGCGTTCTTCCGCGAGGGCAACGTCGGCGTCGTCTCCCGCTCGGGGACCCTGACCTACCAGATCGGCAACGAGCTCGCGCAGAGCGGCTTCGGCAACTCCTCGATCGTCGGGATCGGCGGCGACCCGGTGCCGGGCAGCGACTTCATCGACGTGATCGCGCTGTTCGAGCGAGACCCCGAGACCGAGCTGATCGTGATGTGCGGCGAGATCGGCGGCGACGCCGAGGAGCGCGCCGCCGAGTACATCGCCGCGCACGTCTCCAAGCCCGTAGTCGCCTACATCGCCGGCTTCACCGCGCCGCCGGGCAAGACGATGGGGCACGCCGGTGCGATCGTGTCGGGCTCGAAGGGGACCGCGGCGGCCAAGGCGCAGGCGCTCGAGGCGCGAGGCGTCAAGGTCGGGCGCACGCCCACCCAGGTCGCCGAGCTCGCGATGGCGACGCTCGGGGCGGCGTCCACGTAGCGACCGGCGCGCCGCTTCAAAGCGCGAGCTTCAGCGTTCTGCGTGACACGGTACGGGTGGCTCCGGCCTCCAGTTGCGCGATCGTCAGCGTCGCCCGCAACCTGGCCTGGCTGCGGCCGACAGCACCCGCCGGAAGCCGACCGGCGGAGAGCTTGACCGTTCGCTCGTGGCCGGCGATCAGGCTCAGTCGTGTCGTGCGGATTCCGAGCCGGCCGATCGCGAGGCGCACGACGATCGCGCACTTCGCGCTGCCGGTGCCCGTGCACGCGAGCGTGAGGTGTACGACCGCACCGTGGACGCGGACTCGTGTGACACGCGCCTTGGCAGGCTTGCGTGCCGCTGAACCGCTGCCTGCGGTTGGCGTCGGAGCCGGGGTGGTCGTGCTCGTCGTCGTTCCAGTGGCGCCTGGAGCGGCTGCCACGCTGATCGCGACCTGCTGAGAGGCGGAGGTGGGGAACGAATTGGTCGCCGTGATCGCGACCGTGTAGTTGGTGCCGGCGGCGTTCGTGCCCGGGGTGCCGGAGATCGTTGCCGTGCCGTCGCCGTTGTCGTGGAAACCGATCCCATTCGGAAGCGGTCCGGTCTCGGTCAGTGATGGCAGCGGCCAGCCGGACGCCGTGACCGTGACATCCGTGGCCTGACCAGGCGACAGCGACAGCGACGCAGGGGCGGCGATCGTCGGAGCTGCCAGCGCTGCACGCTCGATCTCGTTGAGGCCGGGCTCGATGAACCAGAGCGTGCCGTCCGCTCCGGCGACCATCGTGTCGGGCGAGGCGGGCGGCGTCGCGGGCTGATCGGTTGCGACTCGATAGGTGGTGATCGGAGGAAACGCGGTTTGCGAGAGCCACCCGATCGTGCCCGACCCAGCGGCGCTGAACCAGATGCGACCGTCGGGGCCGAGTGCGATGCCATCCGGGCTGCTCAGCCCGGCCGGGACGAACCACTCGGAGTTGGTGTCTTCGATCCCGCCCCCTCCGGACGGTTCCGGCTCGGTCCAGTAGGGCGTTCCGTTCGGGGCGACGATGATCGCTCCGGAGCCTCCCGCGATGGTTGGCAGCAGTCGCTCGGTGATCTGGCCCGAGGTGGAGATCGTTCCCAGTCGCTGCGCTCCCTGCACCGCGGCTTCGGTGAAGAACAGCTGGCCGGCACCGGCCGCGATCCCTCCCGGATCGCTGTTCGCCGTCGGAACCTGGTACTGGCTCACGCTCGCCTTGCCGTTCGTGATCGCGAGCGTTCCGATCTCGTTTGCCTCGGGCTCCGTGAACCACGGATTGCCGTCGGGTCCGATCGCGAGCTCGCCAGGTGCAGCCCCCGGGTCCGGGTACTCCGTGATCTGGCCGGAGGGACTGATCTCTCCGATCTGGTCGGCCTGGCTCTCCGCGAACCAGACGGTTCCGTCGGGCGCGACGGCGATACCCTCGGGACCGCTGGCCGCCGTTGGGGTCGGAATCTCCGTGATCGTCCCACCGGCAGACAGCTCACCGATCTTGCCCGCGACCTTCTCGGTGAACCAGATCGAGCCGTCGGGCGCCGCAGCGATTCCCGCCACGCCGCTGTTCGGGGTGGGAATCGGAAACGGCGTCAGCCCGCCGGGCGACGCCGTCGCGACGGCGCCTGGGGACGCGATCGTGGCGGCGACGAGTGCGGACAATCCCAAGCGCAGACGAATGCCTGGTGAACAGGACCGTGCGCGTCCGTCGATAGATGGCCCCTCCATTCCTGTGGGCTCCAACGGCAACGTGCATCACCGTCATTAACGTGACTTCGCGCGATTCGGTTGCGGCAATCCTGCCGTAGCAGCTCGCCGGATCTTGACTCGCCTGCTGCCCGGCGTACCGGCCGCCTGGCGGCTGGAGCTTGCCTTGGGGGCTTCGGTTGCCTGCCTCCCCACCGGCACGGCCCGGCCGACCTGAGCTCTGAGCCAGTTCGGTTCGAAATACCCGCGGACCAAACGCACCCGTTCAACGAGCTGGGCCGACGCCGGCGACGGGCGAGCCGTACCCTTCTCCTCATGGCCCCCACGATCTCCTTCGCCCGTGGCGCGCCGTCGCTCGACATCGTCGACGTCGAGGGCCTGCGCGCCGCCGCCGACCGCGCATTCCAGAAGGACCCCGCCGGGATGACCGCCTACGGCACCGCCGTCGGCTACCTGCCGCTGCGCGAATGGATCGCCGAGCAGCACGGCGTAAGCCCCGAGCGGGTGCTCGTCACGAACGGCTCGATGCAGGCCGACGCGTTCCTGTTCGAAGCGCTCGTCTCCCCCGGCGACGCCGTGATCGTCGAACGGCCGACGTACGACCGCACGCTGCTGTCACTGCGCCAGCGGGGCGCCGACGTGCGCCAGGTCGAGCTCGAGCCCGACGGCATCGACGTGGCGGCGCTCGAACGGGTGCTGGTGGCCGGCGCGCGGCCGAAGCTCGCCCACATCATCCCCAACTTCCAGAACCCCGCCGGCTACACGCTGTCGGCCGCCAAGCGCGAGCGCCTGCTCGAGCTTGCCGGCGAGCACGACTTCGTGGTGTTCGAGGACGACCCGTACGTGGCGCTGCGGTTCGCCGGGGAGGCCGCGCCGACGATGCTCTCGATGAACCCCGACCGGGTCGTCTACGCCTCATCGTTCTCCAAGACGGTCTGCCCGGGGATCCGGGTCGGTTACCTCGTAGGTCCGGAGCCGCTGATCGCGCAGGTGCAGAAGCTGGCCGTCGGCGCTTACATCTCGCCGAACATGGTCGCCCAGGGGATCGTCAACGAGTTCTGCCGGTCCGGGTTGATCCAGAGCTCGATCGAGACGGTCAAGCGGGCGCTGCGGGAGCGGGCGGAGACGCTCTGCACCGCGCTCGAGCGCGAGCTCCCAGGCGCCCGCTTCGTGGCGCCGGAGGGCGGCTACTTCCTGTGGGTGGACTTCCCGCGCGGGACCGATGTCGAGGCGCTGTTCACGGCGGCGCTCGAGCGCGGTGTCCAGTTCGTCAAGGGCTCGGACTTCGTGCTGGAGGGCGGTGAGTCGAGCCTCCGCCTCGCCTACTCGGGAGTCACCCCGGTGGAGATCGAGGAGGGCGTCTCGCGCCTCGCCGACGCGTACGGCGCGGTGGCTGCGGCGGGCGCCAGCGCGGACGTGGCCTGACCGACCACCACCGCCTACCGGTGCTTTGTCGGGTTGACCGCGATCGTCGTGCGGCCTGGCGAGCCGGCGGCGAGCGCGTGGCCTGAACTGGTCGTCGCGGTTGGCGTGTGCGTGATCGCCGGCCTGGGTGCAGGTCACGGTCGGGTGTGCGGGTCTGCGGGGCGCGTGCGATCCGCGGCGTTGGGGGGAGCCGCACGGTGTCGGTGTCGCAGAGCAGAGCCCGGGCGGGTCTGGAGGCTTTCGTGGAAGCGGCGTAAGCTCGACAGCATCGGGGTTTGTGGTTGGGGTGGTGCGGATCGGCTGCGTATGGCGGCGTGGGTGCGCTGGGTGTGGTCGCGGGGCGGGTGCTGTTGAGGTTGTGCCGGTCGGCGG
>DAHUYL010000024.1 GCA_027315255.1 Solirubrobacterales bacterium | reverse complement strand
GGCGGGATCGTCAGCGACGGCTGGGGTCGACCGCTGGACGGCCGCCCGCTACTCGGCGCCGGACACGAGTTCCAGATGTCGTCGATCTCGGCCGCCAACGCAGAACTGCACCGCCAACTCGTGCGCGCGGTCGATGCGGGGGTGCAGCGGCTCCGGCGGCTCGCCGGCTGAGCTCAGGCGGTTTTGGGGTAGGAATCGAGTGAGATGACAAAATTCACAACTACGCCAGGGCTGGCCCGACCACGCCGGTTATCGTCTGTGGGCCACGGATGACGTCGCAGGCACCACTCGTACTCGTCTCCAACCGCGGCCCGGTGACCTTCGGGCCCGGCGGCGAAATCAGGCGCGGAACCGGCGGGCTGGTGACGGCTCTGATCGGGCTCGCCTCGCACCGCCCGGTGACCTGGGTGGCGTCGGCGATGACCGACGAGGACGTCGACGCAGCCGATCGCGCCGAGGGCCGGCCGTTCCCCGTCCGCTCGCCCGAAGGCGACGAGTATCGCGTCAAGCTGGTCGCCTCCGACGCGGCCGCCTACGACCGCTTCTACAACATCATCGCCAACCCGCTGCTGTGGTTCATCCAGCACTACCTGTGGGACCTCTCCAACGCTCCCGACATCCGCCGCAACGAGACCGAGGCATTCGAGTTCGGCTACAACGTCGTCAACGAGGACCTGGCGCGCGCGGTGCTCGAAGAGGTGGCCGGCGTGGAACGGCCCGTGGTGATGGTCCACGACTACCACCTCTACACGCTGCCGGCGCTGATCCGCCGCGCCCGGCCCGACGTCTTTCTGCACCACTTCGTTCACATCCCCTGGAGCCAGGCCGATTCGTGGCGCGTGCTGCCGTCGATGATCCGCCAGGAGATCTACGACGGGATCCTGTCCAACGACATCATCGGCTTTCACACCCGCTCCTACCGGCGCAACTTCCTCCAGTGCTGCCAGGACCTGATGGACCTCGAGGTCGATCACCAGCGCGGGATCGTGCAGGTGGGTGACCGCGAAGTCTGGGTGCGCGCCTACCCGCTGCCGATCGACGCCGGCGCCATCCAGTCAGTCGCGAGGCGCCCCCGGGTGGCCGAGTTTGAGACCGAGTTGCTGCGCCGGCGGCGCGAGCACCTGATTCTCCGCGTCGACCGCGCCGACCTGAGCAAGAACGTTCTGCGCGGCTTCAGCGCCTTCGACACCTTCCTCGAGCAGCACCCAGAGTTCCGGGAGAAGGTCACGTTCATCGCCCAGCTGATGCCGTCGCGAACCGACGTGCCGGAGTATGCCGAGAACCTGGAGCGGATCGAGGCGGTCGTCGCGATCGTCAACCACCGCCATGGCTCGCCCGACTGGATGCCAATCCAGCTCAAGCTCCGAGACGATCAGGAGGAGGCCGTGGCGGCCTACAAGCACTACGACATGCTGATGGTCAACGCGATGTTCGACGGCATGAACCTGGTCGCCAAGGAGGGACCGATCGTCAACGAGCGCGCCGGCGTCTCGGTCCTGTCTGAGAACACGGGCGCCCACGAGGAATTGGGCGAGTTCGCGCTGTCGGTCAATCCGTTCGACATCCAGGAGCTGGCCGACTCGATTCATGCGGCGCTGACGATGCCGGCCGACGAGCGGCGCCGGCGCCACGAAGGACTCGTGTCGATCGTGACCGCGCGTGACCCAGGCGATTGGATCGACGAGCAGCTCGCGGACATCCGCGCCAAGGAGCAGGGCGCGCGGGTCAGCTGAACGCGCGGGGCGGCGGGCGAGCCGCGGCGCACCCGCTATAGTCGGCCGCCGCCACGCCGGGGCCTGCCGGCGCTAGACCATGGCCGAGAACACCCGCCTCTACGACCTGATGCTCGTCCTCTCCCCTCTGGCAGAGGAGGAGCGCCGTGCCAAGATCGTCGCCGACGTGACGGCGCAGATCGAGGCCGGCGGCGGGGCGGTTCAGCGCCAGGACGACTGGCACACCCGGCCGCTGGCCTATGAGATCCGCCATCAGGGCGAGGGCGAGTACCACCTGCTCCAGTTCACCGGGCCGGCGGCCGTGCTGGACTCGGTCAGCCACAGCCTGCGGATCGACGACGCCGTGTTGCGCTTCCGGATCATCCGCGTGGTCCCGGGCACACCTCCTGCCCCGGATTCGCCGCCACCGGTGCTGGCCGGTGCGACGGCCGGCGCCGCCGCCGCGCACTCGAGCGAAGCCGACGAGCCGCCGCCGATCGAGCGCTGAACACGCGCTCCGCGCCGGTCGCGCCTCTGGCACCTCCGCGCCGCCTGCGCCCCGGACTCTGGCGACAAAATCCGCCTCAGAGACGGGATTTGTCGCCGGAGTGGGCCTGGACGCCCCGATATGTCCCAGCGCTGCCACAGATGTGACGAATCCGTGCCAGTTTCCGCGATGGCGCGAAGTTGCCGTCTGGACCAGCCATAGACTCGACAGGGAGTTAGCAACGCAGCCGGAAAGGAGCCAGAGCATGGCTGGCAGCAACATCAATCGGGTGATCATCACCGGCAACCTGACCAAGGACCCGGACCACCGGACGCTCTCGTCCAGCGGCAATTCGGTCTGCTCTCTGCGGGTCGCCTGCAACGGGCGCCGCCGCAACAGCGAGGGCGTCTGGGAGGACGCACCCAACTTCTTCGACGTGACCGTCTGGGGCGCGCAGGCCGACAACTGCCACAAGTACCTGAGCAAGGGACGCGGCGTGGCGATCGACGGGCGCCTGCAGTGGCGCGAATGGACCGATCAGCAGGGCAACAAGCGACAGTCGGTCGATATCATCGCTGAGAACGTCCAGTTCCTGGGCGGCCGGGACGATGCCGGTAACGGGAACGGGTACGCGAGCAGCGCACGTGCCGCGGAGAGCGATGTCCCGATCGACACTGCGGACTTCGACCGCACGCCGGTCGGCGCGAGCGCTGCGGCGGACGATGACATACCCTTCTGAGCGAGAACCAACTTCAAGACGCTAGGCTGGTCCACGTGGCAAAGCAACGCAGACGGCCGGTGAGGCGGCGCGATCGAAAGGCAGGGGCATCGTCGTCCCGCCGGAAATCGTGCCCGTACTGCCGGGAGAAGATCGAGCAGGTCGACTACAAGGACGTGTCGATCCTGCGGCGGTTCATCTCCGATCGCGGGAAGATCCGCTCGCGGCGGATCAGTGGCGCGTGCCGTCGTCATCAGAATCAGGTGGCACGCGCGGTCAAGCGCGCCCGTGAGCTGGCGTTGCTGCCATACGTGGCCGAGGGCGGCAGCGACCACCGCGGGGGTCGCGGCGATCGCGATCGCGACCGCGACCGCGATCGGTAGGCCGGCTGACGATGCCCCAGGCGATCCTGCTCCAGGATGTGGAGTCGCTCGGTGAGCGCGGCACCGTCGTCGACGTCTCGTCCGGCTACCTGCGCAACTACCTGCGCCCGCGTGGACTTGCGGAACCCGCGACCGATGCCTCGGTCAAGGCCGCGCGCAAACGCCAGGAGGATGCCGAGCGGGCGCAGCGTGAGGCCGAGGAGCGGCTGCGTGAGAGCGCGTCGGTGCTCGGGCGCACGGTGCTGACGATCTCGCAGCAGGCGGGCGACGACGGCCGGCTGTTCGGCTCGGTGACCACCCAGGACATCGCCGATGCGATCCGGGATGCGCGCGGCCTGAAGGTCGACCGCCGCAAGATCCACCTGGACGAGCCGATCCGCAACGTCGGCACCTACATGGTCGTCGTCGAGGTCGCCGAGGACGTGACGGCGACCGTCAAGACGATGGTCGTCGCCGCCTGACGGCGGCGCGCACGCACGCCAGCTCGAGCACCCGCTCGGCCCCGACTCGGGCAGCCTTGAGCATCCGCTTCGGTGCGCCCAACGAAAGCGCGGACGGAGCGGAATCGCACTGCGCGCAGGCGCCGACCGCGAGCCTATGCTCGGACACCCGATGAGCGCAGTACAGAGCATCGCAGTGCCGCCGCACAACCTGGAGGCCGAGAAGTCGGTACTCGGCGCGGTGCTGCTCGACGAGCGCCACCTACACGCGCTGCTGGTCGAAGAGCAGCTGCGTCCGGAGCACTTCTATCGCGAGGCGTACGGGGCCGTGTACGCCGCGATGCTGGAGCTGTACGAGAACAACTCCAAGATCGACCACCTGACGGTCGCCGAGCGGCTGCGTGAGGACGGCAAGCTCGACGAGGTCGGCGGCCCGGCGGCGATCGAGGAGCTTGCCGGCTGGGTGCCCGCCGCCGGGCATGCGCGGGAGTACGGCCGGATCGTGCACGACAACGCGCAGCTGCGCGCGCTGCTGACCGCGTCGTACGAGATCCAGGCGCGGGTGCTGGCGCGCGAGGCACCGGCGCGTGACCTGGTCGAGCAGGCCGAGCGCTCGGTGCTCGAGGTCGCGACCGACGAGCGTCAGAAGAAGATCCGCTCGATCTCGGACATCCTGCACGACGAGACCGACAAGCTGCACCGGCTGTCGGTCGCCAAGACCGCGCTGACCGGGACC
Organism: Solirubrobacterales bacterium; assembly: GCA_027315255.1. Taxonomy (GTDB): domain Bacteria; phylum Actinomycetota; class Thermoleophilia; order Solirubrobacterales; family Solirubrobacteraceae; genus Palsa-465. The sequence continues at coordinate 12,154 of DAHUYL010000024.1, read as the reverse complement.
CCTGCCGGGTTCCGTGACCTGGACGAGAAGACCGGCGGCTTTCAACCCGGCAACCTGATCGTGATCGCCGCCAGGCCGTCGATGGGCAAGTCCGCGCTGGTCGCCAACATCGCCGAGAACGCGGCCCTGGCCGGCAGCGCGGTGGCGCTGTTCTCGCTCGAGATGTCCGAGTCCGAACTCGCTCAGCGGTTCGTTGCCTCGCAGGCCAACCTCAAAGGCGAGGACCTGCGCCGCGGCAAGGTCCCGGAACGCCAGTGGCCGACGATCCTGGAAGCCTGCGATCGCCTCGCGCGGGCGCCGCTGTTCGTCGATGACTCGTCCGACACCGGCGTGCTGGAGGTGCGGGCCAAGTCACGGCGGCTGCACGCCCAGGTCGAGGGAGGGCTGGGGCTGATCATCATCGACTACCTGCAGCTGATGCGCCACGAGGGCCGGGTCGAGAGCCGCGTCGAGCAGGTCGGGCAGATCAGCCGCGGGCTCAAGGGCCTCGCGCGCGAGCTCAACGTCCCGGTCATCGCGCTGTCGCAGCTGAGCCGCGCCGTCGAGCAGCGGGGCGGCGAGAAGAAGCCGATCCTTTCGGACCTGCGGGAGAGCGGCCAAATCGAACAGGACGCGGACCTGGTCATGTTCATCTACCGGGACGAGTACTACGACAAGGAGTCCGAGCGCCCGGGCGAGGCCGACATCATCATCGCCAAGCACCGCAACGGCCCGGTCGGCGACGTGGTGCTGACCTTCCGCAAAGAGGTCCCGAAGTTCGCCAACTACGCCGGGGACCGGTTCCGCGAATGAGCGACCGCTGCCCCTACGACCTCTGCGACGGCTCGGGGCTCCGCTACGACGCCGCGACCAACACCTCCTATGACTGCCGCTGCCGCCCGCAGGTGGTCGCACGCCGCCGGGCCCGCAGCCTGTCGGCCGTGATCCCGCGCCGGTACCGGGACGTGTCGTTTGACCGGCCACCGGTGACCGAGATCGAACCACGGATCGTCGCGGAGGTGCGCAGGTTCGTGGCGAGGATCGACGACCACCTCGACGATGGCCATGGGCTGTGGTTTCTGGGACCCACCGGAACCGGAAAGACGACGCTCGCGATGCTCGTCTCCAAAGCCGCCTACGACGCAGGGCGGTCGGTGGCGATCTACTCGCTGCCGCGCCTGCTCAACGAGATCCGGGACATGCACCGGGCCGAGCGGTCGCACATCGAACTGCTGGACCGGTTGACCAGAGTCGACCTGCTGCACATCGACGACGTCGGCGCCGAGCGCACGACGGACTGGGTCCTGGAGGAGCTGTACTCGATCGTCAACGCTCGCTATGAGGACCGGCGCTCGATCGTAATCACGACCAACATCCTGGACCGCGACGCGCTCTGCGAGCAGATAACCGAGCGCACTGTGTCACGGCTGACCGAGATGTGCGACGAGCTGCCGCTGATCGGGCCTGACCACCGGCTCGAGCGCCACATCGCCTGAGCGGCAGCCGGCAGGCACTCCCGAGCGCAAGCCGGCCTGCGGACCCCTTTCGCTGGCGTCAGGTCAGCGTTGCATTTCGGCTGCGTTAGACGAGCGGGCGGCTTAACGAAACCGCTGCAAATGCACAACCGCCACCTTAGACCTTACGCGTACCTTACGCCGCGCTCCCGTCCGCGCCGCGGACGCCTACCGAAACCGAGATGCTCGAGCTCACTCGCAACATCAGCCCCGCCGCGGTCGACGCGACCGCCGCCGCACCGCCGGCGCCGACCGCCCATCCAACCCTGCTGCACGTGTTCGACGAGACCGTGTCTAGGTGGCCGGACCGGATCGCGCTCGACGCGCCCGACCGGCAGATGACATACGCGGAGCTTGCCGAGCAAGCCGAGGCGGTGGCCACTGCGCTGCGCACGGCTGGAGTGGGTCACGGCGACCGCGTCGGGATCCGAGTGCCGAGCGGAACGTGTGATCTGTACGTCGGGATCCTGGGCGTCCTGCGAGCAGGGGCCGCGTACGTGCCGGTCGATGCCGACGATCCGGCGGCCCGCGCCAGGCAGATCTTCGCCGACGCGTCTGTCTGCGCCGTGCTGGGTGCCGGGCTGCAGCCTGACTGGCGCGGACCGGGTGGTGGCCAGCTCACTCCCAGCGCCGCGCTGCTCAACGGCACGGTGGCGACCGGCGAGCCAAGCGGGGAGGACGACGCATGGGTGATCTTCACCTCGGGCTCCACCGGCGAGCCGAAAGGCGTTGCCGTCACCCACGGGTCCGCGGCAGCATTCATCGCCGCTGAGCAGCGGCTGTGGCGGGTTCACGAGACCGACCGCGTTCTGGCAGGGCTCTCGGTGGCATTCGACGCCAGCTGCGAGGAGATGTGGCTCGCCTGGGCCAATGGCGCGGCGCTGGTGCCGGCGCCGCGCGAGCTCGTGCGCGCCGGCCACGAGCTTGGCCCGTGGCTGCAGCGCCGTGGCGTCACGGTCATCTCGACCGTGCCGACCCTGGCCGCGGTCTGGGACGGCGACGCGCTGCGAGGGGTGCGCCTCCTGATCCTCGGGGGCGAGGCCCTGCCGGAGCCGCTCGCATGGCGGCTCGCGAGCGATGGGCGCGAGGTGTGGAACACCTACGGGCCGACCGAGGCCACGGTGGTCAGCACCGCCGCCCGCGTCGGCGCGGGGGAGCCGGTGACGATCGGGCGGCCGCTGGATGGCTGGACCGTCGCCGTGATCGACGCCAATGGCGAGCCGGTCGCATCCGGGGAGACCGGCGAGCTGGCGATCGGAGGCGTTGGGCTCGGCCGCTACCTCGATCGCGAGCTGGACGCCAAGCGCTTCGGGCCGCTGCCCGCCCTGGGCTGGCAGCGCGCCTACCGCACGGGCGACATGGTTCGCGAGACGACGACCGGGATCGAGTTCGTCGGGCGCCGCGACCACCAGGTGAAGATCGGGGGTCGACGGATCGAGCTCGGCGAGATCGATGCGCAGCTCGACGCGGTGCCCGGCGTCCGTGCCGCCTGCACCGTCGTGCGTGAGACCGCGGCCGGCAACCGGCTGCTGGTCGGCTACGTCGCCGCCGGCGTGAGCGCCGACGCGATCCGGTGCGCGGTCGCGCAGCACCTTCCGGCCGAGCTGGTCCCGCAGATCGTGCTCCTGCCAGAGCTTCCGATCGCGACGTCGGGCAAGGTCGACCGGCGCGCGCTTCCGTGGCCCCCGCCGGATGGCGGCAGGCTCGCCGCCGAGCTGTCGGAATCCGAGCTGTGGCTCGCTGAGCGCTTCTCCGAGCAGTTGGGGCCGGTGACGATCGGCGCCGAAAGCGACTTCTTCGAGCTTGGCGGCAGCTCGCTCGCGGCCGCCAAGCTCGCCTCGGCGCTGCGGGAGCGCTACCCAGCGGTCGCGGTCGCCGATGTCTACAACCACCGCACGGTGCGGGGCCTTGCGGCGCGCCTCGCGCAGCTCAGCGGCGGCAGCGAGGATGCGCCGGCTCCTTCGCCCGGCAGCCCCGCGCGGCGCGCGGTCGCCCAACTCGCTGGTCTGGCGGCGTTGCTGGCGCTGTCCTCCCCGGCGATTGCGCTGCTCCTGCTGATAGACGACAGGCTTGCGCCGGGGCGGATCGGGCCGCAGATCGGCTGGGCATGGCTGGCAGCCGGCTGGCTGGTGTTCGTCAGCCCTCCGAGCCGCGGCCTGATCGTCGCCGTCTCCAGGCGCGTGGTGCTGAGAGACCTGCGTCCCGGCCGCTACCCGCGCAACGGCTGGCTCTCGTGCCGGGTGTGGTTCGTCGAGCGGATCGCCGACGCGTACCACTACGAGCGCTTCGCCGGCACACCATGGGCCTGGCGATTTGCCCGCCTGAGCGGCCACAACGTCGGCCGCGGCGCCTACCTCGACACGCTCCCGCCCGTGACCAGCCTCGTCTCGGTGGGGGCGGGCGCGACGATCGAGGGCGATGTCGTCCTGCGCGGCTGGTGGATCGAGGGCCCGGAGTTGGTGGTTGGTGAGGTCGTGGTCGGCGAGCGCGCCCGGATCGGCACGCGCGAGCTGCTGATGCCGGGCGCTCGGATCGGCGCCGGAGCCGAGGTCGAGCCGGGAAGCGTGGTGACCGGCGAGGTCCCCGCCGGCGAGCGCTGGGCCGGCTCGCCGGCGGCCCGTGTCGGGACGGCTGGCGAGCTGTGGCCGCAGGAGCCGCCCGCGCCGCAGCCGCGGCAGCGGTTCTGGAAATGGATGTTCGGAGCTGGAATGGCCGCCAGCACGCTGCTCGCGGTCGTGTCCGCAGCGCCACCGTTTGCGCTGACCATGCTGCTCGAGCCCGGGCGCTGGGACAGCGTCTCCGCCGCGTTGCGGATGCTCATGTTCGCCCCTGTGCTGGGCGCGCTCTACGTGGTCTGTGACGCGCTGCTGGTGGCGGTGTCGGTGCGCAGCATCGGCCGGCTGATCGCACCCGGCCTGCAGCCGGCGGTCGGCGCAACCGGATGGACGCTGTGGTTCACCGAGTCGCTGCTCGGTTCAAGCCGAACCTCGCTGTTCGCGCTGTACGCAACGGTCTACACGCGGCCGTGGCTGCGGCTGGCGGGGATCCGGGTGCAACGCCGGGCCGAAGTCTCGACGGCAACGGGGATCAACCGCCTGTCCCGGTTCGGGGACGCGAGCTTCGCGGCCGACGACGTGGCGTTCGCCCACGCGCGAGCGCGGGACGGATGGCTCGTGGTGGAGCCGATCGAGGTCGGGGCGCGCAGCTTCCTTGGCAACGGCGCGATCCTCCCGTCGGGCACGACCGTCGGCGCCGACAGCCTCGTCGGTCTGCGTACGACGGCGCCGAGGGATGGCGGCGACGGGACCTCATGGCTTGGCGCTCCGGCGCTCGAGCTGCCCCGCAGGCCGATGGCGGTCGACCCGCGGCTCACGACCGAGCCCAGCAGGGCGCGCGTGCTGGCGCGCGCAGCGACCGAAGCGGTCCGCATTTTCCTCCCCGCGACGGTGTCTGTGGCACTCGCCGTGGGGCTGTTCTATGGGCTGGATGCAGTCGCGCGAGCCGGCGGTGTCGCAGCGCTGGTGGTGGCCGCTCCGATCGCGCTGCTGGCGGCGGGAATCCTCGCCACCGCGTTCACCGTCGCCGCCAAGTGGGTGATCATCGGCCGCTACCGCCGGGGCGATCATCCGCTGTGGTCGTTCTTCGTCTGGCGCGACGAGATCATCAACAGCCTCCAGGAGCAGCTGTCCGGGCCGATGCTGATGAACGCCGCGCTCGGGACCCCGGTGATGTCCCTGTACCTGCGCGTGATGGGCGCGCACGTCGGCCCCGACGCCTGGATCGACACGTTCACCGTGACCGAGTTCGACATGGTCGCAATCGGAGCGGGCGCGGTCGCCAACCGCAATTCGGTGATCGAGACGCACCTGTTTCACGATCGGGTGCTCCAGATCGGGACCGGGCAACTCGGCGCCGGTGCGACGCTCGGCCCGTACAGCACGATGCTCCCCGACTCGGTCGTCGGCGATGGCTGCTCGATCGGCGCCCGCTCGATCGTGATGCGCGGCGAGCGACTGCCGGCGCACACCCGCTGGCACGGCGCTCCTGTCGTAGCTCGCTAGCCGGGGTCCGGCTTGATCTGAGCGGATGCGCTTCGCGACCGCACAGGCGCTGCCACACATCGTCCTGCTCGACGCCTACAGCGCGGGACTCGAGAATGAGCGCGCCCTTCGCGTGCAGGCCCGCCTGCTGACCGAATCAAGCGAGGCGCAGCACGTGTCGCGCTCCTACAGCTTCCCGCTGGCGCTGATCGCGTGGCACAGCGCGCCGGTCGGGGTCGATATCGAGCGCGTCACACCATGCGACGAGCGCTTCGCGCGCTCGATCTGCACACCGGAGGAAGACGCCGCGCAGCGCTGGCGGGGCGACGCCGAGCTGACGTCTCTGTGGGCGAGCAAGGAGGCGCTCGCCAAGGCGCTCGGCGACGCGCTGCGCTACGACCCTCGGCGGCTGCAGTCGCCGATCGGCTGGCGGCACGGCGCCTCCGGCCCCTGGCGCGCCGAGCCCCGCGACGTCGGCGACGGCTACCGCGCCTGGGTCTGCTGGCACACCGGGGCCTGAGTTGCTCGCGGTCAGCCCGCGAGTTCGCGCCCGCGACGCGACCACAACCCGAGCCACGGCCCGAGGGTCGCGAAGCCGGCCAGGCAGGCGAGCCCATCGACGATGCCGCGCGCCGCGCCGTCGTAAGGGTCGGCCTGCAGCACGCCGGCGACCGTCGCCAGCAGGGCGATCGCCATGGCCACGAGCAGCGCAACGCGCCACGGACGATTCTTCAGCGCAGCGGGTGCCAGCGGTCCGAGATCGTCCACCACGTCTCCGGCCGGCCCTTCAGCCAGCGGGCGAACGCGGGTAGCGGCGCGCAGCGATGGCACCGAGGCCAGCAGCGCAACGACGGCCACCGCGCTGGCACCGATGACCGGCCCGGCGCTTGGAGCACCGGGTACGTGGCGCTCGGCCACAGCAGCGGTCGCGATCGCCGCTACGCCGGTGATCCCCGCTCCCACCCCCACGATCGCGCGGCGGACGATGACTCTCGCCTCCGCCGCAGGCAGCACGCCCGTGTGTCGCCGCCACAGCCAGCGCAACGCAACCAGCAGGCCACACGCGAGCGCCACTTGCAGCGCGATCACAGCAACCGTGGCCGCAGCGGTGGCGAGGGTGGTGGGGCCGTGGAGCGGGCCGCCGGCCGGCTGGGCGGACCGCAACGTGCCGCCTGTGGCGACGGCGATCACGAGGGTGACCACACCCGCGACGACCAGCGACGCGAACGCCGCGACCGCCGCTGTCTTCGCCCGAGCGCTGCCGATCACGTCGGCGAACTGCTGCGCAAGCGCCCGCGGCTCTCCGAGCAGCGCGTCCGGGTCGCACTGCAGATGGTCGTCGATCTCGGCAACGATCCGACGGTGCAGCGCGCCGCGGATCCCCACGGCGGTGAGCTCGCGGCCAAGTTGCTGTTGGTAGGGGGAAGTCATGCCGGCACCGCCGTCGGACCGGATGGCTCGGCCGGACTCAGGACGGCCTCGACAGCGTGCGCGAACTCGCGCCACTCGGCGCGCCTTGTTCCAAGCTCCCGCTCGCCCCGGCGGGTCAGCTCGTACACGCGGCGCCGGCGGCCGGCGGTCTGCGACCAGTAGCTGCTCAGCAGCCCGGCGGCCTCGAGCCGGTGCAGCGCTGGGTAGACGGTGCCTTCGGGGAGCGTCATCGCGCCACCGCTTCGCAGCCGCAGTTGCTCGATGATCGCGTAGCCGTGCAGCGGCCCGATCGAGACCACCGACAGGATCAGGGCGTCGAGGTGGCCTTTCAGAGTTTCGGATCTCATGCAAAGGCATCCTAGGCATAGGAATGCTAGGTGTCAAGCCCGAGCTGCCGCCGAACGCCCCCTAGACTCCTGCGACGTGCCAGGAATAGTGGTCGTGGGCGCCCAGTGGGGCGACGAGGGGAAAGGGAAGGTCACCGACATGCTCGCCGAGCGCGCGCATGCCGTCGTGCGCTTCCAAGGCGGCACCAACGCCGGGCACACGATCGTCCGCAACGGCGAGACCTGGACGCTGCGGTTGATGCCTTCCGGGATCCTGCACCCCGACAAGCTGTGCGTGATCGGCAACGGCGTCGTCATCGACCCGAGGGTGCTGACCGACGAGCTTGACGAGCTGCGCCGTCGCGGCGTCGACACCCGGGCGCTGCGGGTGTCGGCCAACGCCCATCTGATCATGCCCTACCACATGCTGCTCGATCATGCCGGGGAGGCCAAGCTCGGCAAGCTGGCGATCGGGACCACGCGCAGCGGCATCGGCCCGTGCTACGCCGACAAGGCGGCACGGCTCGGGATCCGCGTCCAGGACCTGCTCGACGAGAAGATCCTGAAGAAGAAGATCGTGGCGGCGATTGATCCCAAGCGCCTGTCGCTGCGTCCCTACGCGCGCGACCCGGTGCTCGACCTGCAGTCGATGACCGAGCAGTACCTGCTCTACGGTCACGTGCTCGAGCCGTTCATCGCCGACACCTCACGGCTCGTGCTCGAGCGCCTGGACCGCGACGAGGTGGTCGTATTCGAGGGCGCACAGGGCGTGCTGCTCGACATCGACCACGGCACGTATCCGTTCGTGACCTCGTCCAACCCGGTCGCCGGCTCGGCATGCATCGGGGCCGGCGTCGGGCCGAAGGACATCGACGAGGTCTGGGGGATCTCCAAGGCCTACCAGACGCGCGTCGGATCAGGGCCGTTCCCGACCGAGCTCGAGGGGCCGCTGGCGGACGCGATCCGCGACACCGGCGGCGAGTACGGGACCGTCACCGGTCGCCCGCGCAGGGTCGGCTGGCTGGATCTCGTCGCCCTGCGCTACGCCGCCCGCCTGAACTCGATGACCGCTCTGGCGATCACCAAGCTCGATGTCCTGCGCGGGCTTGACCCGATCCACGTCTGCACCAGCTACCGCGGCAGCGAGGGGGCCCAGTTCGATCACTTCCCCTATCACCAGACGGTGCTGCACCACGTCGCCGGCGAATACGAGCAGCTGCCCGGGTTCGATGAGGAGCTCAGCGGGTGCCGTTCCGAGGAAGAGCTGCCGGCGGCAGCCCGTGACTACCTGCGGTTCATCGAGGAATTCGTCGGGGTCCCGATCGCGCTGGTGGGCGTGGGGCCCGGGCGCGAACAGGTGATCTGGACGGAGGCCGGCCGGGGCATGGCCGGCAGCACGGCGGCGACACCGGCCTGATCGCCGGCGACGGGCTAGCGCCAGCGCTCGATCAGGTCCTCGTCGCCGACGGTGCGGACCGCCCTGCCGGGGACGCCCATCACGACCTCGCGCGCGGCGACGTCGCGTACGACCACCGCCCCGGCGGCGACGAACGCCTCCTCACCGATCTCGACCCCTGGCGCCAGCACGACGCCACCCCCGACGCGGCAGGCGCGCCGCAGCACGGGACCGCGCATCGGCGCCCCGCGCGGGTGACGGCCCATCGCGTTGTCGTTGGTCATCACCACGCCTGGACCGATGAACACGTCATCTTCGACGACCGACCCGCCGGTCACGTAGACGAGCGTCTGGATCAGCACGCGGGCCCCCACCCGCACGTCGAAATCGACGGTGCTGCCACGCCCCACAACCGTACGTTCGCCGATGATCGCTCGCTCGCGCACGTGGGCCTGGTCGCCGACGATCACTCGCGGCCCGATCGCCGCACCCGCGTAGAGGATTGCCGCACAGCAGATCGTCGCCCCGTCGGCGACCGAGAGCGCGCCGATCTCACCGGCGGCGCTCGAGCCGGGTCGCAGCCGCGGTCGCTTGCCGAGGACCGCGCCGTCCTCGATCAGGACCTGTTCGCCGACTGTCGTGCCGGAGTGCAGCACGGCGCCGGAGCCGACCGTGCAGCCCGCCCCGAGCCGCACGCCGGCGTGGATGACCGCCCCGGGCGCCAGCGAGACGCCTTCGCCAAGCTCGGCGCCGGGCGACACGAAGGCACCGTCGGCGCGAGCGGCGAACGCGTCAGCCACCTACCGGCGCTCCGTTGCGTTGCCGCGGCGCGACGCCATCGCCCCGCTCCGCGTCGAGCGAGGCCTGAAGCCGCTCGAGCACGCGCACGACCCGCAGGCCGCTTGACCCGTCCGAGCGCGGGGCTCGTCCGGCGCGAATGCTTTCAACGAACTCCTCGCACTCGACCCGGAGCGGCTCGATGTTGGCGATCCTGGGCGAGAACGAGCCTCCCGAGCCGGTGATGTACTCGCCATAGGTGCGAGCGTCCTCGTCAAACCCCTTGTCGTAGACCGTCAGCTTGCGTTCCAGCGCCATGTCGTCGAAGGTCGCCATCCGTCGTGACCCAACGACCGTGAAGCGCCGCTCCTTGTGCGGGTCCAGCCACGACAGGTGCAGGTGCGCCGTCAGCCCCGAGGGGAAGCGAAGGAAGCAGAAGACAACATCCTGCACGCCGGGGCGCACGTAGGACGCCCCGTGCGCGACCGCCTCCACCGGCTCCTCGCCGGCGAGCAGCAACAGCACCGAGACGTCGTGGGCGCCGAGGCTCCAGAGCGCGTTCTCGTCCGCCCGCAAGCGGCCGAGGTTGAGCCGGTTGCCATACACGTAGTAGATCCGGTCCCCAAGCTCGCCGGCGTCCGACAGTTCCTTTAGCGCCCGTACGCCCGGGTGGTATTCCAGCAGATGGCCGACCATCAGCGTCCGGCCTGCCCGCTGCGCGGCGCGGAGCGCAAGCTCTGCATCGGCCGCCGCCGTGGCCAGCGGCTTCTCGACGAAGCAGTGCTTGCCTGCCTCGAGCACGCGCACCGCAAGCGGCGCATGCGTCGGCACCGGCGTCGCGAGCACGACCGCGTCGAGCGCCGGATCTGAGAGCAGAGCATCCAGATCCGCCGTCGTGCGCGCACCCGGGTGAAGCGCCGCCGCGCGCGCGACCGCGTCCGGATCCCGGTCGCACAGCCAGGCGATCTCGCAGCCGGGGATCGCGGCGAAGTTGCGCGCCAGATTCGGTCCCCAGTAACCCAGCCCGGCGATGCCGATCGCCAGTGGCGCCGACTCGGCGCTCATCGCGGTTGCCGGCGACTCATCGGGGTGGGCAGCTCGTCATTTCGAACGCCGCAGTCTACGGGCAGCGACCGATCGGGTCCGATCGACGGGTTGACTGATACGAACTGGTCGTGTACCGTCGCGCAAACAAGGGACTCGGAGAGGAGACTCGAGATGGCGGCGACGACCGGACTGGACAACGCTCGCGCGGATTCGGCGGCAGGCGTGGCGCAGGCACCGCCGGCGCGGGAGATAGAGCGGCGCTCGATCGACTGGGTACCGGAGGACGAGCGCCATGGCCGGCTCTGGCACCAGGCACCGCTCTGGTTTCTGGGGGACTTCCAGTACTTCACGATTCCGATCGGCTTCGTCGGCCCCGCGCTGGGCCTGTCGCTGGGCTGGACGATCCTCGCCGGCGCGCTTGGGATCCTGGTCGGCACGCTGTTCATGGCGTTTCACGCCACTCAGGGGCCGCGGCTGGGGCTCCCGCAGATGATCCAGTCGCGGGCCCAATTCGGCTACCGCGGCGTGATCGTGCCGCTGATCGCCACCCTGTTCACATATCTCGCCTTCAACGTCACCGATCAGGTGCTGATGTCGCAGGGCTTTCAGAGCACGTTTGGGCTGAACGCCAATGCGGTGGCGATCGGCGCCGCCGTGCTGGCGGCCGTGATCGCGATCTGGGGCCACGACTGGGTGCACCGGGCCTTCCGGGCGATTCTCGTGGTCGCATTGCCGGTCGTGTCGATCCTCTCGATCGGCGTGATCTTCGGCCTCGCACATGGCCACGCGCCGAGCGGGCACCTCGGCTTCACGTTCGCGGCGTTCATGGCGCAGTTCTCCGTCGCGGCGGCCTACAACATCACCTACGCACCGTACGTCTCGGACTACTCGCGCTACCTCCCGGCAAGGACCGGAGCAGGCCGTGTGATCGCCTCGGTCTTCGGCGGCGCGTCGGCGTCGCCGATCTGGCTGATCGCGCTTGGCGCCTGGCTGGCCGTGCGACTCGGCGCCTCAGACGGGCTGCTTGGAACCAAGATCGCGGGCAACAACATCTTCCATCCGCTTGGCAGCCTGGCTGCGATCCTGCTGGCGCTCGGACTGGCCGCGACGATGGGGATGAACGCCTACGGCGGCATGCTGACCGTCCTCACCGGAATCGATTCCTTCAAGAAGATCCGCCCCACGCGCCGAGCGCGCGTGATCACGATCCTCGTCCTGACCGTCATCTGGTTCGTGATCGGCCAATCGATCTCGTCCAACGCCGCCACCACGGTCGCCAACTCGCTCGTGCTGATGCTGTACCTGCTCGTGCCGTGGACGGCGACCAACCTGGTCGACTTCTTCCTCGTGCGTCGGGGCCACTACGCGATCACCGACCTGTTTGAGCCGAACGGGATCTACGGCGCCTGGGGGTCGCGCGGGCTGATCGCGTACTTCGTCGGGTTCGCGGCCGAGATTCCGTTCATGGTGCTGCCGAGCCTCGGCGGGTTCACCTACACGGGTCCGGTCGCCAAGCAGATCTCCGGCGTGGACATCTCCTGGATCGTCGGCCTGCTCGTGACCGGGGTTGTGTACTGGCTGCTGTCGCGGTCGCTGAACCTACGTGCAGAGCAGGCCGCCGTCGCCGCCAGCGACGAGCGCCTG
>DAHUYL010000016.1 GCA_027315255.1 Solirubrobacterales bacterium | reverse complement strand
AGCTCGAACCGGTCGAGCAGGTCGCTCACCCGACGGCGACCCTGCTCGCGGCCGAGGTGGCGGAGGTCCGCCATCAGCCGCAGGTTCTCGGCGCCGGTGAGCAGGTTGTCGACCGCGGAGAACTGACCGGTGACCCCGATCACCGCGCGCACGCGGGCCGCCGCGCTTCGCACGTCATGCCCGGCGACCAGGATCTCCCCTGCGTCCGCTCCGATCAGCGTCGACAGGATGCGGACGATCGTCGTCTTGCCGGCGCCGTTGGGGCCGAGCAGCGAGAAGATCGTGCCCTCGGCGACGGTGAGGTCCACCTGGTCGAGCACGCGGTGCTCCCCGAACGACTTGGCGACCCCGCGGGCGAGGATCGCGGGCGTCGTCGGGCCGGTGGTCATGCGTCGTCGTCGTCTCGGTGCGGGTGCGATGGATCGGCCGGGAGCTCACCGGCGTCGCGCAGCGCCTGGCGATGCGCGTACCACTCCTGCTCGAGCTGCGGCAGCCGCTCGACGAGGAAGTCGGCGAACGCGGCGAACTCGAGCAGCATCGCCCGCCGCTCGGGCGGAGCGTCCGCGAGCACCTCGAGGCCCTCGCGCGCCAGCTCGCCCTGCTCCCGGTACTCCGACACGTCGAAGCCCCAGGCGCGCCGGGAGTTCCGGTCGATCGCGACCCGGTCCATGCGCTCCCCGGCGGCGCGCGACCGGCGGACCAGGCCGATGCTCTCCAGCGACGTGATCGCCCCGGCGATCGCGCTGCGGCTCGCCAGCAGCGCCTCCGCCAGCTCGGCGATGCTCTGCTCCGGCGGCCAGCACACCATCAGGTAGCCGAGCAGCCGGCCGACCATCGGCGCCATCCCGTAGCGGCGGGCGTAGAGACGGCCGGAGTGGTCGGCGAAGGTGATCTCTGCGTCAGTTGGCATCGTCGAGGACCATACCAGAGATCACACAGATCACACAAATCTGTGTGATCTCTACCGCCTCAGGGCGCGGGAATCGTGCCCGACAGGCGGGTGCCGTCGACGGTGCCCGACACCACTGCCACCGCGCCCGGGGCCGTCGCGGACCACTGAGCCGTGAACCGGCCGGCGAGGTGCGCCCTGCTCGTGGCCGTCAGACGCGCGGTCACGCGCGCGCCGTGCGTCCCGGTCGGATCACCACTGAGGCGGACCATCCCCGATACCGCGACGCCCGGGACCAGCTCGTCGCCACGAAGGTGGAGCGTGCTCCCGTCGGACCCTGCCGTGACCGTCCCGCCCCGCAGGCCGGCGTCACGCGCGAGCTGCAGGGCCGTGAAGCGGTCCACCGCATCGCCGGCGGTCGCGACCGCGGCGGCCGCGAGCCTGCGGGCCGCGAGCTCGTCGCCGCCGGGATCCGAGGCGGAGTCGGTCTCACGCGCCCTTGGGGCGCTCAGCGGCACCGTGTCGGACAGCCGCGTGGGGAACCTCCCGACCGCGTGGATCGCCGGCATCCGGCCGACGCACCCGAGCCGCGCGTCGCCGCCGGAGCGCGCGACGAACCGCTGCACCACCAGATCGCCGCAGGCGGTGCTGTCGTCGGCCACGACGTGCGTGGCCTCGGCGAACTGCACGATCTGAACGCTGCCGCCGAGCTGCCGGGCGACGGCGGCGTCACCCGATGCGGGCGTCCACAGGTCGAGCGCTCCGGACAGGATCAGGACGGGCACGCGCCGCGCCAGCCGGTGCGCGGGGGCGCCCGGGGCCGGTCGGGAATCTGCTCCGGGCGCCGGCCAGTGCAGGCATGCGGTGTACGCCTCGGTGTCCGGGTCCTGGGCCACCCACTGCGCGACCGTGAACGGGCTGAACGTGCGGGGCGGGAGTGCCTGCTCGGCGCGGCGGAGCTGGCGCGCACGCACGCTCACCGGAGCGTGCGTCGAGAACAGCTGCGGGTAGTCGGTGCACGCGACCGCCAGGTACAGGCCCGCGGAGTACTGCCCGGCCGGCTGGTTGGCGTAGTCCTCGTCGCCCGCGAGCCGCTGGGCGTACAGCCGCGCCAGCGGCGCCGCGTCGGATCTGCCGAGCAGCGCCCGGGCTGCGGCGTCGAGCTGCTGATAGACCTGCTGATCGGCCCCGGCGTCGTTGATCAGGTTGACCAGGCCGACCCCCGTGAGCTTCACGGTCTGCTCGCGGCCGCTCTGGTTCGGGACGCGAGCGACCGCCGGTCGACGATCGAGCCGCCGGGCGAGCCGCTCGATGTCGCCCCAGGCCGAGCGGGTCTGCGACCGGCATGCCGGCGAGGCGGCGCACACCGAATCGAACGCCGGCGGCATCGCGGCGATCGTCGAGCGGTACCACGGGTCGAGGTGGCGCACCTCGTAGACGGAGTCGAGGATGACGCTGTGCACAAGCGCCGGGTGGCGCTCCGCGAACACCTGCGCGAAGTAGGCGCCGTAGCTGTCGCCGTACAGGTCGACCGGTCCGAGCGCGAGCGAGCGGATGATGAACGCCAGGTCGTCGGCGGCCGGAATCGAGGAGAACAGCCCGGACGCTCGGACCCAGCCGCCGGTCCGGTAGCGCCAGCGGTGATCCAGCGAGGAGCCGCAGGCGCCCGCCGCGCGCCCGAACGCGGCAGGCGACGCGTCGACCGAGATCCGCTGCAGCCCCTCGCAGTCGATCGCCGTCGAGCCGCCGGTTCCGCGGTTGTCGACCAGCAGCAGGTTGTACGACGACAGCAGGTGCCCGTACATCGTCTGGTAGTACGCCTCCGAGCCGCTCGCCGGATACCCGGGTCCACCCTCGACCGCGACCACCGTGCCGCGAGCGTGCCCGCTCGCCGCCGGCTCGTAGCGGAACGCGACGTCGATTCGCGGGCTGACCCGCGGCTTCACCCAGTCGAGCGGGACGCTCGCACGAGCGCAGTAGACGGCAGGACCGGTCTCGCACTGCTTGAGCGCGAACGCGCCGACGCGCAGCGCGCGCGCGGAAGCCACCCCGTGGATCAGCAGCGCGCACGTGATCAGCGGCGCAGCGCACCATCGGATCATCACGCTCACTGACTTCACGGGCTCCGGTCTCACGCCCACAACCCCGGCGGGTGATCTCACTGTACCGGTGCTGCCGCCGATCCCAGCTGCGGATCAGTCGCGCGGCCGCGCCGCGAGCGCCTCCTCGACCGGCGCCGGGCGCCCGAGGAAGAAGCTCTGCCCGTACTGGACGCCGAGCTCGATCAGCAGCTCGACCGACGTCTGGTCGGCGACCCGCTCGGCCACCAGCTCCGCCCCCAGCCCCTGCGCGATCCCCGCGATCGCGCGGACGACGAGCTGATCGGTTCGCGATGCCGGCAGCTTCTCGATGAAGTCGCCGTCGATCTTGAGCACGTCGAAGGCGACGTGCTTGAGGTAGTAGAACGTCGCGAAGCCCGCGCCGAAGTCGTCGAGCGCGAGCCTGCAGCCGAGACCCCGCAGGTCCCGCGCAAGCTGCGCTGCCCGCTCGAGATTCGTGATCGCCGCCGTCTCGGTCACCTCGACCAACAGCGACCCGCGCCGGATCGGGTTCGCGGCGAGCATCTCGGCGAGATCCTCCGCGATCCGTCCATCCTGGACCGTGCGGCCCGACAGGTTGACGGCCAGCTCGAGGTCGTCGCTTGAGTCCTCGTGCAGCAGCCGCACGGCCTGACGCAGCACCCAGCGGTCGATCTCGACGATCATCCCGTCGCGCTCGGCGTGGTGCAGGAACGCGCCCGGCGCGACGATGCTGCCGTCGTCGGCGAGCAACCTGACGAGCAGCTCGTGCTTGCGCTCGCCCAGCCTGGCGCCACCGAGCGGCACGACCGGCTGGGCGTGCAACACGAGCCGCTCCTCGCGGATCGCCTCGCGGATCGTGCCGATCATCCGGCTGCGGTGGATCAGCGCGTCCCGATGGCCCGAGTCGCGCTCGTACACGGCCGCCTGGTCCCCGCCGGCGTCCTTTGCCTGGTACATGGCGATGTCGACCTCCACCAGCAGCTCCTCGGCGTCGGGCGCGTCGGGCACGATCGTGGCGATCCCGATCGACGCCGTCACCCCGGCCGGCTGGTCCTCGCGCACGACGCGGCCTGCGCCGCGCACCGCCTCGCGCAGCTTCAGCGCCGCCTGGTGGGCGCCGTCGAGCTCGGTCTGCGGCAGGATCACGGCGAACTCGTCCCCGCCGATCCGCGCGAGCACGTCCCCCTCGCGCAGGCACGCGCACAGCGACGAACCGATCTGCGCCAGCAGCGCGTCGCCCGCCGAGTGGCCGAACGCGTCGTTGACGACCTTGAAGCCGTCGAGGTCGAGCAGCAGCAGGCACGCCGGCGCACGGTGGCGGCGCGCCCGCGCGACCTCGCGGGCGAGCTCCTCCTCGAACCGGCGCCGGCTCAGCAGCCCCGTGACCGCATCGTGGTCGGCGAGATGGCGCAACTGCTCCTCGAACCGCCGGCGCTCCGAGATGTCGAGCGCCTGCAGCAGGAACAGCGTCTCGCCGCTCGCCGACGGCACGGCCGCGGGCACGATCAACGTCCACAGCTCGCGGCCATCGGCGTGCAGCAGCCGCAGCTCGGTGTTCATCGGGCGTCCCGCCCGCGCGTCCGCCAGCATCCGCCGGCGCAGCGGCTCCTCGGCGGGGTGCCAGAGCGCGGCGCCGCGGCGACCGGTCAGCTCGGGCGGCTCATAGCCCGCGAGCGCCGCGAATGCGCCGTTGCACATCACGATCTCGGTGGCGCCGTCGTCGAGCACCCGGCAGATCAGCTTGCCGACCGGCGACTGATGGAAGGCAGCCTCGAACAGCGCCTGCGTCGCCGCCAGCTCGCGCTGCGCCCGCTCGCGCTCGGACACCAGGCTCTGCGCGTCGCCGCTCCGGATCACGCCCATTCAGTCGCCTATCGGCGCCAGGTTCCGGTTTCCAAAGAAACCATCGGCGCCCCTCAGCGCCTGCCGGGACAGCGCCCGCCCGGAAACCATGGCCGGTTGGCTAAAGCTGGAGTCCTCCCCGGTCGACATCATTGGACACGAAGCTGTGACGCCGGAGGACCGAGATGAGCCCAGAACGTGCAACCGCCTACCGTCGTGTTCTCCAGACCCTTTCGGATCTGGGGCCGAGCAAGCTGCAGGGTCACGAGCAGGAGCGGATCCGCTACGCGGCCGACAGCCTCCTGTTCACCGCCGACCTGGATCACGACGGCGCCGCACGGGAGGCGCTGGCCGACACCGAGCAGCTCTGCCGGGCGTTGATCGAGTCGGGCCGCTGGGAGCAGCGGACCGCCTGGCGCCTGGCGGATGACGTGCGCTCGTGCGGGCCGGTCGAGGCGGTCGAGCCGTTCGTGCTGAAGGCCGCCTGAGCACCCGGCGGGAGCGGCGCGCCGACTGGCGCGCCGCCGGTTGCGGTGCTATACGAGGACGGTGCGGGTTGAGCTCGAGTCCGTTTCGCGCCGGCGCCGCCGTCGGATCCGTCAGCGGAGCATGGGCGAGCTGGCCAGGCGTCGGCCGGGGCGCCGCCGCTCGCCTCCCCCGGCGCTGCTGTTCCTCGGCGCGATCGTGGTGCTCGTGCTGGCCGGCGCGTACATCGCGTTCGCGCTCGCGCGGACGCTGCCGGCCCCCTCGCTGACCACGGTGGCGTTCGAGCCGGCGGTTCCCGGCGGACCGCCGAAGCTCGCCTGGCCGCGGACCGGCGAGGCAGCCGTTGCGGTCGCGGGGACGGGGCTCCTCGGAACCCACGGCGGCGGCCGGCCGGTGCCGATCGCCAGCGTGACCAAGATCATGACCGCCTACCTGGTGCTGTCCGACCATCCGCTTCGCGGGGATGCGTCGGGGCCGATCTTGACGGTCAGTGCCGCCGACGCAGCCACCGAGCGGCGCGACGCCGCGGATGGCCAGTCGGTGCTTCCAGTCCGGGCCGGCGAGCGGCTGTCCGAGCGTCAGGCGCTCGAGGGGCTGCTGCTGCCCTCCGGCAACAACATCGCCGCGCTGCTCGCAGCCTGGGATGCCGGCAGCGAGCGCGCGTTCGTCGGGCGGATGAACGCGCGGGCGCGCGCCCTGCGTCTGAACGGCACCCGCTACACCGGGCCCAGCGGCGTCTCGCCGCGTACCGTGAGCACCCCGGCCGACCAGCTCCGCCTCGCCGAGCTCACCTTCAGCCTGCCAGCGTTCCGCCAGATCGTCGGGATGTCGCAGGTGACGCTGCCCTTCGCCGGGCGCCAGTTCAACGTCGACCGGCTGCTCGGCACCGACGGGATCGTCGGGATCAAGACCGGCAGCACCCTGCAGGCGGGCGGCTGCTTCGTGTTCGCGGCGCGAGTGCGGGTCCACGGCCACGCCGCGCTCGTGGTCGGCGCCGTGCTCGGCCAGCCTCCGACCCGGGCGCACCCGTCGCTGCTCGGTGCGGCCTTCCAGGCGACCTTGACGCTGCTTCGCAGCATCCCGGGCCAGCTCCAGGATCGGGCGATCGTACGGCGCGGGGGCGAGCTGGCGGCGCTGAAGGCGCCATGGTCGAGGACGGTCGCGATCGACGCCGGGCGGACCGTCCGCGTGGTCGGCTGGGGCGGGCTGCGGGAATCGGTTCAGATCCCACCGGAGCGGGTCCTGACGCGGCCCGTCCGCGCCGGCCAGGTGGTGGGCGCGGCGTTCGTGACCGTGGGCGCACGGCGGTTCACGGTGCCACTGGTGGCCGCGAGCGCGCTCGGCGGCGCGTCGCTCGGCTGGCGGCTGCGGAATCCGTGAGCGACCCGTCGGCGGACCGCCCGCTCCGGGTCGCCGGCCCCTACTTCTACCGCCTGGCGCCCGACTCCGACATCGGTGGCGAGGTCTACGAGCGGATGCTGCTCGAACGCCTGCCGTCGCTCGCGATCGCGCTCACGCTCGGCCTGCCCCGGCCACTGCAGGTGCCCGACCCGCCTTCCGAGTGGACGGTCGAGGAGCTGCCCGCGGTCCCGGCGGGTCACTGGCTGGCCGCGCCGCTGCGGTTCGCGCCGTACGTCGCGCGGCTGCTGCGTGCCGGCCGCGCCGATCTGCTGCGCGGCCACTCGGTCCGCTACTGCGCCCCGTCGCTGCTGCTCGGACGGGCGCTCGCCGGCCGTGGCGGCGGCACCCACGCCACCCCCCCGGTGCCGATCGTGCTCCACCACCACCACCTGACGGAGCGGTGGGGTGCGCTCGAGGCGCGACTGCTCGCCCGCGCCGACGCGGTCGTCGCCGTGTCCGTCCACGCGCGGGACGAGCTGCTGGGCGCCGGGGTGCCGGAGCGGCTGATCCGCGTGATCGTCCAGGGGGTCGCACGGCCGCCGGCCACCGGGGGTTGGCCGGCGGCCTGGCCCGACGCGGGCCTGCGCCTGCTGTCGCTCGGACGGCTCGAGCCGCGCAAGCGCCCGCAGCTCGCGATCGACGCGCTCGCGGCGCTTCACCGGCGCGGCGTCGCCGCCTCGCTCGTGATCGCCGGCGCGGGGCCACTCTCGCCCGAGCTCGCCACCCGCGCCCGCGCGCTCGGCGTCGGCGACCGCGTGGCGCTGCTCGGCCGCGTCGCCGACGCCGACAAGTGGCGGCTGTACGACAGCGCCGATGCGCTGCTGTTCGGCTCGGGCCTCGAGGGGTTCGGGGTCGTGATCGCCGAGGCGCAGTCGCGCGGCGTACCGGTCGTCGCCGCGACGGGGACTGCCACTGTCGAGGCGTTCGACCCCGGTCGCAGCGGCCTGCTCGCCGCGCCCGACGGCGAGGCGTTCGCGACCGCGCTCGCGCGGCTGGCGGACGAGCCGGCCCGGCGGGCGATGTCGGCGGCCGCCCGCGAGTTCGCGGCTCGCTTCGACTGGGACCGCTGCGCCGCCGAGGTCGCGGCGCTCTACCGCGAGCTCGTACTCGCAAGTGGCCCGCACCGGAGATTCGTCGCATAGACGAGCGATGGCTGGGCGTGGATGAGGGGAGGCGGTGACACGTGTCGTACTGGTGGTACGGCGGTGCCGCCGCCTCGGCTAGCTGGCAGTGCTCTGTCAGGTGGAGCGCTCGTCTCCGAAGGCAGTGGGTGCACGGCGGAGCGCCACCGGCGTCGACGAGCTCAGCCCCGGCCGCCGAGCGGCACAACCGCGCCAGCACCGGTTGCCCACGGCTGACACCACGGCGCGAGAGACGCCGGCGCTCCGCCCATCGCGCCCGACGGCCACGAGCCTCAGCGACACGGTGGCGGCAGCCGCGCGCAGCACTGCGCCGCGCGCATCGAACAGGCCGCTCACGCCACCGCCTGAGAGCCGCCAGCCACCGCGGCCGCCCCCTCTCCTCAGCAACCAGCCCACGTCCCCGCGCCGCCCCGTCACGACAGCGCCAGGAAGTCCACGAACACGAGCCGTGTATGTGACGTGCCACCCTAGATCAGCCGAGCAGTCAGCGCTTGCGAACGCCGACCACGACGCCGAGGCCGGCCGGCGGCGTCTCGTCTCCGAACGCGTCGCTGACGCGGGTGCGCGAGCAGACCTGCCACACCGCACCGCCAGGTGAGCGGCCGCGTCCTCAACGGCGGGCGGCGCCACGCGCCCCGCGCCGCCGCTGGTGGCATACCGGCCACCAGCGGCGGAACAACCGTCAGGCGGCCCCGACCAGCTGCTGCTCGTCGCTGAACTGCTCGCCGCGCTGCGCCCGCTCGACCAGCGAGGGCGGCGGCTCGAACCGCGCGCCGTACGCAGCCGCCAGCTCGCGCGCGCGGGCGACGAACTCGGCGAGGCCGTCGCCGTGGATGTCCTGGAGCACGCCGCCGGTCCAGGCGGGGAAGCCGATCCCCATGATCGAGCCGATGTTCGCGTCCGCGACGGACTCGATCACGCCCTCGTCGAGGCACTTGACCGTCTCCAGCGCCTCGACGAACAGCATCCGCTCCTCTAGGTCGCGCAGCGACAGCCGCGACGGGTCGGCGACCGGGGGGAACGCCTCGCGCAGCCCGGGCCACAGCCCGGTGCGCCGGCCGTCGGCGTACTCGTAGAAGCCACGGCCCTCGAGCCGGCCGGGGCGGTCGTAGTCGTCGAGCATCCGGTCGATCACCGCCTCCGCCGGATGGGCGTCCCACCCGCTCGAGCCGCCGTCGGTCGCCGCGCGGGCGGCGTTGCGGATCTTGCGCATCAGCTTCAGGTTGAGCTCGTCGGACAGCTGCAGCACCGGCGCCGGGTAGCCGGCCTGCGAGGAGGCCTGCTCGATGCTCGCCGCGGGCACGCCCTCGGCCAGCATCGCGATCCCCTCGTTGATGAACGTGCCGATCACGCGGCTCGTGAAGAACCCGCGGCTGTCGTTGACGACGATCGGGGTCTTCTTGATCTGCCTGGCGAGGTCGAGCGCACGCCACAGCGCCTCCTCGCTCGTCTGGCGGCCGCGGATGATCTCCAGCAGCGGCATCTTGTCGACGGGCGAGAAGAAGTGCAGCCCGATGAAGTCCTCGGGCCGCGTGACGTGCTCGGCGAGACCGGTGATTGGCAGCGTGCTCGTGTTCGAGCCGAGCAGCGCGTCGGGGGCGAGGTGCGGCTCGATCTCGGCGTACACCTGCGCCTTGACGCCCGGGTCCTCGAACACCGCCTCGATCATCAGGTCGGCGCCGGCGGCGTCCTGCGGCTGATCCGTCGGGTGGATTCGCGCCAGCAGCTCGTCAGCCTCGGCCTGAGTCGAGCGGCCCCGCTCGAGCGCCTTGGCGACGAGCTTCTCGCTGTAGCCCTTGCCCCGCTGCGCCGCCTCGAGCGAGACGTCCTTCAGCACGACCTCGATCCCCGCCTTCGCACACACGTAGGAGATCGCGGCGCCCATCATCCCCGCCCCCAGCACGACCACCTTGTGCGCCGTGTGGCGCTCGGCGTCCGTCGAGCGGCCGCGGTCGCCGTTCACTCGCTGCAGGTCGAAGAAGAACGCCTGGATCATGTTCTTCGCGACCTGCCCCTTGGCGAGGTCGACGAAGTAGCGGGTCTCGATCTCGAGCGCCCGGTCGAAGCCGACCTGCGCGCCCTCGACGGCCGCCGCCATGATGTGGTGCGGCGCGGGGTAGTTGGCGCCCTTCAGCTGCTTGCGCAGGTTCGCCGGGAACGCCGGCAGGTTCGCCGCCAGCGCCGGGGTCGACGGGGTTCCGCCCGGGATCTTGTACTTCGGGTCCGCGTCCCAGGGTTGCTGCGCTTGCGGATGCTCCTCGATGTAGCGCTTGGCGGCGGGGATCAGCTCCTCGCGCGTGGCGACGATCTCGTCGACCAGGCCGAGCTCCTTCGCCTGCGCCGGGCGCAGCCGCTGGCCCTGAAGCAGGCAGCCCATCAGCGCCTGGACGAGGCCGATCATCCGGACCGATCGGGTCACGCCGCCGGCGCCGGGGAGCACGCCGAGCGTCACCTCGGGGAAGCCGACGATCGCCTTCGGGTCATCGACGATCACGCGGTGGTGCGCCGCGAGCGCGATCTCGAACCCGCCGCCGAGCGCGGCGCCGTTGATCGCGGCGACGACCGGCTTGCCGAGCGTCTCGAGCGCCCGCAGCTGGCCCTTGACCTCGGTGATCCAGGCCGTGAACTCGGCGGTGTCCTCGGGGCGGACCCGCTTCAGATCGTTCAGGTCGGCGCCGGCGAAGAACGTCTTCTTGGCCGACGCGAGGATCACGCCCCTGATCCGGTCCTCGTCCGCGTGCAGGCGCGCGAGCGTCTGGCGCATCGACTCGACGTACGCGGCGTTCATCGTGTTGGCCGAGTGGCCGGGGTCGTCGAGGGTCAGGATCACGATCCCGTCGGGGTCCGCCGTCCAGCGGATCGTCGTGCCCTCGTGGGTGCTGCCGTTGCTTCCCGACTGACTCATCGAATTGCCTCCACGACCGTCGCGATACCCATCCCGCCGCCGATGCACAGCGTCGCCAGCCCGTGGCGGCCGCCGGTGCGGTGCAGCTCGTCGATCAGCGTGCCGAGGATCATCGCCCCGGTCGCGCCCAGCGGGTGGCCCAGCGCGATCGCACCGCCGTTGACGTTGACCTTGTCCAGATCGAGACCCATCTCGCGCACGAACCGCAGCACGACCGCTGCGAAGGCCTCGTTGATCTCGACGAGGTCGAGGTCGTCGACCGTCAGCCCGGCCTTCTGGAGCGCCTTCTTCGAGGCGGGCGCCGGGCCGGTCAGCATGATCGTCGGGTCAGTGCCGGTCAGCGCGGTCGCGAGGATCCGGGCGCGTGCGGTCAGGCCGAGCTCGGCGCCGATCTGCTCGTTGCCGATCGCCAGGAGCGCGGCGCCGTCGACGATCCCCGACGAGTTGCCGGCGGTGTGGACGTGGTCGATCCGCTCGATCCAGTGGTACTTCTGCAGCGCCACGGCGTCGAACCCGCCGGCGTCGCCGATCATCGCGAACGAGGGCTTCAGCTGCGCGAGCGTGTCGACGGTCGTCCCGGGTCGGATGTGCTCGTCGTGGGCCAGCAGGATGTTGTCGTTGAGGTCCCTGACCGGGATCAGCGAGTCGCCGAAGCGGCCCTCCTCCACGGCACGGGACGCGAGCTCCTGGGAACGGGCGGCGTAGATGTCGACGTCCTCGCGCGTGAACCCCTCGACCGTCGCGATCAGATCGGCGCTGATCCCCTGCGGAACGAACGACGTGTCGTACGCGGTCTCGGGGTCCATCGCCAGCGCGCCGCCGTCGGAGCCCATCGGAACCCGCGACATCGACTCGACCCCGCCCGCGAGCACGAGATCCTCCCAGCCCGACGCGACCTTCTGGGCGGCGACGTTGACCGCCTCGAGGCCGGACGCGCAGAAGCGGTTGAGCTGCACGCCGGCGACCGTGTCGGGCAGGCCCGCCTTCAGCGCCGCGGTCCTCGCGATGTCGGCGCCCTGGTCGCCGACCGGGGTCACGCATCCGAGCACCACGTCGTCGACCCGTCCAGGGTCCAGCTCGGCGTTGCGGGCGAGCAGCTCGTGCATCAGCCCGACGACGAGGTCCACCGGCTTGGTCGTGTGCAGGGAACCGTTGGTCTTGCCCCGTCCGCGCGGCGTGCGGATCGCGTCGAAGACGAGCGCTTCGGTTGCTGGCATCTCTGTGATGACTCCTTCGAGAGGGGGTGGGGTGCCGGGGTTCCGCCTGGTCGCGGCGCTAACCGACACCGGTGTCGGATAATACAGCCGATGGCTGTCCGCCCGACCCGATCCCGGCTCCCCGGACCCGCCCGGCGAGCCCTGATCGTCGAGGCGGCGCTGGTCGAGTTCGCCTCGCGCGGATACGAGGCGGCGTCGCTCGGCCGGGTCGCGGCCGCCGCCGGGGTCGCGCGGCCGGTCCTGTACGACCATTACCCGTCGAAGCTGGCGCTGTTCGTCGAGTTGCTGCGCACGCAGCACGCCGAGCTGCTGCGTTGCGTGCGCGAGCCGATCGCGATGGACGCGCCGATGCGGCAGCGGATGCGGCTGACGATCGATGCGTTCCTGCGGTTCGCCGAGGAGCGACCGCTCGCCTGGCGTCTGCTCCACCCCGATCACCCGCCGCTCGACACGGCCGCTGCAGCCGAGCAGCGCTACTGCCGGGCGGAATCGAGCCGGGTGCTCGCGGCGCTGATCGAGCCTGACTCGCGCCGCGCCGGGATCGACCCCGCGAGCACCGCCGGCCACGTCGTGTTCGTGATCCACCAGGAGGCACTGCACGCCGCCGCTCGCTGGTGGCACGCCCACCCCGAGGTCCCGCGCGCGGACGTCGTCGACGGGGTGATGGTGGCGCTGTGGAGCGGATTCGGGGTCAGCGAGTCGCGGGACTGAGCGCGTCGCGACTCTGATCACAGCGAGCGCTGCACCGCAGGGTCGCGTGCCGGCGAGCTCGGGGGTCAAGCGCCGGCGCCGGCGCCGCCGAGACCGAAGTAGGCGCCACCGTGGAACACGAGCGCGCCGCCCTCGCGGTGGATGCTCAGGTCGAGCACCTCACCGAGCACGAGCCAGTGGTCGCCCGCCTCGATCCGGGTGTGCACGCGGCAGTCGATCCAAGCGGCCACGTCGGCCAGCAGGGGCGAGCCGGTGGCCGGCGCCGGACGCCAGTCGACGCCGGCGAACTTGTCGCCCCCCGAGACCGCGAACCGCCGCGCCAGCGGCTCCTGCTCCTCGGTCAGGACGTTGGCGCAGAACGCGCCGGTCGCCTCGATCAGCGGCCAGCTGGTCGAGGTCTTGGCGGGGCTGACAGCCACCAGCGGCGGCTCGAGCGAGACCGACATGAACGACCCGCACACGAGGCCGAACTGCGCGTCGCGGGTCGCGCCCGTGACGATCACGACACCGGTCGGGAGCCGGCCGAGGACCTGCCGGAATTGCTCGGACTGGTCGGACCCCGGGATCGAAGCGTCGGACACGGCATCGCAGCGTAACCGCCCGATCCCCGCGATTGGCGGTGTGGGCGACAATCGCGACCATCGATCTGCTCGCCGTCAGCGACCTGCACCGCGACCTCGACGCCACCGAGCGCGTGGTCGAGCAGTCCTCGGCGGCCGACCTCGTGATCGTCGCGGGCGATCTCGCCGTCTGGCGCGCCGGACTCGAGCAGGTCGTGGCCGTGCTCGCGCGGATCGAGGCGCCCGCGATCGTCGTGCCGGGCAACCACGAGACCGAGACCGCCTTGCGGGAGGCGTGCGCCGCCGCTGGGTGGCAGCGGGCGACGGTGCTGCACGGCAGCGGGTGCCAGATCGACGGCGTGGAGTTCTTCGGCCTCGGTCACGCGGTGCCGCCGACGCCGTTCCCGCAGAGCCTCGACCTCGACGAGGACAGCGCGCGCGAGCTGCTCGCCGGCTGCCCCGACGGCGCCGTCCTCGCCGCTGGTCGTCTGCGGCCACATCCACGAGTGCTGGGGACAGCAGGCGTTCGTCGGGCGCAGCCGGGTCGTCAACGCAGGCCCGGCGGGCGCACGCCTGCGCATCTGAACGAGCGCCGCGGAGCGCCGGCGCCACGGAGCTGCGCCCCTCCCAGACCGGCCGTTTGCAGGATCCTTTGCAAGGTAGGAGCTGGGAGACACAGCTCGAAGGGCTTTGTTACGGTGGGCGCGCAGTCCGCTCAGCGGGCAGATTCAGAGGACGATCGGGCGCGGTTGCGCCGCCGGTCGTCACGACCCTCAGTACCGTCGCGACCGCGCGCAACCAGGACCAGATGCCCGCCACCCGTCTCCGGCTCCCCGCCCGTCCGCGGCGTCAGGTCGGCAGCCGTCCGCTGACTCCGGGGTCCCGCGTGCGGCGCGCCCTCGCGGGCGCCGGATCGGTTGCAGCGCTGCTCGCCAGCGGGCTCGTCGCCACGAGCGCCGGTGACCTCCAGAACCAGATCTCACAGACGCAGTCGGCCGCCAGCTCCCTGCACTCGCAGATCGCCGCCGACTCGAGCCAGATCGCGAACACGCATGCGGGAGTCCTCGCCGCACAGGCACGGCTCGCCGGGCTGCAGACCCAGCTCGCCACCCGGATCGCGCAACTGCGCGCGGTCCAGACGGACCTGCTCGACGCACGCGCGCAACTGGTCTCGCTGGAGAACCGTCTGCACCTCGCCTCGACCGCGCTGGCAGCCAACCTGCGGGCCACCTACGAGAACGGCCAGCCGGATCTGATGACCGTGATCCTCCAGTCCAACGGCTTCACCAGCCTGCTCGAGCAGGTAGGCGACCTCGAGCGGGTCGGCCGCCAGGACGCGCGGATCGTCGGCTTCACCCGCGGCGCCAGGAAGCTGGTGTTCCACGAGACGGTCAGGCTCGGCCTGCTGGAGGAGCGCGACCGCAACCTGACCGACGAGATCCTGTCGCAGCGCAACCAGGTCGCCGCGCTGCAGGCCGCGCTCGTCCAGCAGCAGATCAACGAGGTCGGCGCGCGCTCGAACGCCCAGTCGCAGCTGAGCGGCGTGAACGCGCGACTTGGCTCGCTGCGCAGGAAGCTCGCTGCGATCGAGGCGCGCGCCGCCGCGCAGGCGCGGCAGACGGCGCTGCAGGTCAACCAGAACCTCGGCGGGATCGCGATCGACACCTCGGGAATGGTCCAGCCCCCCGCGAACGCGCCGCAGGCCGTGCGCGACATGATCGCGGCGGGCAATGCGATTGCGACCCTGCCATACATCTGGGGCGGCGGCCACGGATCCTTCCAGGCCGCAGGGTATGACTGCTCGGGATCGGTGAGCTACGTGCTGGCCGCGGCCGGGCTGCTGAGCGCGCCGATGGTGTCAGGCGATTTCGAGAGCTACGGCGACCCGGGTCCCGGACAGTGGGTGACGATCTACGCCAACGCGGGTCACGTGTGGATGCAGATCGCAGGCTGGCGGTTCGACACCGTCGCGCTGGCCGAGGGCGGCACGCGCTGGTCGCAGGGCGGCGGCGAGTTCAGCGGATTCGTCGTCCGCCACCCGCCCGGGCTGTAGCACCCGCTGCTCGGCCGAGACGCGCTGACCGGGCCGCCGGGCGCGGCTCAGCCCCGGTCGTGGTTGACGACCTCGACGTTGTGCCCGTCCGGATCCAGGACGAACGCGCCGTAATACCCCGGGTGATAGATCGCGCGCTCGCCGGGACCCCCGTGATCGTCGTATCCAGCGTTGACTGCGGCAACGTGAAACGCCCGTACGACTGCGTCATCCTGTGCCCCGAACGCGAGGTGGACGTGCTCTGTGAGCGGTCGCTCATCATTGATGAGGGAGAAGCTGAAGTCCTCTCCAATCAACTGGACGTGCGCCGGCTCGTCGATACCGACCCGCAGCCGGGCGTGCGGGGCGATCGTCGTGTAGAACCGCTTGGACGCGGCCGGGTTGCGGACCCGGATCCATAGGTGGTCGACGCGCCCGTCCGGCACGGAGTGCTCGCGA
>DAHUYL010000009.1 GCA_027315255.1 Solirubrobacterales bacterium | reverse complement strand
AGTGCGTCCTGCGTGACCGTCGAGATGCTCAGACCCGCAAGCCTCGCGCGCTCGGCGAGGTCGTCAGGCAGATAGACGTTGACCCGAGCCATACACACACTATACACACGCCCGCCGCCGGCAATTCGAAGTTGTTCTGCTCCATCGCCCACCCGGGAGCGGGCGGGCTGCTCCTGCTATGCGGCGCATCGGCTCAAAGCAGGTGCCGCTCAAGCAGCGAGCCCAAAACACGGCAGCCCCGACCGCACACTCGATGAGCAGGAGCGTTCGCCTCATTGAAGAAGCGCTTCGTCGAGGAAGTCCGGTGAACGTGCTCTGCTTGACAACATGTCGCTAGCAAACGTATTGTGGCGTGATGGAACTTCGTCCCCCGAGCTACTACACGCTCGCGGCGCTGATCGACGGCCCGTTGCACGGCTACGCGATCATGCGCAAGGTCTCCGAGCTCTCCGAGGGGACCGTGCGGGTAACGACCGGCACGCTTTACTCGATCCTCGATCGCGCGCTGCGCGAGGGACTGATCCTCGCCGGCGAGGCGTATGTCGTCTCCGGCCGCGAGCGTCGCGACTACTCGCTCACCCCGGCCGGGCGGCTCGCGTTGTCCGAGGCGTCAGAGCGGCTCGCGCGCGCCGCCCGCGTCGTCGGAGCCCGGCTGAAGGCAACTGAGCTGAGGTCGTTGTGAGATGAGCCGCAGATGGCTGGGGCGCGCGGCTGTGCGCCTGTACCCCGACGACATCCGGGGCGATCGAGGCGAGGAGCTCCTCGGCACGCTGTTGGACGCCGGCGAGCGCTCGCGCGCGTCGTTCATCGGCCAGCTGTGGTCGCTGATCGTCGCCGGGCTGCTCGCCCGCTCGCGTCACGCGTGGACCGGACCAATGCGTCGGATCGCTTCGGACACGCTGCGCTGGTGCGCGCTCATCTCGGTCACGCTAGGCCCGGCCGGCATGATCGCGGGGAGGATGCACTGGGGAGCCGGGGTGGGAGCGATCCCGCTCAACGCCGACACGATCTGCCCGGCGGTGATCCTCGCCCTGTTCGTGGGCGGACGCGACCGAGCCGCCGGGCTGACCGGCGTTGGCTTCCTGTTCTACCTCAGCATCGCCTATCCGCTCGCCCCGACCTACGACGGAATCCACGACCTCGTGATCCTCGTCGGGTTCGTGCTGATGACGCACGCTCCCCGCCGGCGGCGCGACGGCTTACGCGCCCTCGTGCTGATCCCGCTGCTCGCCCAGGCGTTCGTCAGCTGGAACGACCTCGCGTCGGGCTCGCAGATCGGCTCGATCGTGCCCGCGCTCACCGCCGCGACGCTCGTCACGATCACACCCAGCCTCACGCTCGGGACCGCGCTCGCCAGCTCTGTGATGGCCTTCCCGTACCTGACCGACGGCGCGGCCGTGCCCACCGGCCTTGAGCTTCTTTCCTGCGCACCAGTCGCGTTCGTGTTCGCCGCGCTCAGCCGCCACACCCTCCGCCTCACGCGCCAATAGCCCAGGACGCGAAACCGGTCCGGACACAACGCACCGCACCTGGCTGCTCGCCGCAGCGGCAACGCGATCGTCGCTTCCGCTTCTTCCCGGCTGCCGGCCGAAGCGGAAGTAGCGAGGACGCCGCTTCAGTACGCCGCGTCACCGGGCGGGGTGGCATCCTCGCCAAGCGTGACACGTCTGGTCCGGGCGTCAAGCTCCGGATCGTTCTCGAAGCTCGCGATCAGCGCCTCGGATCCGCCGATGCAGCTCCACCTGTCGTCCCAAAGCGTGGAGAGCAGCCAGGAGTGATCGGCGGGGAAGATCAGATCCGGTAGCGCTCCCTTCCAGACCCAGCGGCCTTCGCTCGCACGCCAGCTGAGCGCCTGCTCAGGGCCTGCTCGCACCAACACGTATGCCCAGCCTGCGTACAGCCTCACGCGCGGAGCATCAGGGAAGACAATCTCAATGCCGATTCCGTACTCGAGGTACCCCAGCCACCACGGCTGCGGTTCAGATGCAGCCTCCAGCAGTGCGACCACAGCCCGGTCGTGCCGGAGCTGCGCGCCCTCCACGCTGTCGGGCAACTGGCGCGTGCAGTACGCGGCAAAGACCGGTGGAATCGCGGACGTGATCCGCAAGCCAGCCGTCGCAGCATGTTCGATCCAGGCGACGTCAGCTGCGCTCCCGATCTGCCACTTGGAGCCGTCTCTGAGCCGCATGACGGGATCTGGGCCCGTGCCCTCGTCGACCATGCCTCCAGCATATTCGGCACTCGACTCGCGACTGCCAGCGTTCAGTTTGAGCTCCGTCGACGTGAGGGCGTCAGGTTAACCGTGTAGGCGGCGGCTGGCTGCTTGTAGTGTCAGTGTGACCGGTTTGGTTGTGAGTAACTAGTGACAAGTGAGTTTGCGGTGTCGGGGCCTCGGCGCCGCCCGGGTTAGCGCTCGCGATGGCTACGCGGTGGGCCGAGGTGGCCGCCCACGGTCGACCGCAGGTTGGCCCCGCGATCACGCAGAACAGCGGTCCGATCGGCTTCTCGACGCGATGCGCGAGCCAGACGTCGAGGTGTTCGAAGCCCCCGCGTCCGTCCCGCCTCGCGACGCCGATCTCCTTGCCTTGGCGCACAAGTGGCTGGCCGGAGCAGTCCCGGACGCTCGCCGTACCAGACCGCCTGATCTCCCTGGAGATCGCGGCACGGCCCGCAGCCTGACCTCAAAGCAGCGAGATCCCTACGCCTGGCCGAAGCCTCGTGCCTGGTTCATCACCGCGAGAGACGTGAGCTGACGGCACCCGCTCTCGAGGCGCGGTGGCCGCATTGCAGAAGCGGCTCCTTGACGGTGCCGGAGAGCGGTTCGCGCGGGCCGATCCGTTAGGTCCGTCCGAGGACGAGGTCGATGCCAGCCATGATCCGGTCCAGCTGGGCGGCAGAGATGCGCCCGACCCGCTCTGTCAGTAGTCCTCTGTCGATCGCGACGATCTGCGAGACGTTCGCGACGGACTCCTTCGGCAGCCCCGTCGCGGCTGCCGGAAGCACAACGTTTCCGGGAGCTGCCGCGAGCCGCTGGTTGCTCGTCAGCGGCACCACGACTGTGGTCGCGATGCGGCTGGCGTTGAAGGCGTCGCCCTGCACGATCACGACCGGTCGGCGAAACCCGGCCGACGATCCGACCGGATCCGAGAGCGACGCCCAGAAGACGTCACCTTGGCCGATCACCATTCGCTGGCCGCGAGCAGGCGACGAGCCGCTTCGGCGACGAAGCCGCCGTGATCGTCGGCGAGTTCGTCAGCAAGCTCGTTCAGAGCCGTTGTCACCGCGAGCGGGTCGCGCCGGGCGATGTAATCACTCAGCGCCTCCCGGTAGAGCTGGCTGCGGCTCTTCCCGAGCTGGCTGGCGAGCTCATCCGCGCGGCGGAAGAGATCATCCGGGATCGAGACTGCAGTTTTCATACCAGAAGTATAACTTCGTTTCAACGGAGCCAGGGCTTCCGCTCCATCGCCGTCGCGGCCCCGATGGAGCGTCTCTGGAGCGAGGTCCGCGCCGCCCGGCCACACGACCGTTCCCGTCTGTGTGTCGACCCTCACCGCCGCGAACCCGTGCGACGTCGGCGCGTCCGCAAAGGGCCCGCGCATCCGATCAGGAACCGCAACCTCGCCCGAGAGGCCGTCGGCGAACGTCAAGCGAAGCCCGCCGTGACGGACGACGACAACAGCCGTGATATCAGGCGTGAGGCCGATCATCGCGGCGGCTCGATCTCCAACAGTGTCGCATCGGCCCAAGTTCGCCGCCAGTTCCCAAGCAGCTCATCGCGATGCAGCTCCGCCCACGCGAGCATCCGGCGGAGATCCCCGATCTCGAGGTTGCTCTCGATCACCCCAATCTCGTGATGCGGACCCGAGCCACGCCAGCCATGTGGTCCTGCGCTGCCCCTCGCCGGCCGGCCACTCGCTCAGCCGCTGCTCAAAGGCGACGTCGCGATCGACGCCCGTCCGGAGCGAGCGAGCAACGTGATCGCCGAGGCGTCCCCGGGGCCGGCGATACGGATCTCGACGTTCAGCGAGCCGTCGCTCACGGGCAAGAGTTGTAGCCGACCGGTCAGCTTGCCAGCCAACCTTCGGAGCGCTCAGATCGCGCGGGTCAGGAGACCGACGACAACGGCGCGCGGCACCGCCGGCTCGCAATGGACATGTTGGCGGCGAGCGAGTTGTGCACGGTGTCTACCCGCCTGCGAGGACGACGCGGAAGAGCTCGGCGGCGCCGGCCGGCGTGATCTCGAGGGCCGGGCTGCCGACGTTCACCTCGAGCTTGGAGACGCCAGGGACGCCCGTGGGCGCAAGACTGTGGAACAGCCATACGCGCCGCTCGCGGGCGACGTCGAGGGCCCGCTCGCACAGTGTGTCCGGCTCGCCGCGCAGGTGAAGGTGGAACAGCGGTGTCTGGGGTGGATCGGGCACGACCGTGAGACCTGCAACCTCGCGCAGTGCCGCCGCCAGCGCACGGGCGTGCTCGAGAAAGCCGGGCATCTGATCGACGAGCGCATCGAGCCCGGGCAGTGCGGCCGCGGCGAACGGGTACAGCGCTGGTAGCGTGCCACCGTGGCGCCGGCGCCACACGCGCACCTCGCCGGCCAGATCCTCGGACGCGGCGAGGACGCTGCCGCCCAGACCGCCCAGTCCCTTGTACAACGACACGTACACGGTGTCGAACAGTGCTGCGATCTCGGTGTGCGATCGCCGGTAGTACGGCGCGGCCTCCCACAGGCGCGCACCGTCCAGATGAGCTGCAGCGCCGCGCCCGTGAGCCCAGCCAACCTGCGCCAGCAGCTCATCCCACTCCGGCAGCCGACCACCGATCTCGCGTTGGGGCAGCTCCAGCAGCAGCGCGCCGAGCGGCGCGTGCACCGCCTCGAGGTCAGCCAGCTCGATCAGCCGATCCCGGTCACCGACGAGCTCGGCCTTCAGACCGTGCAGGTGGGCGTAGCCGGCATGCTCGTGCAGCTCCAGATGACAGGTGGGATGGAACGCAACGGTGTCACGGCCGCGCTGGGCGCAATGGACGCGAAGCGCGATCTGCTGCGCCATCGTCCCGCTCGGCAGCAGCACCGCAGCCTCCATGCCCAGCAGCTCGGCAAGGCGCTGCTCGAAGCTCTCAACGATCTCGCCCTCGCCGTAATGGTCAGGCCAGGCATCCTCGGGCAGCGCCGCCGCTGCGGCCCGCAGCCGTTCGCTCGCGCTG
Source organism: Solirubrobacterales bacterium (assembly GCA_027315255.1). GTDB lineage: Bacteria > Actinomycetota > Thermoleophilia > Solirubrobacterales > Solirubrobacteraceae > Palsa-465. The sequence goes on along the minus strand of DAHUYL010000009.1, from coordinate 2,631 downwards.
AGCGGGCGACGGGCGCCCAGCCAATGCTCGCAACCGGCCATGATCCCGCGCCAGGCCTCGTCGGACACCCGGGCAGCGTAACGGCCCGCATGTCAAACGACTTCTGCACCCAGCCGGTCCAGATGCGCAACGGCACCAGAGGACAGCCAGCGAAGGTGATTCGATCGCGCCGTGTCGGTGATCGGCCTGCAAGCATTCGGCTCGATGGCCGGCGACTCGAACACGGCGAAGACAGCTTCGAGCCGCAGGCACTTCGATCGATGGTCGGCTGGGTATGAGCGTGACAAGGCCGTGCTGTGCACGACCTCGTTCCACCACTCCCCAGACCCCAAGCGCGCGGTGGCCGAGATGGCGCGCGTGCTGGTCCCTGGCGGTCGGATCGTGATCGCGGACATGGTCGCCGACCGAGTGATCATGCGCGCCTTCGACCGGATCCTGCGACACACCCAGCGCAGCCACGTCGGCTGCCAGCGGTCGGGCGATCTCGTGCGCCTGCTCAGAGCAGGCGGCTTCTCCCAGCCGACCAGGCGCCCACTGCTCCGCGGCTTCTTCGCGATCGTTGCGGCTCGCAGAGCTGACTCGACGAGCGACGCCTGATCCGCGAGGTTCAGGCAGAGGCTTCGGGCAGCCGCCACGATTGGACACGCGCGGCGAGCGTCTCCTCCGACCTCAGGCCGCGACATGGAAGGCAAGCTCCGCGATTGATCGTCAGGCGGGAACGTTCGGAAGCTCGCGTTCGGCCGAGCGACGGCGACTCCCGATAGGCTCGCGCCGGGAATGGTGCGCGGGAACGTCGAGCTGAAGGCGCGGGATCCCGACCCGGCCGCGACCGCGGCGCGGTGCCTCGCATTGGGGGCCGAGGACCGGGGTTTGCTGGTTCAGCGCGACACGTACTTCGCCGCGACCCGGGGCCGGTTGAAGCTGCGCGAGCACGAGCGAGGCGGCGCCGAGCTGATCGCGTACCAGCGCCCCGACGCGTACGAGGCCGAGCACAGCGCGTACGTGCTGGCGCCGGCGAGCGAGCCGGCGGGGCTGCGCGAGGCGCTCGACGCGGCGCTCGGGACGGTCGTCGTCGTCGCCAAGCGCCGCCGCCTGTTCGTCTGGGAGGACGTCCGGATCCACCTCGACGAGGTCGAGCGGCTCGGGAGCTTCGTGGAGCTCGAGGCGCTCCTCGGGCCCGGACTGAACGACCCGACGACGGCGCACGAGAAGGTCGCGCGGTTGCGAGAAGAGCTGGCGATCGACGACGGCGCGCTTGTCGAGCGCGGATACGCGGATCTGCTGCTCGACGGCGGCGAGGTGCTGCTGCGCGCCGCCGACGGCGCGATGCGCAACGCGTACGCGCCGTACTCGGAGTTCAAGGTCGGCGCCGCCGTGCGGGGTCGCAGCGGCGCGATCTACGTGGGCGCAAACGTCGAGAACTCATCCTACCCGCAGGGCCAGTGCGCGGAGACCTCCGCGATCGGCGCGCTCGTGACCGCGGGGGAGACGGCGCTGACTGCGGTTGCGGTCGTCGCCGAGCGGATCGACCAGTGCCCTCCGTGCGGCGGCTGCCGCCAGCGCCTGGCGGAGCTCGGGGCGCCGGACACGCTCGTGTACCTGGGCCGGCCCGACCGGCCGGCCCAGGTGACGACACTCGCCGATCTGCTGCCGCTGTCGTTCGGACGCGGGGATCTGGAGCGGTGAGCGGCGCCGCGGAGGTGCTCGTGCAGCGGGGCGGCGGGCGGCCGCGAGTCGGCGTCGTGCTCGGCTCAGGGCTCGGTGCGGTTGCGGAGGCGGTGTCTGGCGCGGTCGTCGTCGGCTACGACGAGCTGCCCGGCTTCCCGCTCCCGACCGTCGAAGGGCATGCCGGTCGAGCAGTGCTCGGCCGGGTCGCGGGCGTACCGGTGGCGGTGCTGCAGGGTCGAGCCCACCTGTACGAGGGAGGCGAGCTCGAGGCGTTGCGGGCACCCGTCCGGGCTTTGCGGGCTGCCGGCGCGGAGGTCATCGTGCTGACGAATGCGGCGGGCTCGCTGCGGGCGGATGTCGGCCCGGGGCGGCTGATGGCGATCACCGACCACATCAATCTGACCGGCGTGAACCTGCTCGCCGGGCCCAACGACCCGGCGCTGGGGCCGCGCTTCCCGACGCTGCGCGACGCTTACGACCCGCAGCTGCTCGTCGAGCTGCACGCCGTGGCGGGCGCGCTCGGTGTGCCGCTGGCCGACGGCGTCTACCTCGCGGTCGGCGGTCCGAGCTTCGAGACCCCGGCCGAGATCCGCGCGTTCCGCGTGCTCGGCGCCGACGCGGTCGGGATGTCGACCGTGCACGAGACGATCATCGCCCGGCACTGCGGGCTGCGGGTGGTGGCGATCTCGGCGATCACGAACCTGGCCGAGGGCATGAGCGACGAGCCGCTGTCACACGAGCAGACGCTGCGCGACGCCCGTCGCGGGGCGGTCGACCTGTCGCGGCTGCTGCTCGCCTTCATCGAACGGATCGGGAACGGGCCGGGCGGTGCTCGTAGCTGAACTGATCCGGCGCAAGCGCGACGGCGGCGAGCTGAGCGCCGCTGAGATCGAGCTGCTGGTCGCAGGGATCACGGACGGCGGCGTGACTGACGCGCAGGTCGGCGCGCTGGCGATGGCGATC
>DAHUYL010000224.1 GCA_027315255.1 Solirubrobacterales bacterium | reverse complement strand
TGCACCGGTGCCTCGGCGAGCGCGCTCACCGGGCCGCGCTCCCGGTCCGGCGCAGTGGCGGCGGCGGGCCGCTCAGCACCCTGATCACGAACGCGATCGAGTACGCGGCGAAGATCGTCACCGCGGCAGTCAACCCGTCGGCGCGCCCGCCTGCGACGCCCGCGACGACGATCGCGATCGCGAGCAGCCAGATCCGGCCGAACGCCTCGAACAGCCGCACCGCCAGCAGGTTGCGCGGCTCCTGGATCCCCGAGTACAGGCGGTGCTCCTGCGCGTGGATCAGCCGCTGCAGGAGCCACGCACCCGCACCTATTCCGAACCCGAGAGTCGGCACGCCGAGCACCACCGCCGGGGCAGCGGCGAGCACCACGGCGACCACGTCCAGGTAGCGGAGCAGTGGCATCGTGTGCGATCCAGTCACCGTCCCGGCCGCTACCGCCAAGGACGGCTCCGATCGATGCAGAGCGCCGCGTGCGCGCGCCCACACAGCGCGCGCAGGTGCGCGAACGTCTCGGCTTGGGGGGCGCTTTGATACAAATGACTCATTCCGTGGGCGGTGGCCTGCCCGGACGGGGCGCCGGATGCTAACGGATCGGCGGGTCGGATGACCCGCAAGTTGACGCGTTTCAGAACCCGAGTGCGGCCAGCTTGGCGCGGACGGTCTGCTCCTTGTCGGCGAGCTCCCGCTCGAGCGCCTGGAGGTCGTCGCGCCGGCCGCGGACGAGCGCCAGCTGCGTCTCGATGTGCCGCAGTGCCTGCTCGAGCAGCGACCGCTGCCGGCTCGGATCCTCGGTCGTCCTGAACTCGCGGCGGATCTCGGCCCGCGCCGCCTCCGCCTCGACCAGCTGGGACAGCTGCTCGAGCGTGAGCCCGAGCAGGTCACGCAGGCGGACGACCTCCCTGACGCGCGCGACGTCCGCCTCCGTGTAGCAGCGGTGCTTGCCCTGCTGGCGGTCGCTCGCGCACCCGAGCAGGCCGATCTCCTCGTAGTAACGGATCGTACGAGGGGTGGTGCCGGTCAGCTCTGCCAGCTCGCCGATCCGGATCGGGGCGGCGGTGCCGCTCATGGTGAGACCACCCCTTCCGAGCGGCGCGCGAGCGGTCCGGTGAGGGCTGCCTGGCCCGGCGCCTCCTCGACCTCGGCTTCCGCTTGCGTGTGGCTCGGCCTGGCGAACGACACCACCGCGCCGATGATCGAGACCGCGGTAAGGCACCAGAGGGCCGTGTGCATGTTGTCGAGGAACGGCGCCAGGCGGCTCGTCGAGATGCCGTGCGCGAGTCCCGAGAAGACTGCGAACAGCACGGACTTCGGGACCGACGAGGTGACGACCGCCAGCACGAACGCGATCGACAGCACGGCCCCGGTGTTCTGGACGAGGACGCGCGCGCCGGACGCGATCCCGCGACGGTGCGGCGCGACCGTGCCCATCATCGCGGCGGTGTTGGGCGAGTTGAACATGCCCGAGCCGACGCCCACGATCAGCATGTAGGCGCACGGCGCCCAGTACGACGTGTCGCGCTGGAGCAGCGTCATCAGCCCGAGCCCGAGCGCCGTGACCAGCATCCCCAGCGACGCCAGCGTCCGCGACCCGTTGCGGTCGGCGTAGATGCCGGCGAGCGGCGAGGACACGAGCATCCCCACCGCCAGCGGTGCCAGCTTCAGCCCCGCGAGGATCGGCGAGTTGCCCTGGACGCCCTGGAAGTAGAAGACGAACACGAACATCAGCGCGAACCGCGCGAGCCCGTTGAGGAAGGCGGCGGCCGAAGCGGCCGCGAACAGGCGGCTGTGGAAGATCGTCAGGTCGAGCATCGGCGCTCGCGCCGCCGACCGTCCGAGGCGGCTCTCGACCACGACGAAGGCCGGCAGCATCACGGCCGCGACGATCAGCGCGGGCGCCACCAGCGGCGCCCCCCAACCCTCGACCCCTCCCTTCGAGATGCCGTACACGAGCCCGGTCAGGCCGAGCAGGAACGTCCCCGTTCCCACCGGGTCGAACTGCGTGTCGCTCGAGCGGCCGGTGATCTCCCGCAGGATCGACCAGGCCCAGAGGCTGCCGGCGATGCCGAACGGGACGTTGAACCAGAACACCCAGTGCCAGGAGATGTCGACGAGCGCGCCGCCGAGCACGGGCCCGATCACGAGCCCGACGGCGGCGACCATCGTGTTGGTCCCCATCGCGACGCCGAGCTGCTCGCGCGGGAACGCGTCGGTGACGATCGCGGCGGCATTGGCGAACAGGAACGAGCCGCCGATCCCCTGCAGGATCCGCCACAGGATCAGCTCGGTGCCACTGCCCGCGAAGCCGGCGCCGAGCGACGCCGCGGCGAACACGAGGAAGCCGCCGATGTACGCCTGCTTGCGCCCGAACTGATCCGACAGGCGCCCGGCGCTGAGCACCAGCACGGTCGAGGCGATCATGTACACGAGGATCACCCAGACGAGCTCGAGCAGGCTCGTGTGGAGGCTGCGCTCCAGATCCGGGAGCGCGATGATCAGCGTGCCCGAGTTGATCGTCGCGAGCAGCATCCCGAGGCTCGTACACGACAGCGCCCACCACTTGTAGTGGTCGTGTCCGGCGTCCACCCCGAGCCTGCGCCGGTTGCCGTTCGCCGGCGCAGCGGTTGCATCGTGCCCTGCCACGCGCGCCTCCGCTTACGAAAATTGATTCTTACGTAAGCGTCAGATTAGCACCGCGGGATCGATCCCCGGCGGGCGGAGAGCTACTTCGCGACGGTCTCGAACTCGCCCGTCTCGATGTCACGCTGGATCGCCGCGTCGATCTCGTGCTCCTCGGTGTCGGGGTCCAGCCGCCGGATCTGCATCGCGCGCAGCCCCTTGAACTTGAGGATCTCCAGGACGTACACGAGGTACACGCTCGCGGCCAGCGCAAGCACCAGGATCCCGCCCATCAGGACGCTCCACCAGAAGCGGTAGTGCCCCTGGTGGTCCGAGTACGGAACCACGCGCAGCAGGATCGCGACGCCGGCGAGCATCACCGACCACGCGTACAGATAGGCGACCGTCCGCCGCTGGCTGAAGCCGATCGCGGCGAACCGGTGGTGGAAGTGGGTGGCGTCCGCCTCCCACGGCTTGCGGTGGTACTTGAGCCGCTTGGCGACGACGAAGCTAGTGTCCAAGAACGGCACGGCGAGGATCAGGAGCGGCACCGCCAGCGCGACGACCAGCCCCGTCTTCAGCGAGCCGATCACGCCGACGATCCCGAGCAGATAGCCGAGCAGGTTGGCTCCCGAGTCGCCCATGAACACCTTCGCCGGCGGGAAGTTGAAGAACAGGAAGCCGAGCGAGGCGCCCGCGGTCAGCGCCGCCAGCACCGCCACCGCGCTGCCGCCGCCCGCGATGTCGAACACGATGATCGTGAACGCGACCCCGTCGATCGTGCACAGCCCGGCCGCGAGCCCGTCGAGCCCGTCGGAGAAGTTGACGACGTTCATCACCGCGACCAGCCAGACGCCGCTGATCGCCCCGCCCTCGTTGGGGAACTGCAGCGCGCCGAGGAACGGCAACGTGACGTCGGTGACGTTGACGCCGCCTTCGACCGCGATCACCGCGGCGGCGATCTGACCGATCAGCTTCGCCGCCGGCGACAACTCGCGCCAGTCGTCGATCGCGCCGACGAGCGTGATCACACCGGCGCCGGCGAGGATCGCCCACGTGTGGACGGTGCCGCCGCCCGAGCCGGCCGGCGTGTGCAGCACGTGCCGCAGCGTGATCGTCGCCGGCAGCCAGATCAGGGTGGCGGCGAGCACCCCGGCGAGGATCGCCAGCCCGCCCAGCTTGGCCGTCGGCTTCTGGCTGAGGCCGCGGGCGCGCGGGAAGTCGATCGCGCCGATGCTTCGCGCAAGCCGGGCGGCGACCGGGGTGAGCGCCGCAGCGATGGCCATCGCGACGAGGAAGGCGAAGACGGCATCCGAATACCGCATGGCGTCACGCATAGGATGCCAGCCGCCGCCGACCCCGGCGTGCCGGCATGTTCTCGGCGCCTCACACCGCGGCGCCTCACACCGCGGCGCCTCCCGCCCGGCGTGTCACGCCGCGCGGGCCCCGAGCATCGAGGCGATCGCGGCGATCACCGCGAATGGCGTTTGGTCGAGCTGCCGGGCGGTCACCCGCACAACCTGATAGCCGAGCAGCGCCAGCCGTTGATCTCGGATGCGGTCGCGCTCGAAAGCGCGCCGGTCGCCGTGGTAGCCGAACCCGTCGAACTCGACGATCAGCCGCTGCTGAGCCCACAGGAAATCGACCTCGAGGTCGCCGACCCTGACGTTGACCTGCGGCGGTGGCAGCAGCGCCTCCCTGATCAGCCGCAGCAGCCTGCGCTCGTAGACCGATCGGGTGCGGGCCGGTCGGTCGGAGCCGCCGAGCAGCGCCCGAGTGGTTCCGATCCCCTTGGCGTACGGGGCTCGCGCGATCGCGGCCTCGATCTCGACCGCGGACACCAACGCACGCCGCATGAAGGTCGCGATCACGCCCTCGAGTTCGCCGTGCGCGAGCTCACCGGCGCAGTCCAGAATCGTGCGTGCGGGCGCTGTCACCGGCAGGCCCTGGTGCACGCGGATGTCTGCGGGATGCAGCGCGGAGACGCGGTGGACGGTGAGTCCCGGTCGCGACCGCAGGTCGCGACCGACGACCGTCAGCGTCACTCCGGCGACGTCGAGGTCGCTCACCTCCCAGAGGTTGACCGCCGCGGTCAGGCCGGACAGCACGCCATAGCCTTCCGCGTGCAGCACGGCCGCCGTCTCGAGCCCGAGCGGCTGCATCCTTGGCCGCCCGACGACGAACACGTCCGCGTACACGGGGTGCAACCTGCCGGTGCGACGGCGGTGCGCGACGGCATGGCGGGTCAGGCCGGCGTGCGCCAGCTGCGCGCGGTGCACGCAACCGCGCTGGCGCTCGGCGATCCGCGCGATCTCCCGGTCGCCCGTCCCGCGAACCGGCTCCGGGCCCCAAACCGACAGGGCGACCCGAGCTTTGGGGAAAGCTGCCGCTGTGAGCGGCGGTCTTCCCCAAATCGACGGCGCCGTACTCGCTTTGGGGCGAACTGCGCGTTGCGGCGGGGGGTTACCTGGGTCCATCGGCGGCATCGTCGCCGCGGCCGCCCGCCAAGTCCAGCAATGTGACGAACTTGGTACAGAGCGCGCGACCGCGCAGCGCTGCCACGGACGCAACCGTGCAGCTGACGCGGGCGGCCCCGTACCGGCGCCGCGGCAGCCGGCTAGGCGAGCACGCCGAGGCCCGCGTACAGCGGGTAGCGCTCGGCGATCTGAGCGGTGCGCTCCGCCAGAGCGGATTGTCGCTGCTCGAACTCGCCGGGCTGGAGCGCCTCCGCGATGATCCTCCCGATCTCGACGAAGTCATCGACCTGGAGGCCGCGGGTCGCCAGCGCCGGGGTCCCGATCCGCAGCCCCGAGGTCACCATCGGCGGGCGCGGATCGAACGGGACCGCGTTGCGGTTGACGGTGATCCCGATCGAGTGCAGGCGATCCTGCGCCTGGCGACCGTCGAGCTCGGACTCGCGCAGGTCGACCAGCACGAGATGGACGTCGGTGCCGCCGGTCAGCACCGCCACGCCCGAGCCGGCGCGTGTCAGCTCCGCCGCCACCGCCCTCGCCCCCGCGAGCGTCCGTTCCTGGCGCTCCCGGAACTGCTCGGACGCCGCGATCCGCAGCGCGACCGCCTTCGCGGCGATGGTGTGCTCGAGCGGCCCGCCCTGCTGGCCGGGGAAGACGGCCGAGTCGATCTTCTTGGCCAGCTCGGCACGGCACAGGACCATCCCCGCGCGCGGGCCGCCGATCGTCTTGTGGGTGGTCGTCGTGACGACGTCCGCGTACGGGACCGGGCTTGGATGCAGCCCGGCGGCGACGAGGCCGGCGAAGTGGGCCATGTCGACGAGCAGGTAGGCGCCGACCTCGTCTGCGATCTCGCGGAAACGGGCGAAGTCGAGGATCCGCGGGTACGCCGACCACCCGGCCACGATCAGCTTCGGCCGCTGCTCGCGCGCGATCCTCGCCACGTCGTCCATGTCGATCACGCTCGTCTCGGGGTCGACGCCGTAGGACACGATCCGGTACAGGCGGCCGGACACGTTGATCTTCATCCCGTGCGTGAGGTGGCCGCCGTGCGCGAGCTCGAGCCCCATCAAGGTGTCGCCCGGCTCGAGCAGCGCCTGGTAAGCCGCCGTGTTCGCCTGCGCGCCCGCGTGCGGCTGGACGTTCGCGTGCTCGGCCCCGAACAACTCCTTCGCCCGGTCGATCGCCAGCTGCTCGGACACGTCGACGTGCTCGCAGCCGCCGTAGTAGCGCCTGCCGGGATAGCCCTCGGCGTACTTGTTCGTCAAGACGGAGCCCACCGCCTCGAGCACCGAGACCGGCACGAAGTTCTCGGAGGCGATCATCTCGAGCGTCTGCTGCTGGCGTTCGAGCTCGAGCCGCAGAACGTCGGCGATCTCGGGGTCGACCTCGGACAGCGGCGCGTTGAAGTAGTCCGCGGGCAGCTCGCTCATCTGCCCTCAACCCTACCAACGGCGGTGGCGGCGACGATCACCGCGAGGTCGCCCTGCGACCACACCAGGCGGGCCTCGAAGCCGGCCTCGGCCAGCCACCGCAGCTGGTCGGCGACCGTGTCCGGCCTGTCGTAGCCGGGCGTCAGCGACGTCGTCGCCGCCGCCGTATCGTCCGGAACGACGACGTCGCCGAGGACGAACCTGCCCCCCGGCGACAGGACGGCGCGCACGCGCGCGAACAGGTCGGCCTTCTCGGCTCCGGTCAGATGGTGGACGCACAGGGCGCTCGCGACGAGCTCGAACGGCCCTTCCGGGAGCGGATCCTGGAGCCGCGCGACCCGCAGCGCCACCCGCTCGCCGAACCCCGCGAGCGCCGCGGTCGCCGCCTCGAGCATCGCGGCGCTCTCGTCGACACCGACGAACGCAGCACCCGGAAGGCGTGCGAGCAGCCGCCGGGCCGTCTCCCCCGTTCCGGTCCCGAGCTCGAGCATCGACCCGACGTGCACGCGGCCCGCCGCGGCCGCCTCGGCGACGGCGTCCTGGAGGGCGTCGTAGCTCGGGATGTCGTCGTGGATCAGCTCGTCGTACGTCGCCGGGTCGAAGTGGAACTGACCGGCGAGCGCGGCGGCGATCGCCTGCTCGCCGACCGCACCGGCACGGAGCACGCGCGCGGTGTCGGCACCGCCGCGCTCGAAGCGCCGCAGGTCGAGCACCGTCGAGGGCACTCCGGGCAGTTCGCCGCCGTCGACAACCAAGTCGACGGCGGCGCGAAGCTCCGCCGGCACGTCCTCGAGCCGGCGTGCGTCGGGCCCGCCGGCCAGGTTGGCGCTCGACTGCAGCACCGGCACGCTCACGCCGGCCAGCTGCGGGATCGACACCACCCGCAGCCCGAGCGTGGCCGGGTCCTCGGCGCACGCCAGCGGGAACAGGCGTGCCGGGTTATCCAGCAGGACGGTCACCCCGCCCGGCAGCAGCCGTCCGAGCGCCTCGAGCGTGCGCGGGCCGAGCGACCCGCCCAGCGCGCGCAGCGCGGCCGCCACCGAGAAGAACATCACCGCCGCCGCCTTCCCGCTCGGGCGGCGCTTGAGCTCGTACAGACGAGATACCGCGTCCGGATCGTCGGGCGCGCACGCGAGCCCGTAGACCGTGTCGGCTCCGAACAGCGCGACCCCGCCGCCGCGGATGCATGCCTCGAACCGCCGCGCGTCGGCCCCGCCCGCCATCATCGCCGCCCGACGACGACCCGCTCGTGCCCGGCCAGGTCGCGCATCCGCTCGACCGCCGCGAACCCGGCGCCACCGATCAACTCGGCCACCACCGCTGCCTGCCCGGCGCCGACCTCGAGCGCGAGCATCGCCACCGACTCGCGAGTCGCGACAGCCGCGATCAGCCGCCGGATCGATTGCAGGCCGTCGGGCCCTGCGAACAGCGCCCCCGCCGGCTCGTAGCAGCGGATCTCGGGTGCCAGCTCGCAGCCGTCCTCGACGTAGGGCAGGTTCGCGAGCACGGCGTCGTAGCGCCCGCCGTCGAGCAGGTCCGCGCACGCCCAGCGGACGCGGAGGTCGAGCCGCTCGGCGTTGCACCGCGCGACCTCGAGCGCGTCCTCGCTCACGTCGATCCCGGCCACGTCGAGGTCGGGGCGCTCGTCCGCGAGCGCGAGCGCGACCGCGCCGCTGCCCGTGCCGACGTCGGCGACGCGCGCGCCATCCGGAAGCAGCCGCACGCCGGCTTCGACGAGCAGCTCGGTCTCCGGTCGCGGGATCAGCACCCGCCGGTCGACCGTGAGGCGCAGCCGCCGGAACGGCTTCTCGCCGAGCAGGTAGGCGACCGGCTCGCGCTCACTCCTGCGTGCGAGCAGGTCCTGGTAGACCGCCGCCGCCCGCGGCCCGACCGGATCCCGCGCGCCGACCACCAGCTGCGTGCGCGAGACCCCGAGCGCATGCGCGAGCAGCAGCTCGGCGTCGAGCCGGGGCTGCTGCACCCCTGCCGCACCGAGCAGCGCCGCGCCGCGGGCCACCGCATCACGAACCACCGGCCTGCTCCGCCAGGCGCCGGCGCTTCTCGTCGTCCTGGAGCGCTCCCGTCAGCTCGTCGAGCTCGCCGATCAGGATCTGATCGAGGTTGTGCACGAGCAGGTTGATGCGGTGGTCCTTGACCCGCTTCTCGCTGTAGTTGTAGGTGCGGATCTTCTCGGCCCGTTCACCGGTGCCGACCTGGGCCGAGCGCGAGGCCGCGATCTCCGCCCGCTGCTCGGCGAGCGCCCGCTCGTACAGGCGCGCGCGCAGCACCCGCAGTGCCCGCTCTCGGTTCTGCAGCTGGGACTTCTCGTCCTGCATCGAGACGACGATGCCGGACGGCTTGTGCGTGATCCGCACCGCCGAGTCGGTCGTGTTGACCGACTGGCCACCCGGCCCGGTCGACCGGTAGGTGTCGATCTGCAGGTCGGTCGGGTCGATCTCGACCTCGACCTCGTCGGCCTCGGGGAGGACCGCGACGGTTGCGGTCGAGGTGTGGATGCGGCCCTGCGACTCGGTCTCCGGGACGCGCTGGACGCGGTGGGTGCCGCCCTCGAACTTGAACACGGAGTAGGCGCCATCGCCCTTGATCGCAAAGGTGTAGGTCCCCTCCCCGATCGACATCGGCTCGGTCTGGAACCCGCGCCGATCGGCATAGCGGGTGAGCATCCGGAACACGTCCCCCGCCCAGATCGCAGCCTCGTCGCCGCCTGCCCCGGGGCGAATCTCGACGATCACGTTCTTGTCGTCGCTGGGATCGCGCTCGACGGTCGCCAGGCGGATCTCCTCCTCGAGCTCTCCCAGCCGCGCCCGCGAGGAGTCGAGCAGCTCGCGCAGCTCGAGGTCCTCGCCGTCCTCGGCGAGCAGCTCGCGTGCGCCGGCGAGGTCGTCCGCCGCGCGCCGGTACTCGAGCGCCAGCCTGGCCGCCGGCTCGAGCTCGCGGTACGCGCGCGAGGCGGCCGTGAACCGCTCGCGATCGCCGATCACGGCGGGGTCGGCGAGGTCGTGCTCGAGCGCGTCGAAGCGATCGAGGATCTGGGTGGCCAGCTGCTCGATCATGCTCATTGGTTCCGGGCCCAACTTCAGGCGACGACTTCGACGCCGACGAGGTCCTCGGCGGACAGCGCGCCCGGCGTCTCGCGCTCGAGCACGTGCCCGAGTGCGCTGATCGCGACCGCCAGCTGGTCTGCGTCGGGCTCGCGGGTCGTCAGCTTCTGGAGCTGGAGCCCCGGCCACATCACGGCCCGCACCCAGCGGCGGCGACGGTTGCGCCCGGCCCACTTGATGATCTCGAACGACACCCCGGCGATCACCGGAACCCCGAGGATCCGGGTCAGGACCAGCAGCCACCAAGCTGGCAACCCGATCGGCGCGAACACGAAGATCGCGACGATCATCACGACCAGCAGGAAGCTCGTTCCGCACCTCGGGTGCAGCCGCGGGTACAGCGCCGCGCGCTCGGGGACGAGCTCGTCTCCCGCCTCGTAGCACGCGATCACCTTGTGCTCCGCGCCGTGGTACTCGAACACCCGCCGCAGGTCGCGCAGCCGCGACAGCAGCGCCAGGTAGCCGAGGAAGATCGCGGTGCGCAGCACCCCCTCGACCAGCCAGAACACGAGCGAGGAGCCGAGCTGATGGCGCACCAGGCTCGTGAGCGACACCGGCACGACGAAGAACAGCCCGACGGCGAACACGATCCCGATCACCAGCGACGCGATCCAGACGCCCCCGGCCAGATCCTCCCCCTCCTCCTCGCCGAGCTGGGCGCGAGCGGCGATCCCGAGCGCGCGCATCCCGATCGCGAGCGACTCCGCCAGCGCCACCACGCCCCGCACGATCGGCAGCCGGTAGACGACCCGGCGGCGGCGTGAGCGCGCGATCTCGAACGTGTGCGTGGCGATCGGACCGAGCGTCCCGCCGGCGTCGAGCGCCGGCTGGCGGACCGACACGGCCCAGTGAGCGACGCCGCGCATCATCACGCCCTCCAGCACCGCCTGACCGCCGACGGGCGCGTCGCGGCTGGCGGGCAGCGGCGCCAGTGCCGGCGCGGGCGCCGGCGCGCGGCCGGGCG
>DAHUYL010000207.1 GCA_027315255.1 Solirubrobacterales bacterium | reverse complement strand
CGCGGGCCGCCACCGCATTCGCAGACCGTGAGCTGTGGCCCGGCGATCTCGATCGTTTCGCGCTGCCCGCGCGCAGCGGCGCCAAGGCGCTCGACTCGGCCGCGTGCGAGGCGTACCGGACCGCGCTCGCGGCGCTCCGGGCGGCGGCGGCGCAAGGGTTCGCGGCGGCGGCACGGGACGCGCTCGACGCGCTGCTGCGCGGCTACGCGGAACGCTACGCGCGGCTCAAGACCGGGCGCTCGGCGGTCGACTTCGACGACCTCGAGCTGCTCGCGCGCGAGCTGCTGCGCCGGCCGGAGGTCGGCGGACGGCTGCGCGAGCGGTTCGTCCACGTGATGGTCGACGAGCTCCAGGACACCAACCGGATCCAGCTCGAGCTGATCGACCTCGTTGCTGGCGACGGTGCGAACCTGTTCATGGTCGGCGACGCGCAGCAGTCGATCTACGGCTTCCGCCACGCCGAGGTGGAGCTGTTCGAGGCGCGTGGCGACGAGCTCGGCGCGCGCGGGGCGCGGCTGTCGCTGCAGACCAACTTCCGCTCGCGTCCCGAGATCCTGACGGCGCTGAACGCGGCGTTCGCGGCTGCGCTCGGGGACCGGTTTCGGCCGCTGCGGGCGGGCCGGGAGAACCCGGAGGGCGCCGCCGGCGGCATACACGCCGCCGGCGGCGAAGCATCCGTCGAGCTGTTGATCGTCGACAAGGGCGCCGAGTGGGAGGCCGATGGTCTCGCGGCGCCGTGGCGGCTGGCCGAGGCGCGCGTGCTGGCCGCCCGGGTGCGCGCGATGATCGATGCCGGCGAGTGCGGCCCGGGGGACGTGGCCGTGCTCGCGCGGGCGAGCACCGATCTGGCTTTGTACGAGCGCACACTCGAGGGGGTCGGGGTGCCGACGTACGTGATCGGCGGGCGCGGGTACTGGTCGCACCCGCAGGTGGTCGAGCTGGTCGCCTACCTGCGCGCGCTCGCCAACCCGCTCGATCAGGAGTCACTCTGGGCCGTGCTGGTCTCGCCGCTGGGCGGGCTGTCGCTCGACGGGCTCGTGCTGCTCGCCGCCGGGGCGCGCGAGGAGCTGGATGTCGGCGATCGCGAGGCGCTCGAGCGGTTCGAGGCGTGGTTCGCGGTCGAGCGGCGGGCGGCCGCGCGGGTCGGCGTGCAGGAGCTGCTGTGGCGGGCGTTCGAGCTGACGGGCTACGACGCTGCCGTGCTGGCGCAGCCGGGCGGTGGTCGGCGTCTGGCGAACGTTCGCAAGCTGATGCGGCTGGGCCGCGAGTGGGAGGCGGCCGCCGGCCCGGATCTGCACGGGTTCGTCGCGCTGCTGGGGTCGCGTGCCGCCGGCGCCGCGCACGAGGGGGAGGCGCCGGTCGAGCAGGAGGCGCTCGGCGCCGTGCGGCTGATGACGATCCACCGCGCGAAGGGACTCGAGTTCGGAGTCGTGTGCGTGGCCGACCTGGGACGTGGTCCCCAGTTCGGCGCACCGCTGATGCGCCTCGGGCGCGACGGCGAGCGGCTCGGCCTGCGGATCGGGCAGGCCGGCTCGGGCGCGCGGATCCAGGCGCTCGCCTACGACCAGCTGCGCGAGGAGCAGCTCGCTCGCGAGGAGGCCGAGGAGCGGCGGCTGTTCTACGTCGCGATGACCCGCGCCCGAGAGCGGCTGATCCTCAGCGGCGCGGCGCGGATGGACACCTGGGAGAAGCGAAACCGCTCGACGCCGGCGGACTGGATCGTCCCTGCCTTCGTCCCCGATGTGGGATCGCGCACGGACGAATCGCTGATCGAGACCCCCGCCGGGGTCCGGTTGACGTTTGTCAGGGACGTCGACTTGGGCGGGAGAACTGTTGCTGGAGAACAGAGAACCCGCCCAAGTGGCCTGCCCACGCCGCCGGTCGGGCCCTCCCGGGTCGTGGCGCCGGCGCCACCGGTCACGACCCTGAGCTACACGGCGCTGGCCGAGTACGAGCGCTGCGGGTATCGCTTCTACGCCGAGCGGGTGCTCGGTCTGCCCCCCGACCGGGAGAAGCCCGGCGACGGAACCGCGCGCGGGACGCTCGTGCACGGGCTGCTGCGGCAGGTCGAGTTCCGCACCCGGGCGGTCCCGGCCGACACGCCCGCCGAGCTCCGGCCGGTGCTCGAACGCTTCCTCGCCGGCGAGCTCGCGGCGCGGCTCGGCAGGGCGCTCACCGTCCGTCGCGAGCAGCGGTTCGCGTTTCCGCTCGCCGGCGTGCTCGTGACGGGCACGTTCGACGTGCTCGCGACCGAGCGGCCGGGCCGTCTGCTGGTCGTCGACTACAAGACCGGCTCGGCAGCCTCCGACTACGCGCCCCAGCGGCTGATCTACGCGATCGCGGCGCTGCGTACGGGCGCGGCCGAGGTGGAGGTCGCCCATCTGCTGCTGGACGCAGACCGGGTCGTCGCCGAGACGTTCGCCGCCGCGGCGCTACCGGAGCTCGAGGCACGGCTGCAGGCCGCCGCCGCCGGCGTCCTCGGAGGAACGTTCGCGGTCGCGGGCGAGCCCCACCTGGCGCTGTGCGCCGGCTGCCCGGCGCTCGGCGGGCTGTGCTCCTGGCCCGTCGAGGTGGCGATGCGGCCGGCCGTCGACCGCCTGTTCTGACTAGCGTCGCCGGACCGGGGCCGTCCGCGGCCGCAGCGGGGGCGCGGCGGGCGCCGCGGGGGGCTGCTCCGTGGCCGGTTCGTGCGGGCGGCTCGCCGGCGGCTCATCCGGCGGGCTGAGCAGCGGCCGCGGCCACATGCGGCGAGCCAGCACCACGTTCAGCTCGGCCGAGAACAGCGTCACCTGGGCGCCGAGGTGCAGCCACACGAGCAGCGCGATCACGAACCCGAACGCCTCGTACGCGCTCGGCAGATTCCTGAGGACGTGCCCCACGTAGATGCCGCCGACCGCCTGGAGCACGGTCCACAGCACCGCCACGACCGCGATCCCTGGCGCCAGCGAGCGCGTCCTGATCTCTCCCGGGGTCATCAGCCGGAACGTGAGCAGGAACAGGACGACGTTGACGAGCAGCGAGACGGCGATCCCGCCCACGACCGCGGGAGTGCCGCCGAGGCCGCCGCTGACGACGCCCGAGGCGCCGCTGGCGAGCGCGAACAGCAACCCGGTCGCGACCAGCAGCCCGAGCCCGCGCAGCCGGCTCGAGAGAAAGCCGGGCCGCTCCGGGCGGGGAATCGCCCAGATCGTGTCGAACGCGTTCTGCGCCGAGTTCGTCACCCCGAGGCCCGACCACAGCGAGGTCGCGATCCCGATCGCGAGCGCGAGCACGCTGCCGCGCAGCGCCGTGAACTGGATGTAGCGGTTGACGACGGGGAAGTTCCTGCCGACGGAGTGCTCGATCGACTTGACCGCGCTCGGGTCGCCGTTCAGGACGTAGCCGAGGATCGTGACGAACACCAGCAGCAGCGGCAGCAACGAGAAGAACGCGTGGTAGGCGACCAGCGCCGCCAGGTTGCCGCCCTGGTCCTCGCCGAACTTCTTACCGACCGCGACCGGGATCGCCAGCGGCCGGTGCCGCTGCTGAAAGCGATCGAACCGCTTCACCGGTGCGAGCAGGTTCATGGATCGATTGATACCCGTTCCTGCGCCTGGCTCGCAGAAAGACGGTCGCCCCGCGATTCGGGCTGAACGTGATGCTGCGCCGGCGGGCCGTCTCGGGCCGGTCCCCGGCCTGCTCGGCGCCGCGTACACGGGGCTGGCGGAGGCACTCGAGCGAGGCCCCGGGGCACTCGCGGTGATCGAGGGCTCCGAAGCCAAGCACTGAGAGGGAGGTGCCGGGCGCCCTGGCTTGGGCCTGGGTGATTCTCGCCTACGGGACGGGCTCCGCGGCGACCCGCCGGCGACCGCCTAGCTGGACGATGCGGACATCAAACTCGTATCCCGATCCGCGCGATCGTCGTGGTCGCGGTACTGGTGCCATTCGCGTTCGTGACCGTGATCGTGACCGCCGCCGACTCGCGGGCGCCGGCTCGGAGCGCCGCGAGCGCCGCCTTGGGAAGCGCGACCGTGAGCATGGTTGTGGTCCCGGCACTCGCCTCCGTTTGGACGGCGGCGATCGTGAACGTCCTGGTGCGCTTCTTGTGGGCGGTGCGACGGCTTCCGCGGGTCGCCGGCAGGGTCGCGACAACCTTCCCCGTCAGCGTGGTCGATGTCTGCTGGTTGCAGCGCTCGGCGAATTGGAGCGCTCCCGGCTTGCCCGTGGGCGGGCGGCGCTTGTGAGACCCCTTCTTCGGCGCCGGCGACAGCAGCACCTTCGTCCCGGTGGTGACGATCGTGCACTGCGGCTTCGGCGCTGCGACGACGGGCGCCGGGGGTGGCGCGGCGGGGGGCGGCGCGGCGG
>DAHUYL010000065.1 GCA_027315255.1 Solirubrobacterales bacterium | reverse complement strand
GGCGACGCCCTGCGGCGACAGGCAGCCGGTCGTGATCAGCGAGTCCATCTCGAGGAACAGCACCGCCCGGTAGGAGCCGATCCCCTGGGCGAAGCTCTCGATGAAGTTGTGGTAGGCGCCCTGCGCCGACGGCGGGTCGGCCCAGTGGCCGCAGTGGCCGTCGACCAGGCGGTAGGTGGCGAGCAGCGGCACCGTGCCGGGTTCCTCGTAAGCGGCCCGGGCGAGGTAGCGCGAGACCGCGATTCCGATCGTCGGCACCGCGCTGTTCGTGCTGAACGTGCCGAACCGGGCCGTTCCGGGCTCCTCGGCGATCACCTTCAGCGCGGGGAACTGCTTCGCCGCGACCGCCGGCTCGCTCTCGGGATCGACGAAGAACTTCGCGCCCGCCAGCGGGTCGCCGCCGGTCGGCATGTTCGTCAGTCCGAGCGGGTTCGCCGCGACCTGCGCGAGCGGCGGGTCGTCATTGACGATCGTCAACACGCCGCTGGACGGATGTCCTAGTCCGACGGGCACATTCCCTGCGCTGGGGCCGAACAGCGACACCTGAATCGTCTTCGAGACGGTGTCGACGCCGTGGTCGACGATCGGCACCCGGAAGGTGGCGCTGACCTGGCCCTTGCTGAAGTTCAGCATCCCCTTGACCGAGGTGAAGTCCTCGGGGGAGACCGCGGTGCACATGACCGGGCCGCACGGGACTCCCATGCCGAGCGCGATGTACCGGATCTGAGCCTCGACGCCGGCCTCGGCCTGCGAGCGTTGCACCGTGATCACGGCGGCGCCGGCATTCTCGTGCACGTAGTACTGGGGGGCGGACAGTGTGAACCCGTTCGGGTCGAAGCGGGCGTCGGCGCGGACGGCGGCGGGGGCGATCACGGTCAGCGCGAGGACGGACGCGACCAGGCCGAAGGCGGCACGGAAACGACGGGTACGGCGGAGAACAAGGATGGGGAACATGCTGGGCTCGGGTCGAAGAGGGATGGGGTTCAAGCGGTAATTCGGCAGCGCAGCCGACCGTCTTGAACTGCCCTGGCCACTCCGGTTCGCGCCCGGCGCGAGGTCTGGCATGATGCCAGTCGACCCAGCGGACTCGCCGATGAGCGATCACGACCGAACCGAGATCGAGGCCGTCGTCCAGAACTGGGCGGTGTGGCGCGATGCCGGCGATTGGGAGCGGTTCGCGTCCTGCTGGCACGCGGACGGATTCATGATGGCCACCTGGTTCCAGGGCCCGGCGGCGGACTTCATCCGCGTCAGCCGCGAGGGGTTCGAGCGCGGTGTCAGCATCCTGCACTTCCTCGGCGGCAGCTCGATCGAGCTCGCCGGTGACCGCGCGATCGCCCAGACGAAGATGACGATCTCGCAGCGGGCCGCCGTCCACGAAGTCGAGTGCGATGTCGTGTGCACCGGCCGCTTCTACGATCTCCTCGCCCGTCGTGACGATCGCTGGGCGATCGTGCTGCGCCAGCCGATCTACGAGAAGGACCGGCTCGATCCCGTCGATCCGGCGGCGACGCTGGCGCTCGACCGCGAGCTGCTGGCGCGCTTCCCGGTCGGCTACCGCCACCTCGCCTACATCCAGACGGCGATCGGCTACGAGGTCAAGCGCGACATGCCCGGGCTGCGCGGAGGCGAGGTGGAGTGGCTGTACGCGCGCGGCGCCCGCTGGCTGGCCGGCGGGCCGCTCGGCGACCCGCTCCAGACCTCGCCTGACTGATCGACGGCCCGTCGCCCGCCAGCGGCCGCTTCGATCTGCGCGCCCGGCGGCTTGTGGCTCGCCGGGCGCGGCGCCGGCGGCCCCCCACGGTGCGGCTTTTCACGCTGGCGGTCGGGGCTCCGACCCGATGCGGGCACGGCGGCGAGCCCCGACGATCGCACGGTGAACCTGCTCGTGATCGTCAACGACCAGCCATACGGCTCCGAGCGCCCGTTCAACGCGCTGCGGCTCGCTGACGCGCTGTCCAAGCGCGACGGCGTCGAGGTCCGGGTGTTCCTGATGGGCGACGCGGTCGCATGCGCGGTCGCCGGCCAGCAGCTCCCGGACGGGCATTATCACCTCGATCGGATGCTGAAGGGCGTGCTGCACCGCGCGGCCGTCGGCTGCTGTGGCACCTGCCTCGACGCACGCGGCCTGCACGAGCGCCAGCTCGTCGACGGCGCCCGCCGCTCGACCCTCGCGGAGCTGGCTGACTGGACCCTGTGGGCCGATCGGACGCTCGTCTTCTGAGCGACGCGCCGGCTGGTCGGCCCCGCGGAGACTTGCGGTAGCCTTTTTCCCATGTTCACTGTGAGAATCATGCGGAGGCCCGGATGGCGTACGTGATCAACGAGCCGTGCATCGGCGTCAAGGACTCGAGCTGCGTCGAGGTGTGCCCGGTCGACTGCATCCACCCGACCCCGGACGAGCCGGGCTTCGCCGACGCCGAGATGCTGTACATCGACCCCGAGGAGTGCATCGACTGCGACGCCTGCGTCGAGGCGTGCCCGGTCGACGCGATCACGCCGGAGGATCAGGTTCCGGAGGAGTGGCAGCGCTTCGTCGAGCTGAACGCCGCCTACTACAAGCGGGCGTCCTGCTAGCGGCCGCTCGACCCTAATACAGTTCCGCCATGCACTTCGCGGTCCGGCTCGAGCGTGGCGGCCCGTGGGACTGGTCGCGGGACCTGCGCGACCAGGACGGATGGCCCGAGCACGCGCGCTTCATGGACTCGCTCGTCGATGACGGGTTCATCCTGCTGGGAGGCCCGCTGGCCGGCGGCCGCGAGGTCCTGCACATCGTCTCGGCGCCGTCCGAGCACGCGGTCCGCCACCGGCTGGAGCAGGACAACTGGCACCAGAACGGGATGCTGAGGATCACCTCGGTCGAGCACTGGACGATCCTGCTGGACGGGCTCACCGGAACTCGATGACGGATCGCAGCCGGGCCGCAGGCGCAATCGATCCGGTGCCCTCGGAGCGGGCTCGCGAGGCGGTTCGCGGCGGCTTCGATCCCCACGTCCACGTCGCGCCCGACTTCGCGCCGCGACGGATCACCGACCTCGAGCTGGCCGACCGCTGCGTCGAGGTCGGGCTCGCGGGGTTCGGGCTGAAGTCCCACTACACCGCGACGGCCGAGCGCGCAGCCGTGGTGTGCGCGGCCAAGCCCGGGGTCAGGGCGCTGGGGGCGATCACGCTGAACCACTCCGTCGGTGGCCTGAACGCGACCGCGGTCGAGGTCGCGGCCCGTCGGGGGGCGCGGATCGTGTGGCTGCCGACCGTCAGCGCCCCGTCCGAGCACGCCGAGGTCGAGCACGCCGACCCGGACGGCAAGGTGCCCGTATGGGTTCGCTTCGAGCTCGAGCTGCGCGCCGCCGGGGTGCGGCCCCAGGCGGTCCCGGTGCTCGATCCCGACGGCCGTCCGCTGCCCGCCCTGCTCGAGGTGATCGACGTGGTCGCATCCCACCGGATCGTGCTCGCCACGGGCCACCTCAGCGCTCGCGAGACGCTGGCGGTCGTCGACGTCGCGGTCGGGCGGGGCGTCGAGACGATCGTCGTCACGCACCCCGAGTTCCCCTCCCAGTCGATCCCACCCGCCGACCAGCAGCGGATGGCCGCGCGCGGAGCGCTGCTCGAACGCTGCTTCACGACCGCCCACACCGGCAAGTGCAGCTGGGAGCAGCTGTTCGCCGCCACGCGTGCGGTCGGCGCCGAGCACACCGTCTGGGGCAGCGATCTGGGGCAGGTGTTCAACCCGCCGGTCGAGGACGGGCTGGCGCTGATGGCCGACCGCTTCTTCGCGGCCGGCTTCACCGACGAGGAGGTCAGGACGATGGCGGTCGCGAACACCAGGCGCGTGGCGGGCGTCGCATGAGCCGGCGCGTCCAGGTGATCGGGGCGCATTCGGCCGATTTCGTATGGCGCGCCGGCGGCGCCGTGGCCAAGGCCGTGGCGCTGGGCGGCGCCGCCGAGGTGGTCGCGCTCTCCTACGGTGAGCGCGGCGAGTCCGGCGAGCTGTGGAAGCAGCAGGACCAGACGATCGAGAACGTCAAGCGGATCCGCCACGGGGAGGCCGAGCGGGCCGCCGCGCATCTCGGCGCGAGCTTCCGCTGCCTCGACCTGGGCGACTATCCGCTGCAGATCGATACCGGAGCGCTGCTCCAGATCGCCGACGTGATCCGCGAGTTCGCGCCCGACGTGCTGATCACCCACACCGGCACGGACCCGTTCAACCCGGATCATCCGGTCGCGTTCGCGGCGGTCGACCGGGCGCGCAGCCTCGCCGCCGGCGCCGGTGTGCAGAGCGCGTTCGCGACGATCAAGCCGCCGCAGCTGTTCCTGTTCGAGCCCCACCAGCCGGAGCTGTGCAACTTCACCCCGACGGTCCACGTCGACATCACCGAGGTGTGGGACCAGAAGCTCGCCGCGATGCGGGAGATGCAGGCCCAGCAGTATCTCCAGAGCTACTACGCCCAGCGCGGCGAGCAGCGCGGCAACCACGCTCGACGCGCGTCGGGAAACCAGGCCGTGCGCTACGGCGAGTCCTTCCAGCGGGTCCTGCCGCAGGTGGTGGCGCAGCTGTGAGCGTGGCCGGCGAGCTCGCCCGCCTGGGCGCCGCGACCGTGTACGAGGCGTCCGGGCGCGAGGGGCTGATCGACGTCGAGCTGCGCCAGCTGATCCCGTCCTCGCGGGCGTGCGGGCCGGCGCGGACGGTCCGCTGCGGCCAGGGAGACAACCTGATGGTGCACGCCGCGATGTCGCGCCTGCAGCCCGGCGAGGTGCTGGTGCTGACGATGCCGGAGCCGGCCCCGGTCGCGCTGATCGGCGACCTGCTCGTGACCCAGGCGCGAGCCCGCGGGGCGGTCGCGATCCTCAACGACGCGGCCGTCCGCGACAGCGAGGAGCTCGAGCAGATGGGGCTGCCGATCTGGACCCGCTGGGTGCGCTCGCGCGGTGCGACCAAGGACGTCGTCGGCGAGCTCGACGTTGCGGTCGTGGTCGGTGGCCAGGAGATCCGCCCCGGTGACTTGATCGTGCTCGACGCCGACGGCGCGACCGTCGTGCGGGCGCAGCGCGCCGACGCGGTGCTCACGGCCGCGCTCGCGCGCGAGCAGAACGAGCACGTCAAGCGCGCCAAGCTGAACGCCGGCGAGCTGTCGTACGACCTCGACGGCCTGCGTGCCAGGGTCGAGGGCGAATGACCGACATCGCCCACCTCGGACCGGTCGAGCTGCTCACCCCGAAGGGGGAGGAGAGCCTCGCGTTCTTCGTCGAGACGATGGGAATGGAGGTCGAGCACCAGCAGGGCCCGTCGACGTACCTACGCGGCTGGGGCGACTACCAGCCGTGGTCGCTGAAGCTGATCGCGACCGACACCTCCGGGATGGGCGTGCTCGGGCTGCGCGCGGCGAGTCAGGATGCGCTCGACCGCCGGGTCGCGGCCGTCGAGGCGAGCGGTCGCGGGCTCGGCTGGACCGACGGCGATCGCGGACGCGGCCGGAGCTACCGCTTCACCGACCCCGACGGCCACACGTTCGAGCTCTACTACGAGTGCGAGCGCTACCGGCCTCCGCCTCACCTTCAGCCGGCGCTGAAGAACGTGCCGGGCCGTTACACCGGGCGTGGCTGCGCGATCAAGCGGCTGGACCACGTCAACCTGCTCGCGGCCGACGTGCGAGCCAACCGCGACTTCGCCACCGAGCGGCTCGGCTACCGCCTGTACGAGCGGATCCAGCTCGACGACGGAAGCGAGGCGGGCGCCTGGATGAGTGCGTCGATCGCCGCGCACGAGCTGATCTACACGCGCGATGCGCTGCGCGCCAACGGTCGCCTGCATCACGCCGCATTCTGGGTCGACACGCGCGAGGAGTGCCTGCGTGCGGCGGACATCTGGCTCGACGCCGGGGTCGAGATCGAGGCTGCGCCGTCCAAGCACGCGATCGCGCAGGGGTTCTTCCTGTACGGGATCGAGCCCGGGGGCAACCGGGTCGAGGTCACGACCGGCGGCCGGTTCGTCTACGCCCCCGACGAGCCGTGCGTCGTGTGGACGGAGGCCGAGCGGGCGAAGGGCCAGGCGTGGGGCGTGCAGACCGTCCCGAGCTTCCACACGTACGGCACGCCGCCCGTGCCGGGCCGCTGAGCCTAACCGCTGAGTGCAGCCTGCTCGGCTCGCGCCGTCGACAGGCGCTCGATCAGCTGCGGCTGGAACACCTGCTGCGGCGGGGCGCCCTCGCCGTCCCACGCCCCTTCGCCGACGCAGAGCGCGACGCCGGTGGCGATGATCTCCGCAATCGGCATCTTCACGGTCGTCAGCGGCGGCACGCTCGCCGACGACCAGGGGATGTCGTCGAACCCCACGACGGACAGCTCGTCGGGGACCCTCACACCGAGCTGGTAGGCGCCGTGCAGCAGACCGAGCGCGAGCGCGTCGGTCGCAGCGAGGACCGCTGTCGGACGCGGCTCGGCCTCCAGCAGCAGCGCGAGCGCGCCTGAGCCGGCTTCGATCGTGTTGGAGACCCGCTGCAGGAAGCAGGACGAAGGCATGCCACCGTGCTCGTCCATCGACTCCTGGTAGGCGGCCAGGCGGTCGTGCTGGTCGCCGAGCGACTCTGCACCGACGAACGCGATCCGCTCGTGACCCAGTCCCCGCAGGTGGGCGAGCGCCGCTCGCACGCCCGCCCGGTTGTCGACCCCGACGGTGGGGAACGGGTGGTCGCGGCTGGTTCCGTGCCACAGCCCGACGACATGGGCGTGTCCGGAGCTGAGGTCCTCGACGAGCCGTTGCTCGGCCCGGAAGTCACCCAGCAGCACGATCCCGTCGCACTGTCGCGCCTCGAGCACGGCGGTCAGCGCCAGCGCCTCGTCCTCGGCCGCGCGGGCGTGGCCGAGCACGACCGAGTAGCCGTGGGCCTTCGCCTCGAGCACGAGCGCCTCGACCGCGCCGGCGAAGAACGGGTCGGTGATGTCGCGGACGATCGCTCCGAGCAGCATCGTCGGCGCGCCGCGCAGCGCGCGGGCGATCGGGTGAGGTCGATAACCCAGCTCGCGGGCGATCTTCAGCACGCGCTCGCGCGTCTCCGGCGACACCGGGATCGGCGCCGGAGTGTCGTTGAGGATCCGCGAGACCGTGCTCTGCGCGACCCCCGCCGCCGCCACGTCGTTCATCGTGACCGCGCGCCCGGGCCGCCGGCGGCCGCCCCCCATGACCTGGCTCATCGGTGCCAGCCGGTTAGCCCGGCTGCGAGCGCCGCAGGGAATGCACGGTGATGCACAGCCTGATGTTAGACGCGAAACGTTCCACAGCTGCACGCTCAGTATCGGGCCGCAACGGATCTCACTCCTCCCGGCGGACGACGACCATCCTGTCGACCTCGGCGAGGAGTCGCCACTCCCACGGCTCGCGCAACCGGAACAGCTCGGCGACGACCCGCGTCGGCCCCTCGCTCCCCCGCGGTCCGAGCGCGTCGTGGAATGCGATCGCGCCACCTGGCCTGACATGCGGATGCCACACCTCCCAGTCCTCCATGCAGCCCGCGTAACTGTGGTCGCCGTCGACGAACACGAGGTCGACCGGGCCGGCCTGCCAGCTGCGGCCGACTTCCTGGCTGCGGGCCACGTGCCAATGGACCCTGATCTCGCTCGCCGCCCGACGCACGGCGAGGCGGGTCGCGGTCGGGTTCGCGCGCCAGCCGAAGTTCAGCGAGGTGCCGCGCTCGTCGACGAACGGGTCGATCAGGTGCAGGTCGGCTCCCGGCTGGAGCGCATCGCACAGCACGACCGCGGACGACCCCTCGTAGACGCCGATCTCCACGACCGCGCGCGCGCCCGTGTCGCGCACGAGCGTCCGCAGCAGCTCGCCCTCGGCCGCCGAGTGCATCGGACGCGGCGGGATCAGCCCGGCCCCGAGTGCGAGCGCGCGCAGCGCCTGGTTGTCGCGGACCGCCTGGGGCATGCGGCCGCGCAACTGCTGGGGAAGCGGCATCGTCGCAGTTGCCCTAGCGGCAGTCGGGGCAGTCGCCCCGCAGCGTGACCTCGTGGTCGGTCGTGCGGAACCCGAGCCGGTCCGACAGCTTCTCGATCGACCGCTCGAGCGCGGCATCCTCGAACGGCACCAGCCGGCCGCAGTGGTCGCACAGCAGATGATGATGGTGGTGCTCGGAGGTGGGGCCGGCGGGCTCGTAACGAGCGACGCCGTCGCCGACATCCAGCCGGATGACGAGATCGTGGGCGTGCAGGAGCTCGAGCGTCCGGTAGATGCTCGCCCGCCCGACGGGTCGCTGGCCGCGGCGTCCGCGCCGCAGCGCGTCCTCGATCTCGATCGCGCTGAGCGCGCAGTTCTGCCGCGCCAGCAGGTCGATCAGCCGCTCCCGCGCGGCGCCGCGGTGGTGCCCCGCGCGGACGAGCACCGCACGCGCGTAGGCGGCCCAGTCGGTGGCGGTGTCGGCGAGCATCGTCGCAAGCATAGAGTCGCGAACGGTCCGGAACGGCTATGGCTCGAGCCCGAGACAAGAGTGAGACTCGGTCTCGTTCTCTGTTAGGATAGCGCACGTGAAGTCGGTTTCACTGAGCTTCGCGGCAGCCGTCACAGCGCTCGTGCTCACCGCATGCGGCGGCGCGGCCGCAAGCCGTGTCGGCGGCGGGCGGATCGTCGCGGTCGGGGCCGAGAACCAGTACGCGAACGTGATCTCCCAGATCGGCGGGCGCTATGTGGCGGTCACCGCGATCGAGCACAGCCCGAACGCCGACCCGCACAGCTTCGAGGCGAGCCCGAGCATCGCCCAGACGGTCGCCGCGGCGCGCCTGATCGTGCAGAACGGGCTCGGCTACGACACGTTCATGGACAGGATCGAGTCGGGCTCGGCGAGCAGGTCGCGCCGGGTGATCGTCGTCCAGCACCTGCTCGGGCTGCCGGACTCGACCGCCAACCCGCACCTCTGGTACATGCCGCGGACGATGCCGGCGCTGGCGCGTGAGCTGGCCGCGGAGCTGTCGGCCATCGCGCCCGCGCACCGTGCCTACTTCGCCGCCAACGCCAGGCGGTTCGAGAGCTCGCTCGAGCCGTTCCAGCGGGCGCTCGTCCGGTTCGCGCGCCGCTATCCGCACACGCAGGTGGCCGTCACCGAGCCGCTCGCCGACTACCTGCTGCGGGCTGCCGGCGCGGTGCTCGCAACCCCGTTCGCGCTCCAGGCCGACGTGATGAACGGCGTCGACCCGGCGCCGCAGGCGATCGCCTACCAGAACGAGCTGCTGGCACGCCATCGCGTCGCGGTGCTGGTCTACAACCAGCAGGTCACCGACACGCTCACCGCCTCGTTCCTGGCGCAGGCGCGCAGCGGGCACGTCCCGGTCGTCGGGTTCTACGAGACGATGCCGGAGCCGGGCTACGACTACCAGTCGTGGATGCTCGCGGAGGTGAACGCGCTCGAGCGCGCGGTCGCCGATCACGTCTCGACCGAGCGGTTGCGGTGAGCGAGGGACCCCGACCGGCCGCGACCGCGGCAGGGCGTGCCGGCGTGCCCCAAGCCGCCGGCGCGCCCGTCATCCTGGGCGTCGACGATGTCAGCGTCCGGCTCGGCGGCCGCACGGTGCTCGATCGCGTGGGCTTCACACTGCGCGCCGGCGAGTTCACCGGCCTGATCGGCTCGAACGGGGCCGGCAAGACGACCCTCTTCCGGGTGATCCTCGGGCTGCAGGCAGTGAGCTCGGGGCGCGTGACCGGCACTGGCGAGCGTGGCGAGGTCGGCTACGTGCCGCAGAAGTTCCAGCTCGACCCCGACATGCCGCTGCGCGGCCGTGACCTGGTCGGGCTCGGGCTCGACGGCCACCGGCTCGGGCTGCCGCTGCCCTCGCGCAGCCGCCGCGCGCGCGTGCAGGAGCTGGTCGAGGCGGTCGGCGCCGGGGCCTTCGCCGACGCTCGGGTCGGGAGGCTGTCGGGCGGCGAGCAGCAGCGGATCCTGATCGCGCACGCGCTCGCAAGCCGCCCCCGGCTGCTGTTGCTCGACGAGCCGCTCGCGAACCTCGACCTGCGCAGCGCCCAGGAGGTCGTGCGGCTGCTCGCGCAGATCGCCGCCGAGCAGCGGATCGCGATCCTGATCTCGGCGCACGAGATGAACCCGCTGCTGCCCGTGATGGACCGGATCGTCTACCTGGCCGACGGCCGCGCGGCCACCGGCACCGCGCACGAGGTGATCCGCTCGGACGTGCTGTCGGCGCTGTACGGCCACCACGTCGACGTGCTGCGCGTCCACGGGCGCGTGCTGGTCGTCGCCGGTGCCGGGCACGACGAGCACCCCTTCGAAGCGGCCGGCAGTGATCACGACACGGTCGAGATCGTCTAGATGGGGCAGGTGCTGAGGGCGATCGTCGAACCGGGGTTCTTCGCCAGCGGGTTGGTCCAGCGCGCAGCGCTAATCGGCGCGCTGGTCGCGGTCGTCGCCGCCTGCGTCGGGGTGTTCACGGTGCTGCGAGGGCAGTCGTTCGCGGGCGAGGCGCTCGGCGACATCGGTGCCGCCGGTGGCTCGAGCGCGTATCTGGCGGGGGTCGCGCCGCTGTGGGGGTTCGTCGCGATCGCCGTCGCGGCCGCGGGCGCGATCGAGCTGATCGGCGTCCGGCACGCGCGGGCCGCCTTCCGCGATCTCGCGACCGGGATCGTGCTCGGCTTCGGCTTCGGGCTCGCCGCGCTGTTCCTGTATCTGGGGACGATCGAGCAGTCGACCAGTGGCGAGCCGGTCACGATCCTGTTCGGCGACGTGTTCCTGCTCGACAGCTCGCTGCTGCCACTGGTCGCGGGCTTCGGCGCAGTCGCGCTGGCGCTCGTGCTGGTGCTCTACCGTCCACTGCTGCTCGCGTCCGTCAGCGGCGAGCTGGCGGCGGCGCGGGGACTGCCGGTTCGCGCGCTCGGGGCCTTGTACCTGCTGGCGCTGGCGCTGGCGGTTGCGCTCGCCGCGGTCACGATCGGCGCGATCCTGTCGACGGCGCTGCTCGTCGGTCCGGCCGCGACCGCCCTGCAGCTGACCCGCCGTCCGTCCCACGCGATCGCCGCCGCCGCTGCCCTGGGCGTCGCCGCCGTCTGGCTCGGGATCCTCGCCGCCTGGGACAGCTACTACTGGCCACCGCTGCACCATGGTTGGCCGGTCAGCTTCTTCGTCGTCACGTTCGTCCTGATCGGCTACATCGGCGCGCGGCTGTGGAGCCGGCGCTCGGGCGGCGGGTAGGCGAGGCGGAAGTGTTCTCGGGGTTCATGACGAACGCGTGGATCGTCGCCAGCGTCGTCGCGGCGGTCGGCGGCGCCGTCGGCTTCTTCGTCGTGCTGCGCGGCTCTGCATTCGTCGCCCATGCGGTCCCGGGCGGCTCGTTCGCCGGCGCCGCGGCTGCGCTGCTGGCCGGCATCAACACCCTGATCGGGCTGGCGGCGTTCTCGGCCGGGGGAGCGCTCGGGATCGGCCTGCTCGGCCGGCGCGGACGCCACGACGTCGCGACTGCGCTCGCGCTCGTGTTCATGCTCGGGCTGGGCGCGCTGCTGCTGTCGTTCACGGCCCAGGACGCGCCCGCGCTCGAGTCGCTGCTGTTCGGCGAGGTGCTCGGGATCGGCGCGAACCAGCTCGCCCCGACGCTCGCGCTCGCCGCCGGCTGCATGGCGGCGCTGGCGCTGCTGTGGCGGCCGCTGCTGCTCGCCTCGGTGCTGCCGGACTCCGCCTCGGCCCGGGGGCTCGCCCCGTTCGCGGTCGAGCTCGCGTTCCTGCTACTGGTCGCGGCCGTGACGACGATGACGGTCCCCGTCGTCGGCACGACGCTGATCTTCAGCGTGATGATCGGTCCGCCCGCCGCTGCGCGCGCGTTCACGGTCAGGCCAGGCGTCGCGGTCGCGCTGTCGGTCGCGATCGCGCTGGCGGTCGTGTGGGCCGCGATCGCGCTGTCGTTTCAGACGAACTGGCCGGTCGGGTTCTTCGTCGGGTCTGGCAGCGCCTGCGCGTACACGCTCAGCCGGGGTTGGACGTGGGCGCAGTCCCGACGCCGGCGAGGTTGATCGAGCTCGAGCCGATCGACCTCGACAGCGTCAGCTGGTGCGCGGTCTGACCGCGATCAGGTCAGATTCACATCGCCGCGCACGAGCAGGTCCGAGGCGGCGTCGAGGCCGACCGGCTCGCCCGCGTGTCCGAAGCGGATGCCACCGTCGTCGATCCGCGCGCGGCGCAGGTCGCGGACGTCGGCGAACCAGCTCTGGTTCATGCGCCAGGGCGCGCGGTCGGTCTGCTTCGGCAGCCGATCGCTGGCCCTCCGCACGTAGCCGGAGGTGAGGTTGAGCAGCGGCAGCCGCGGCTGCGATTCGTCGGGCTCGAGCGGGACGCACCAGTCGTAGCCGTGGGAGTCCATGAACGCGAGCAGCCGGCACACGTACTCGCAGATCAGCTCGGCCTTCAGCGTCCACGACGCGTTCGTGTATCCGATCGCGAGCGCCGCGTTCGGGATCCCGGTGAACAGCGTTCCCTTGTAGGCGATCGTCGCCGCGACGTCGACCGGGCGCCCGTCGACCGACAGCTCGGTTCCGCCCAGCGCGAGCAGCTCGAGGCCGGTGGCCGTGACGATCACGTCGGCGTCCAGCTGCGTTCCGGAGCGCAGGCGGACGCCCGTCTCGGTGAACGTCTCGATCGTGTCCGTCACGACAGCGGCGCGCCGCTGTCCGATCGCCTCGAACAGGTCGTCGTCGGGGACGATGCAGAGCCGCTGGTCCCACGGTGCGTAGCTCGGCTTGAAGTGACGGTCGACGTCGAAGCCGGCCGGCAGGCGGCGCTTCAGGCCGGCGCGCAGCAGCCGCTTGACGAGCGCCGGCCGGCGCCGGCTGAGCTCGTAGAAGGCGGCGGTCAGGACGATCTGCTTGAGCCGGGCGAGCCGGTGGCCGAGCGGTGCCGGCAACCGGCGCCGGAGCAGGTCGGCCAGCGGATCGCGCGCCGGCAGCCCCATCACGTAGGTCGGCGAGCGCTGGAGCATCGTCACGTGCGCGGCCGTGCGCGCGAGCGCGGGCACGAGCGTGACCGCGGTGGCGCCGCTGCCGATCACGACGATCCGGCGGCCGGCGACGTCGAGCGCGTCGGGCCAGTGCTGCGGATGGACGATCCGCCCGCGGAAGCGCTCGGTTCCCGGCCAGGTCGGGGTGTGCCCCTGGTCGTAGCGGTAGTAGCCCGTGCAGAAGTGGATGAAGTCGCATGTCAGCCGGGCCGCCGGCGCGTCGCTCGCGTTGTTGCTCGCGTTCTCGCTCGCGTTCTCGCTCGCGTCGCGGGCGTTCTCGCAGGTGACGGTCCAGCGGGCGTCGGTCGAGTCCCACTCGGCCCGGGTGACGCGGTGACCGAAGCGGATCCGGCGGTCGATCCCGTGCTCGCGCGCCGTCTCGCGCAGGTACTCGGCGATCGCACGGCCGTCGGCGATCGCCTCCGGCGCGGCCCACGGCCTGAACGTGTAGCCGAGCGTGAACATGTCGGAGTCCGAGCGAACGCCGGGGTAGCGGAACAGGTCCCAGGTCCCGCCGATCGCCTCGCGCGCCTCCAGGATCGCGAACCGCTTGCCGGGCAGGTGGCGTTGCAGGTGCCAGGCCGACGCGATCCCGGACAGCCCGGCGCCGACGATCAGCACGTCGAAGTGCTCGGGGCTCGGCTCGGCGTCCGCGGCGTCCGCGGCGTCCGCGGCGTACTGGTGTAGCGCGGCCATCTCTCTGGTGGACTGACTCGCTGGACCTCTGGGCGGAGGACCGACGGGCCTCGGCGGCTCCGTCCGTCGTTCGGCTCCGATCGTACTGCCGGGCGGGGCCACCGAGGGTGGGCAGGTCGCGCCGACCCTGTCGGTACGGCAGGGGGTGCCGACCCCGAGGCAACCTGCCACTACGCCGGGCCGCGACTGGTCGCAACGCCGCATACCCTCCCGGCCGCGCGGGAGGGTTGGCACATTCGCGCTCTGTCACGACGCCACGGTGCCAACCCCGGCAGCGGCGAGGGGGTGTGGCACGTTGATGTCGGTCCGGTTCGGCGCCGGTTGGAACGCCGGGGCGCGGCGTCTCGGGCGTCCGGCCGACCCTGCGACGACCAAGATCCAACACACCTCCTGGTTCCGGAAGGGGGTTGTGGGATTCGGGCGCTCTGTCAGCCTCAATCCAACGACCCCCCCGCTGGCTCAAGGGGGTGTGTGGGATTGTGGTGGTGGCTGATCGCCGCTGCGACCGCCTCCCGGGCCGTGACGAGCTCGAGCGGACGAACCTACGGAGCCGGCTATCCCGCTCGAGGTCGATCTCGCGGGCCACGCGTCGCGGGGGTCCATCAGGTGGCGATCGCGGCGGCGGCCGTAGGCGACGAGTCCGATCCAAAACCGGGTGAGCACGACCTCACCGCTCACCGCCGCAAGCGACGCGACGTTCGCGCTCGATCCCTCGCCTGATCGCTGATCCGCAACGGACCGCACCGGTGAGTAGAGCGTTGACACACTGGAAAGGCAGCGTTTATGATCTGGTGTGAGCGCCAGGAGCTCGCCCCGTAATTGGCACACGGGAGGTCATGGAAGATGGTCAAACCTGAACGATTCCGGGACGCGGCCGACGCGGTCCTCTCAGCCGGCTCGATGCGGGAGTCGATCGCCTCGATCCGGAGCTCGATCGGCCAGCTGCTCGGCGAGGACGGCTGCCTCGACGGTCTCGACAGCGGCGAGGCGTTCCGCGTCGCGTGGACGGTCGCCGCAACGGCCGGTGCGCTGATCACGGGCGTGACCGCGCTGCTGCGCTCGTTCGACGGGCTCGCTCCCGAGGAGCTGCTCGAGGAGACCCGGCAGCTGGTCGCGCGCCTCGGCGCGAACATCGACGGCAGCCCCGCGGAGCTGCTCGCGGACCGCGACGAGGTGCTGGCCGAGCTCGAGTCAAGGCTCGACCTGCTCGGCACGGCGATCCGCGAGAGCGCTGCTCAGGCGCCGGGCGCGCTGCTGGCGGACTCGGACTTCGCCGCGCTGCTCGGCTGAGCCCCGGGCCTGCCCAAGCGGCCAAGCCGCGCCGCCGCTTCGGCGATCACCTCGGGCCGCTTGCAGAATGCAAAGCGGACGAGGCCGGGCGCCACATCCGAGTCGTAGAAGACGCCCGTGGGGATCGCGACCACGCCGCAGCGCTGCGGCAGCTCCGCGCAGAACCGGACGGCGTCCGTCCCCACGTCGGCGTTCACGAAGTAGGTGCCGGCGGGCTCGAACACCGTCCAGCCGGCCGCCTCGAGCGCCGTGCAGAGCGCGTCGCGGTTGGCCCGCAGCTGGTCTCGGAGCTGCGCGAGGTGGACCGCCGGGAGGCGCAGCGCCGCCGCGGCGGCGTGCTGCAGCGGCGTGCCGCCGGCGAACGTGAGGAACTGCTTGACCGCGCGGGTGGCGCCGACCAGCTCCGCCGGCCCCGAGCACCAGCCGATCTTCCAGCCGGTCACCGAGAAGGACTTGCCGATGCCGGAGATCGTCAGCGTCCGCTCCGCCATCCCCGGCAGCGTCGCGGGCGGCACGTGCTCGCCGTCGTAGACGAGGTGCTCGTACACCTCGTCGCTGATGCAGACCAGGTCGTGCCGTACGCACGCGTCCGCTACGAGCGACAGCTCGTCGCGCCCGAACACGCGGCCGGTCGGGTTGTGGGGGGTGTTGATCACGATCGCGCGGGTGCGCCCGGCGCCGCCCTCGATCGCCTCTCGCAACCCCTCTGCCTCGAGCCGGAACGAAGGCGGGCGCAGCGTGACGACCCGCCGCTGCGCACCCGCGAACGCGATACACGCGGGATACGAGTCGTAGTAGGGCTCGATCACGACGACCTCGTCGCCCGGCTCGCACAGCGCCAGCAGCGAGGCGGCGATCGCCTCGGTCGCGCCGAACGTGACCAGGACATCCTCGGGCTCGAGCCCGTACCAGCGTCGCTGGTGCTCGAGCACCGCCTCGCGCAGCGCCGGCACGCCCGGCAGCGGCGCGTACTGGTTGGCGCCTGCCTTCAGCGCCGCGATCGCCGCGTCGATGATCTCGACGGGGCCGTCGCGGTCGGGGAACCCCTGGCCGAGGTTGATCGCGCCGGTCCGCTCCGCGAGCGCCGTCATCTCGGTGAAGATCGTCGTCCCGAGGCCGTCGATCCGACTTGCGGCTCTCATCCCCCTCGCTCGCCCTCCGGCGCGTCCAGCAACGCATCGACCGCCGCCTGCGCGACACCGCTCACCCGTACCAGCTTGTCACGCGACCGCTCGCCGCGCACGACGGCGACCCGCGCCGGGCGGACGTCGAGCCGCGCGGCCAGCAGGCGGCAGACGGCGTCGTTGGCCCGGCCGTCGAGCGGCGGCGCGGTCACGCGCACGACGAGCACCCCGTCGCGCACCGCGACCAGCTCGTCGGCGCGGGCGCGTGGCTGCACCCGGACCGGGATCGTCACCCCGTCGCTCAGGCGGCCAGCTCCACGTGGCTGATCCAGGTCGCGTACATCTCCGCGTAGCGTCCGCCGCGGTCGATCAGCTCGTCGTGCGAGCCGACCTCGGCGATCCGGCCCGCGTCGACGACGACGATCCGGTCGGCCTTCATCGCGGTCGTCAGCCGGTGGGCGATCAGCACCGCCGTCCGTGCCTCGAGCAGCACGTCGAGCGCCGCCTCGATCTTCGTCTCCGACAGCAGATCGAGGTTCGAGGTCGCCTCGTCGAGCACGAGCACGCGCGGCCTGGCCATGAACGCCCGCGCGAGCGCGATCAGCTGGCGCTCGCCGCTCGACAGCGACTGGCCGCGCTCGTGCGCGACCGTGTCGAGCCCATCGGGCATCCGCGCGACCACGTCGGCCAGCCCGACCGCGCGGACCGCCTCCCACACCTCCTCGTCGGAGGCGTCCGGGCAGGCGAAGGCGATGTTGTAGCGCAGCGACCCGGCGAACAGGAACGGCTCCTGAGGCACGACCCCGAGCTGGCGGCGCAACGAGCCGATCGTCACGTCGCGCAGGTCGTGTCCGTCGATCCGCACCGCTCCCGAATCGGGGTCGTAGAAGCGCGTGATCAGCTTCGCCAGAGTCGACTTGCCGGCGCCCGTCTGACCGACGAACGCGACGGTCTCGCCGGCCCGGATCCGCAGGTCGGCGTCGCGCAGCACCGGCAGCTGCGGGTCGTAGCCGAAGCTCACGTGCTCGAACGCGATCTCCCCCTTCAGGGGCGGCAGCTCGATCGCGTCCGCAGCCTCCGGGGTCGAGGGGTCGAGCTCGAGCAGCGTGCGCAGCTTGAGCACCGAGGACTGCCCCTGCTGGAAGGTGTTGTACTGCTGCACGAGCAGCTGGATCGGGGCGAAGAAGCGGTTCAGGTACAGGAAGAACGCGACCAGCGCGCCGATCGAGAGCCGCCCGTCGGCGACCATGTGCCCCCCGATCGCGAGCAGCGCCGCCTGCCCGAGATAGCCGAGCAGCTGCGTGCCCGGCGCGTAGATCGCGTTGATCTGGGCGGTCTCGTAGTTGGCGGCGCGGTAGTCGCCGACGACGTTGCGGTGCTGGATCACGTTCCAGCGCTGGCGGTTGTACGCGGCGATCGTGCGCATCCCGTGCAGGCTCTCGGACAGGTCACCGAGCACCGCCGCGATCCCGTCGCGGACCCGCAGGTAGGCGCGCTCGGACGCCTTGCGGAACCACAGCGAGCCGGCGGTCAGGATCGGCACGACCAATGCCAGCGTGATCAGCGTCAGCGTCACGTTCAGCGTGAACATCACGATCGTGATCACGACCATCGTCAGCGCCTGCACGAGCAGTGAGGCGAGTCCATCCTGGAGCAGCTGCTGGAGGTTCTCGATGTCGCTCGTCATCCGCGTCATCACGACGCCCGCCTTCTCCTCGGTGTAGAAGTCGAGCCCCAGCCGCTGCAGATGCGTGAAGATCCGCACGCGCAGGTCGTTCATCACGCGCGCGGCGAGCCGGCCGGTGACCATCACCTGCCAGCGCTGTGCGAGCGCGGCGACGATCACGGCCCCCAGGAACGCGAGCCCGATCCCGACGATCACCGCGACCGAGTGATGGTGAGGGAGCATCCCGTGGTTGATCGCGTACTGGATCAGCCACGGGCCGGCCTGGTTGGCGACGCTCACGACCGCGACGAGCACGAGCGCGAGCACCCCGAGGTGCCAATGGCGGAAGATCAGCCCGCGCAGCGTCAGCCGCCGCCCGCGTTCCGAGTCGGGGCGATGGCTGAAGCGCGCGGCGGGCTCGCCGTGGTCGGGCTCCTCGGCGAGCAGCCGGTCGACGCCCTGCTGGAGCTCGGGCGGGATCCCGGCGAATGGCAGGCCGCCACCTGGGGAGGCGGCGCTGCCCGTCGGCCCGAGTGGCCCGCCACCGTGGCCGAAGCCGCCGCCGCTCGGTCCGCTGCCGAAGCTCATCGTCCGGCCGTCTCCCGAGACTCGCGCTCGGCTGCCTCGGCCTGGGCGAGCACCTCGACGTACAGCGGCGTCGTCTCCATCAGCTCGGCGTGCGTGCCGTCGGCGACGATCCGGCCGCGGTCGAGCAGCACGACCCGGTCGGCCAGCCCGATCGTCGACAGCCGGTGCGCGACGATCAGCGTCGTCCGACCCTGCATCAGGATCCGCAGCCCCTCGTGGATCGTCTGCTCGACCTGCACGTCGACTGCGCTGGTGGCGTCGTCGAGGACGAGGATCGGCGGGTTGAGGAGCAGCGTCCGCGCGATCGCGATCCGCTGCCGCTGGCCGCCTGACAGCGTGTAGCCGCGTTCGCCGACGACCGTGTCGTAGCCCTTGGTCAGCTCCCGGATGAACTCATCGGCACCGGCCGCCCGCGCCGCCGCCTCGATCTCGGCGAGCGTGGCGTCGGGTCGGCCGTAGGCGATGTTGTCGCGGATCGTGGCCGAGAACAGGAACGGCTCGTCGAGCACGACCCCGATCTGCGAGCGCAGCGAGTGCAGCGTCAGCTTGCGCACGTCGTGGCCGTCGATCAGGACGGCACCTTCGTCGACGTCGTAGAAGCGCGGCAGCAGCCGCGAGACCGTCGACTTGCCGCTGGCGGTGCGGCCGACCATCGCGACCGTCTCGCCGGGTCGCAGGTGCAGCGAGCACCGGTCGAGCACAAGCGGGCCGTCGCCGTAGCTGAAGCTGACGTCCTCGAGCCGGACGTCGCCGTCGGACCGCACCAGGTCGAGCGCGCCGGGGGCGTCGACGATCGCCGGGCGCTCGTCGAGCACCTCGTAGATGCGCCCGGCCGAGGCCGCCGCCCGCTGGCCCATCATCACGAGCATCCCGAGCATCTGGAAGGGCGCCTGCAGCATCACGATGTAGGCGGAGAAGGCGAGGATCGCGCCGACCCCGAGCTGGCCGTGAACGACCAGCAGTCCGCCGACGATCACGATCAGCACGAGCCCGATCTGCGTCAGGTTCTGGACCAGCGGCGTGAACTTCGCGCGCAGGTCGGCGTCCTTGACGTAGGACCACGCCAGCCGGTCGGCGGCCTTGGCGAGCGTGGTCAGCTCGCGCTGCTCGGCGGCGAACGACTTCACGACCCGGACCCCGTTGATGTTCTCGTCGACGATCGTCGCGACGTCGGCGAGCCGCGCCTGGATCAGCCACGAGACCGGGAACATCGCGCGGCGCATCCGCACGCTGAGAGCGAACACGATCGGGATCGTCGCCATCGAGACGAACGCGAGCGGCACGTCGATCGTCAGCATGTAGATGAACGCGACCACCGCGATCGCGCACGAGACGAGGATCGCCGGGCCGAACGTGAGGTACATCTGCACCGAGCGGATGTCGGAGTTGGCTCGCGAGATCAGCTGGCCCGACTGGACCCGGTCGTAGAACCCGAACTCCATCCGCGTCAGGTGCTCGTACAGGATGTTGCGCAGGTCGAACTCGATCTTGAACGCCGTCCGCATCAGGAACAGGCGCGACACGTACCCCGCCGCGCCGGCGGCCAGTGACAGCCCCAGGACCAGCCAGGTGTAATGCGACAGCGGCACCGTGTGCCGCTGGAGCGAGTTGGTGATCGCACCGTTCAAGAGGTTCGGGATCTGCACCTGCAGCATCAGCCCGGCGAACGACATCGCCAGCGCGGTCAAGAGCGTGCCCTTGTGCGAGAGCACGATCGGCAGCGCCCGGCGCAGCCACGACTTCTCCCGGTCCGGATCGATCCACGCGCGTGGCCGCCGGTAGCGCGCCGCGAGTCCCGTCGGGACGAACCGCTCCTCGGCGGCGGTCGCTGCCGCCGTCACGGTGCTCACCCGCCCGCCGCCACGCTCGCCGCGGCGGCCGGTGTGGCCGCCGCGGTGGTGGACCGGGCCATCCGAGCGGCGTCGTCGGTGGCCGCCGCGACCGCTCGCGCGCAGTGCTCGGTGCGGTGCGCCTCGAGCGCGTGGTGCCAGTGCCGCAACCCGGCCAGCGCCTCGAGCCCGGCGCTCGCGCCGAGCGCCGCCACGATCGCCTCGAGCCGGCGCTCGATCTCCGCGTCGGCGATCGCCAGCACGTTTCGCCCCTCCGCGGTCGCCTCGACGCCGATCCGGCGGCGATCGGACTCGCCGTGCTGGCGCACCACCAGTCCCCGGGCGACGAGCCCGTCGACCACTCCCGTGATGCTCGGACGGCTGACCGCGAGCTTGTCCGCCAGCGCCGAGGCGGCCTCGCGGCCGTCGACCAGCAAGCCCAGCAGGCGGTACTGGGAGATCGTCAGATCGACCGTCGAGACCGCCAGCTCGAGCTGGCGCGCGAGCCGGGCGATCACCCTGCCTGGATGCTCGGGTAGTTCGGACGCCACATGGTTAGGCTACCAAATCATTGCGCGACGCTCGACGGACCCCGGCCCCCAGGCCGGGTCCGTCAGAATTAGCGTGTGGCCGATCAAAGCCCGTCCGAGGCGCGTCGCCGACCCGCGATCCCGACCGAGGGCCGCACCTCGCGCAAGCCGCACCCGCCGGCACCGATGCCCCAGGACCGCCAGGGGTGGCGGGTGGCGCCGGCGCCCGACGGGCGCGGCACGCCCGAGGAGCACAAGCCGTCGCCGCCCCACCGGTGGCGGGGCTTCTGGATCTTCTTCGGCGTGTTGCTGGCCCTCAACTGGCTGTCGGTGCTCGTCTTCCAGCCGGCCGGCCAGCCTCGCGTGACGGTGCCGTTCAGCCCGTACTTCATCGAGCAGCTGAAGGCCGGCCACGTGAGGTCGATCTCGACCACCGGCGACACGGTCAACGGGACCTTCACGCTGAAGCTGCGCTACCCGCCGAGCTCGACCAAGGCCACCCCGACGACGCTGTTCAAGACACAGGTGCCGAGCTTCTGGCCGGGCAGCGAGCTGACCGCGCTGCTGCAGGGCCACGACGTCCAGGTCAATGCGAAGTCGACCTCGACCGGGACCTCGCTGCTCGCCGAGCTGTTCCTCGGCTTCGGCCCGACGCTGCTGCTCGTCGGCCTGTTCTTCATGCTCGCGAGGCGGGCCTCGGCCGGTGGCGGCCTCGGCGGCCTCGGCAACTTCGGCCGCTCGCAGGCACGCCGGATCGACCCCAACGAGATCCTCGTGACGTTCGACGACGTCGCCGGGATCGACGAGGCCAAGACCGAGCTGACCGTGATCGTCGACTTCCTGAAGAGCCCCGAGCGCTATCAGCGGCTCGGCGGGCGGATGCCACACGGCGTGCTTCTGTACGGCCAGCCGGGAACGGGCAAGACCCTCCTCGCGCGCGCGGTGGCGGGTGAGGCGCACGCCGCCTTCTTCTCGATCGCCGCGTCCGAGTTCATCGAGGCGATCGTCGGTGTCGGCGCCGCGCGCGTCCGCGATCTGTTCGCGAAGGCGAAGGAGGCGGCGCCGGCGATCATCTTCATCGACGAACTCGACGCCGTCGGCCGCTCGCGCCAGGGATCGGCCGGCATAACCGGCGCCAACGACGAGCGCGAGCAGACGCTCGATCAGATCCTCACCGAGATGGACGGGTTCGCATCGAAGGAGGCGGTCGTCGTGCTGGGTGCGACCAACCGTCCGGAGATCCTCGATCAGGCCCTGCTGCGGCCCGGCCGGTTCGACCGCCGGGTGGCGGTGCAGCCGCCCGACAAGCCGGGCCGGATCAAGATCCTGGAGGTGCACACGCGCTCGCTGCCGCTCGGCCGCGACGTCGATCTCGCCGCGCTGGCCGCCTCGACCCCGGGGATGGTCGGCGCCGACCTTGCGAACCTCGCCAACGAGGCGGCGCTCCTGGCAGCCCGGCGCGATCACCACGCCGTGCAGATGGCGGACTTCACCGACTCGCTCGAGAAGATCATGCTCGGCGCGCCGCGGGGGATCCTGCTGAGCGCCGAGGACCGCGAGCGGACCGCGTACCACGAGTCGGGGCACGCGCTCGTCGGGATGCTGACGCCGGGGGCCGACCCGGTCCGCAAGGTCTCGATCATCCCGCGCGGGATGGCGCTCGGGGTCACGCTCTCGACGCCGGACACCGATCGCGTCGGCTACTCGCGCGAGGAGCTCGAGGCGAAGATCCACGTGGCGCTGGGCGGCCGGGTTGCCGAGGAGGTCGTCTACGGACGGATCACGACGGGCGCGGAATCGGACATCCAGCAGCTGACGCAGATCGCGCGGCAGATGGTCGGACGGTGGGGGATGAGCGACCGGCTCGGGCCGATCGCGCTCCTCCCGGCCGATGGAGCGGTCGGCTACCTGCTTCCAGGCGTGGCCGAGACCTCGCCGCAGACCCAGTACCTGGTGGACGAGGAGGTGCGGCGGATCGTCGAGGAGGCGCAGGCGGAGGTCATGCGCGTGCTCGGCGACCATCGCGACCAGCTCGAGTCGCTGACGAGAGCGTTGCTCGAAGCCGAGACGCTGGACGCTCCCGAGGCGTACGCCGCCGCCGGGGTTCCGATGCCGGCCGTTGCCGAGTTGCCGGCGGCGACCAGCTCCTGATCGACGAGTCGGCGAGCGCGATCTTGGCGCCCGGGTGTGCTGTGCTCAGTCGTCGTCGCCGGGGTTCCGGCGCTGGCGCTTGCGCTCTGACTGTGTGCGCTTCGCTTCGAGCCGACGTTCCGTCGATGCTCGCGTCGGCCGTGTCGGCGTGCGCGCCGGAGCAACCTCGAGGGCCGACCGCAACCGGTCGCGAAGACGCTCGAGCGCCAGCTCGCGGTTGCGACTCTGGCTGCGCTCGTCCTGAGCGACCGCGACGACGCGTGGTCCGAGCCGGGCGGCCACGCGGTGTTTCTGCTCCTCGCTGAGAGCGCACGATCCGGCGACGTCGAAGACCGCGGTGATCCGTGACGCGGTCACGTTCGCGTGCTGGCCCCCAGGTCCGGATGACCGGGCAGCGCGCACCGTGATCTCCGACAAGGGGACCAGGACGCCGGGCAGAAGCTCCATCGGATCATCCATCGCGCCAATTCTCCCGTGACCCGACGACGGGCCGACGCGAGGCACCTGCCGGGATCCGGCAGCTCGGCAGGGCGCCGGGTTCCGGTCCCGTTGCACGGCGGAGCGCCCGGGTTCGGCCCAGGTCGGCGAATTCCCGGTGCTATCGTCGGATCATCGTGGTAGCCAGGATGGTCGCCCGCGTCCGTCAACGCGCGAGTCGCATGCGGTTGGTGTTTGCGACTGTCGTGCTGGTCGGTATCGCGGTTCCTGCCGCCGCCTCCGCTGATGTGCTCGTCAACGCGATCGTGCCTGGCTCCGTTGCCTGCGGACAGGTCGTCAGGCCCGGGATCTGGTACCAGAGCTTCAGCGGGGGCCCGCGCTGGGCCCAGATGAGGATCACGGATGCGACCGGCGCCGTCGTCTGGCACAAGAACGCCACTGCTACGACAAGCTGGCACTACTGGCAGTTCCGTGGAAAGTGCGGCGCCCGGTACGTGCTGACGTACAGGACCGCCGGCGGCACGACCCGCTTTCGGTTCTCCGTCAGGGCTCGATGAGCCGGGAACGCGTTCCCGCGACGTAGGGCCGAGCGCCGGACGTCGACTGCCTGGCATCGGCGAGCACCTGTAGCACCTCACCCGAGCTGCCTGTGGCAGTCGCCGTCGGGATGGGCGCGCGAGCACCACTCGCGCTGAGGCCGGCGCAAGCGAACGGCGCCAGGTCGTTGGCGATTCTTTGGTCTCACTTTGCAGCTGCCGTTCAGCCTCTCGAGCGTGGTCGAACTGGTCCAGGCCGCCTCACAGACAACGTCATCGAGGAGAAGAGAGATGAAGCGGTTGTTCTTGAACAGGAAGCGTGTCGCCCTGAGCCTTGCCAGCGCGGTCGTCACGGTCGGGGTCACCGCCGGGGCTGCGGTGGCCGTCTGGTCCGCGTCCGGTTCCGGCAGTGGCTCGGGCGCGGCGACCATCGCCCAGGGCCTGACCGTGACAGCGATCACCCCGACCGGTCCGGCGGCGTCGTTGTACCCGGGTGGCCCGGCCGCGCCGGTGTACTTCCAGGTCGCGAACCCGAACCCGTACGCGGTCACGATCACCGGCCTCAGCTGGGGCACGCCGACGTCGAACGATCCGGCGGCATGCCCGAACGCGGACATCAGCGTCGACACTGGCGCGCCGACGACGGTGAGCATCTCGATCCCGGCGAACACCCCCGCCGGCACCGCCTACCAGGAGAACGGCGTGCTCGACATGTCGCACAGCGCCCCGAACGGTTGCCAGGGTGTCGCGTTCAACGTTCCCCTGACCGTCACCGGGACGCAGCAGTAAGCAGCGAGTGATGCCGGTTCCACGTCGGAACGTCAACGGGCCGAGGCCGGCATCGCCGGGGCCGGGCGCGTCACGGCGCGCCCGGCGTCGATCGGTCCCGGTGGCCGCAGTCGGTGCCGCGTTGGCGGCGCTCGCGCTGAGTGACGGGAGTTCCGGGCAGGCTCTCCGCGGCGACGGCGCCTCGTGGCGGCCGGTCGTTCACAGGCGCCCGACCGATGCCGACAGGTCGGCGTTCAGGATCGGCGGCAAGGTCGGTGGGCTCTATCCAGGCGCAACCCGTCAGCTGTCACTCGACGTCTACAACCCTCAGCGGTTCGCGATCGTCGTCACCTCGATCACGACGTCGGTCGGTCGCCCGCGCGCCGGCTGCGCCGGGTCGAACATGACCGTCGCCGCCTTCTCAGGGGCGCTGCGCGTGCCGTCGCACTCGAGCGTGCACGTGTCCGTGGCCGTGACTCTCGAACGCGCCGCTCCGAACGCGTGCCAGGGTGCCCTGTTCCCATTCGCCTACAGCGGTCAGGCTAGACGGGCATGAGTCTGGCGAGACGACGTTGCGCGAAGCTCGGCCTGGTCGCCTCGGTGGTGGTTGCGGCTCCGGTCACGGGCGCACTGGCGGCGTGGACCTCGCCGGGCGGCGGCGGCGCGGGCGCCGCGGCGACCGTCATGCCCGGCGGCAGCGCACCGACTGCGAGCGTCTACGGCACGAACGTGACGATCAGCTGGCCTGCAGCGAGCTTCCAGGGTGGGGCGTCGGTCGTGGGTTACACCGTCCGGCGGATCGACGCCGGCACCGGCGCGCCGGCGACGATCGGTGCGAGCTGCTCCGGGGTTGTGACCTCCACGAGTTGCACCGAGCAGAACGTCCCCGCCGGCAGCTGGGTCTACACCGACACGCCCGTTCAGCAGAGCTGGAGCGGACCGCAGAGCCCGCCCGGCAACACCGTGTCGCTCGGTGTCAACGGCGCCAGTGGCGGCTTGGCGGCGACCGGCAGCTCGGTCCCGGCCGGCGGGGGCGCCCCCTCACCATCCGGTGGCGCCCCCTCACCATCCGGTGACGCAGGCGCCACCACGACTGTCGAGCGCTCGGCACTCCCGCAGGTCGCGGGTCGCAGCGGGAGACTGCCGCTTCCAACCCCGATCGCGCTGCTGCAGCTGCGCGAGCGTGGCCGGGGAACGGTTGGTAAGGTCGTGGTCGGTGAGCGACGCGGCGGGCGTACGTCAGTACGGGACGGGTTTCGATGGGGTGGCAGAGGCGTATGACCGGCATCGGCCGGCCTATCCCGAGGAGCTGGTGGATACGGCGTGCGAGGCCGCGGGCGTGCGCTCGGGTGATCGCGTGCTCGAGATCGGTTGCGGGACCGGGCAGCTGACCGCCGCGCTCGTGGCTCGTGGCCTGCGCGTGCTGGCGGTCGACCCGGGGCCGCGGATGATCGAGCGAGCGAGGATGCGTGCCGGCGGCGACGCTGCCGAGTTCGTATGCGGCAGGTTCGAGGAAGTGGCGCTGCCGGGGAGGCGTTTCGACGCGGTCTTCTCGGCGACCGCGTTTCACTGGATCGATCCGGCCGTCGGCTGGACCAAGGTGGCGTCGCTCCTGCGGCCGGGCGGGGCGCTGGTGCTGATCACGCACTGCGGCGGCGCGGACCCGGACTCGATCGAGGTCGAGCGCGCGCTGTTCGCCGGCATGGCGGCGATCGCGCCGGAGATCGTGGCGAGCTTCCCGCCGCCACGGCGGGCGACCGAGGTGCTGGAGGGCGCCGAGCGGCGCCGCGGGAACGTCTCGGCGCTGTGGGCGTGGATCTCCCAGCACGACGAGCTCGCGGTGCCCGAGGCGGCCGGACTCTACGACGAAGTCCGGCTGCACTCGCGGACGATGCCGTTCGAACGGACGGCGGAGCAGCTGAACGCGCACATGCGGACGACCTCGGTGTCGTTCAGGCTCGGGCCCGAGCGGATGGCGGCGCTGGAGGCCGACACCCACCGCGTCCTGGAGCGGTTCGGTGGGCACGTCCGGCTTCCCGCGCTGGCCGTCGCGGTCACCGCCCGGCGTCTCTGACCCCGCGCACGGACTGATCTTTCAGGTCGCTGGGGCGTGTGTGCGCTGGCTGGCTGCCTGGTCGAGTGC
Organism: Solirubrobacterales bacterium; assembly: GCA_027315255.1. GTDB lineage: Bacteria > Actinomycetota > Thermoleophilia > Solirubrobacterales > Solirubrobacteraceae > Palsa-465. The sequence goes on along the minus strand of DAHUYL010000065.1, from coordinate 19,042 downwards.
GCAGATCGCCCCAATCCGCCAGGCGGCCTGTCGATTTGGGGCCAACTGCCGCTGACAGCGACGGTTTCACCCACATCGCGTTGTCCTCGTACGGATTGGGGCCAATTGCCGCCCGAATTGCGGTGCATCAAGGCGGTTTCGACGCTGTCCGGCGTCCGGACTCCTCTCCGCTCGCCTGCCGCGGCAAGCGTCCGTATCACGTTGATCTCACGCCCCTGATCTAGCGTTCGCCGCGAGCATGGAGCAGGTCACGCGGATCTTCGCCACCGGCCGTGCGGGGAGCGCGCCCGCCACGCAAGCGTCGTGTTGCGGCAGAGCGTGCCGAGCGCCGCGTAAACTGGAAGCGACTTACGTGCGGAGCGGGGCTTCTGCGCACGGCAACGCCCCGGACCACGCTGGGACGACTTGACCGTGCGCTGGTGGCGTTGCGGCAATCGCAGCGCCGGTCGTGACCTCACCAACTTCTCGTTCATCAGATAGCAAGGCCGAAAGGACTCCGAATGCCCGCAACTCGTCTGATCACCGTCGCTGCTGCGATCGTGGAGGTGTGCGCTCTGGCGCCGGTTCGGGCGGGAGCCTTTCTCGCGGCACGTCGGGCGAAGGGCAGGTAGCGATGGGACCGAGCATGTTGGGGAGGATCGTAAGCCTGGCGTCGCGGCGGCCCGCTCGGCAGGTGCTCGCGGTCGCCGCGCTGACGCTCGGCTGTGGCTGGGTCGCGCCCGTCGCTACAGCGGCGCCGACCGACCTGACCTGGAGCGGCGCCGGCGTGAACACCTCGGACGGGTGGTCGAACGGCGGCAACTGGGCCGGAGGCACCGCTCCGATCCCGAACCAATCGCTCGGCACGCTGACGTTTCCCCAGCTGGCGAGCTGTGGTGGGTCGGCGCCGACGAGCTGCTACTTCAGCGACAACGACGTCTCTGGCCTGAGCGCGAACGCGCTGTCGCTCGACGACACCGCCGGGTACCAGATCTCCGGCGAGGCGCTTGCGCTCGGCAGCGGCGGGATCACCGCCACGCCGGGAAGCCCCGTGAACACTGCCACCCCGGCCGTCACCTTGGTGACTGCGCTCAACCTCACCGCGGATCAGAGCTGGTCGCTCACCGGCCCCGGCACCAGTGACTCTCAGGGCAACCTGGTGCTGGACGACCCGGTCAACGGCAGCAACTTCACGCTCGGCGTCCAGTTAGCCAACCAGGCATACCTCAACGAGCGCGGCGGCATGGCGGTGGGCGCGTTCACCGCAACCGGCGCCAACACCGCGGACACCGGGTTCAAGGCGGCGATGAACGGGACGATCTGGCCGACCTCGCTGAACTCGGCCCCGGTCGCCCCGGTGTCGGTGACCGATGTCGTGCTCGCCGACGAGCCGAACGTCAACCTCCAGCCCCACACCGATGCGATCGGTCCGCTGACCGCCACGGGCGCGTTCCTCCAGGTCGGCGACGGGAATGTCCCCGACGCGATCCTGTCGGTCGGGGGCGGCGTCACGTTGAACCCGGGCACCGTGACGCAACTGGAGATCGACCAGGGCGGCACAATCCCCTCCACCGACTACTCCCAGCTGACCGCCGCCGGCAACATCGCGCTCGGCGGCACGCTCTCGATCGCCGGAAACTGCTCGATCGGCACCGGCAGCACCGACACGCTGATCACCACCCCCTCCGGCACGCTGTCGGGCACGTTCGACAACGCCCCCGATGGGGCGATCGTCCCGTTCGAGAGCTGCCCCACGCAGCCGCTCGCGGCTCGGATCAACTACCCGGCCAACAGCGTGACAGCGACCGTGGTCCCCGGGTCGACGACCGCGACAGCGCTGACCGTCAGCCCGACGACGACCACGACCACCAACGGCGCGCTCAGCCTGACCGCCGCGGTGACGGCCGGCACCCTCCTGTACGCCGGCCCTGCGGGCACGGTCGAGTTCCTCGCCGGGACCACGCCGATCCCCGGCTGCACCGCACAGCCGCTGAACGCGACCAGCGCCAGCGCGGGCACGGCGACATGCACAGGTCCCGCGGCCGCCGCCTCTCAGTCGGTGAGCGCCGTGTTCAACCCCACCGGCTCGACGCTGACGAGCTCGACCAGCGCGCCCGTCGCGCTGACCGTCGCAAGGACGGCCACCGCGACGGCGGTGGCGGCATCGAGCGCCACGGTCGCCGCCGGCGTGCCCGTCACCTACACCGCGACCGTCACGCCCGCGGTCACCGGCGGCTGGGCCCCGACGGGCTCGGTCGCCTTTGCCGACGGGGGCACCACGATCGCCGGCTGCGCAAACCAGCCGGTGTCCGCACCCGGGCTCGCGAGCTGCACCGTGACCCCGGCGGCCGGGTCGCACTCGATCACGGCCACCTATGGCGGCGACGCCAACTTCACCGGGTCGAGTACATCAACAGCCGCGGTCATCCAGGTGAGTGGCTCCGGAGGGTCAGGCTCGGGCGGGTCCTCCGGCTCGGGAGGTTCGGGCGGCTCGTCCGGCTCGGGCGGCTCGTCCGGCTCGTCCGGCTCGGGCGGGTCCTCCGGCTCGGGCGGCTCGACCGGCCCCGGGCGCGCGACGCTCGGCGCGGCGAAGACGTCCCGGACCTCCGTCTTGGTCGGCACCAGCTGTGCCGGGTCGGCCGCGCAGACGTGCAGCCTGAAGCTGGTGCTCTCGATTACGGAGAGCGTTCGTGTGGGCCACAAGCGCCGGCGCCACACGGTCACGCTGGGCAGCGCGACCGCGCGACTCATCGGCGGGCGCACGACGAAGGTCAGGGTCTCGCTCAACGCGACCGGGCGTCGGCTGCTCGCAGCGCGTCACCGGCTATCGCTCAAGCTCACGCTCATCTCGATCCAACCCGGCCACAGGATCACCGTGAGCACGCGGACGGTGACGATCACGAGCAGACGCAAGCGCCGCTGATCCCGTCACTCAGGGCGATCGCTCAGCGAGCCACGAAGCCACGGCCTCGCGGATCGGGCCAGTGGCCCGCAGCGTGTGCGTTCCCGGGACCACGGCCACGTCGCGACCCCGAGCGGGCAAAGGCATCCCGAACGGGTCGCGCTCGCCCTGGACGACGAGGACGGGCGCGCGCACCCCGTCGAGCTCGGCCAGCCGCGAGCGCTCGGGCCGGCCCGGCGGCTGCAGCGGAAACGCGAGGCAGAGGACGCCGGCGACCCGGGCCGCGTCCGCCGTCCGGCAGGCAACGCGCGCGCCCGAGGAGCGGCCACCCGCCACGACCAGGAGGCCGGCCAGGGGGGGCGGCCCTCAGCTGGTCGATCACCGCGAGCCACGCGGCGTCGAGTTGGGGCGCGGGCGCCGGTGCGCGGCGGCCGGCGACGCGATACGGCTGCTCGACCCGCGCGACCAGCCAGCCGGCCTCCAGGGCTGCCGCCGTAGCGGCCGTCAGGTCGGGCGAGTCGATCCCGCCGCCGGCGCCGTGGCCGAGCACGAGGCCACCTCGACCGCCGCCTGCGGACCCCTCCGCGGGCCGCTCGAGCCGAACCCGTGCCGGCCCGTGTGGCGTCGCCAGTTCGATCACGGCCATCCGGATACTCTCGCACCCAGTGCGGTTCGTGATCCTCGGCGCGGGGGCGGTCGGCGGCGTCGTCGGGGCGCGGCTTCACCAGTCCGGGCACGACGTGATCCTGATCGCCCGCGGCGCCCACCACGATGCGATCAGAGCCGCTGGGCTCCGATTCGAGACGCCGCAGGAGCAGCTGACGTTGCGGATCCCGGTCGCCGCCACCGCGTCAGCCGCGGGTCTCGACAGCACGCGCGATCTCGTGCTGCTCTGCACCAAGAGCCAGGACACCTGGTCGGCGCTCGAGGCGGTGCGTGCGGCGGCCGGGCGGCGGCTCCCGGTCGCGTGCCTGCAGAACGGCGTCGAGAACGAGCGCGTGGCGGCACGCCTGTTCGACGAGGTGCTGGGAGCGGTCGTACTGCTGCCCTGCGCTCACCTCGAGCCCGGCGTCGTGCAGGCGTTCGGCGCCGAGGTCACAGGCTCGATCGACGTCGGGCGCTACCCGGGCGGCACGGGCGCGTTGACCCGGGCGCTGTGCCGCGCGCTGGCGGCGTCGCGGATCGAGTCGGTCGCGCGAGAGGAGATCATGCGCTTCAAGCACCAGAAGCTGCTCACCAACCTCGGCAACGCGGTGCAGGCGGTGTGCGGGCCGGAGGTGGACGCCGCCGAGCTGCGCGCGCGGCTCGTCGACGAGGGACGGGCGGTGCTGCGAGCCGCCGGGATCGACGTCGACGAGACCAGCGACATCGCCGCCGTGCGAGCCCGCTGGGAACGGTGGGGGGTCGGCGAGATCGCGGGCCGGGCCCGCGGGGGCGGCTCGACCTGGCAGAGCGTCGTCCGCGGCACCGGCCATGTCGAGACCGACTACCTCAACGGCGAGATCGTGCTTCGCGCGCGCCAGGCCGGGGTGCCGGCGCCCGCCAACCGGCTGCTTCAGGAGCTCGTCCACGAGGCCGTGCGCGAGCGCCGGCCGCCCGGGTGGATCACCCCTGAGCAGGTGCTCGCCCGGCTGGAGGCCGGGTGAGGTCGGCGATCGCCACGGCCGCCGCGGTTGCCGCCCTGCTCGGCGCGGCGCCGGCAGCCACCCCGCGCATCGCCGCGGACAGCCCGCCCAGCCCGGTTGCCCCGCTCACCGCCAACGCCCCGGCCGCGCTGCAGCCGGGGCCGGCGGCCGTCTCGGTCTCGGTCGGCGGGCCGATGCGCGTCGCGCCGATCCCGGCGAGCTTCGTCGGCGTCTCGATGGAGTACACGTCGGCCGCCGACCTCGCCGGCCCGCCGTCGGACGCCGACACGGTGCTCCAGCAGCTGATCCGCAACCTCGCCCCCGGCCAGTCGCCGGTGATCCGGATCGGCGGCGACAGCACCGACCACACGTGGTACCCGTCGCCCGGCGTCGACCCGTCGCCGGGGCTGAGCTTCGAGCTCACGCAGAGCTGGATCGACAGCATCGAGAACCTCGCCAAGACGCTCTCGGCCCAGCTGATCCTCGGCGTCAATCTCGAGGCGGACCAGCCCCAGCTGGCCGCGGCTGAAGCCGAAGCGTTGCTGCGCGGGATCGGCCGTCACCTGCTCGAGGCGTTCGAGGTCGGCAATGAGCCGAGCTACTACGCCAAGCTGCCCTGGTACAGGACCGCGGATGGACTGCAGGTCGACGGCCGTCCGTCGAGCTACGGCTTCAGCGACTACGCGGGCGAGGTGTCGCGGCTGGTGGCGGGCCTTCCGGCGGTGCCGCTCGCCGCCCCTGCGCTCGGCGACTTCGGCTGGATGCGATGGCTGGGGCGGCTATTGCACGCCGAGCCCCGGATCGACGTCGTCACGTTCCACCGCTACCCGCTGAAGCGCTGCTTCACGACGCCCGCCTCGCCCCAGTATCCGACGATCGCCAACCTGCTCAGCCGCGCCGCGACGATCGGGCTGGCGAACAGCGTCGCGCCCTACGCAGCGATCGCGCGCGACGGCGTCAGCGGCGTCAACTTCCACACGCTGCCGGCGGCGGCCTACCGGCTGTTCGACGTCTACCAGAGCGGGGGGACCTGGTCGGCGACGGTCGCGCCGGAGTACTACGGCATCCTGATGTTCGTCGAGGCGGCGCCGCCCGGAGCGCGGCTTCTGAGCGTCGCAGACAAGGGCGACGGCGAGCACGTCGCGTGGGGGACGCTGACGACGAAGGGTGCCACCCATCTCGTCCTGATCAACGAGTCGGCGGCGCAGCCGGCGACCGTCACGATCCGGGTGCCAGGTACGCCGGGCGACCGGCTGCCACCCGCTTGGGTGCAGCGCCTCGAGGCGCCGGGCGGGCTGACCGCGACCGGTGGCGTCACGCTCGGCGGCACGGCGATCGCGTCGCAGACGACCACGGGCACGCTCGAACGCCCGCCGTCGGCCACCGCCGTCGCGCCGGTCGCCGGCACGTACGCGGTCTCGGTGCCGCCCGCCAGCGCGGCGCTGGTGACGGTGCAGCCGGCGGGGCAGGCCCGGTAGGCCAGCCCCGCCGGGGCAGGCGGCCGCCGGCCCGATTCAAACGACGGGCCGATCTGCCGAGAATCGGGGTGTGCCCGTGCAGCAGCCTGTCCACAGCCGGGGCGCGCCGGACGCGCGCCTGCTGGTCTCGCGCCAGCCGGTGCTCGACGGGCGCGACTCGGTGATCGGCTACCGGCTGCCGTACGCGGTGCTCGAGCACACGCTGGTGGTCGTGCCGGGCCCCGACGAGATGCTCGAGCTCGTCGACGACCTGCTCGCGGTGATCGGGCACGACGAGCAGTCGATCGGGACGATGGCCCACCTGCCGGTCTCGCGCGCGATGCTGCTCGAGCACGGCCTGCCGCCGGTCCGTCGCGACCGGGCGCTGCTGCGGATCCGATACGACGACGCGACCTTGCCCGAGGTCAGGGCGCTGCTCGCCGCCGAAGCGATCCGCGGCTGCGCGCTCGAGCTCGACGGCCTCCCGGGCCCCAGCTTCGATCCCTCGCTGCTCGATCCGTTCACCGCGGTCGAGCTCGACCTGCCGGACTGGGCCCCGGCGGCAGTCCCCGCCGTCGTCGCTCAGATCCGTGCGCACGGCGCGATCCCGCTGGCCGCGAGCGTGCACGACCACGGCGAGCGCGAGCAGGCACGCGCGCTCGGCTTCGAGTGGTTCACCGGACCGTTCTTCGCGACGCCCAACCTGCTCGCCGGACGCCCGCTGCCGGTGGGCGACCTGCGCACGCTCGGCGAGTTGGCTGCGCTGCAACGCGCCGAGGCGCCGCTCGAGCAGCTGATCACCGTGATCGAGCGGGATCTGGGCCTGGGCGTGCGGCTGCTGCGCTACATCAACTCGGCGTACTTCGGGCTCGCGGGCCGGGTCCGCTCGATCGCGCACGCCGCGGCGATGCTCGGCTCCCGCGGGCTCGCGCGCTGGGCGCTGGTCGCGGCGGTGCTCGGCGGATCGGAGCCGATCCACCGCGAGCTGGCGCTGCTTGCGCTGACCCGCGCGCGGACGTGCGAGCTGGTCGGGGTCGAGCTCGGAGACCTGCTCGCCGGCGACGAGCTGTTCACGGTCGGGTTGCTGTCGACGCTCGACGCCGTGATGCGCCTGCCGATCGGCGAGCTCGTCGGCGAGCTGCCGCTGAGCGACCAGGTCGCGAACGCGCTCACCGCCTACGACGGGCCGGCCGGTGAGATCCTCTCGTCGGTGATCTGCTACGAGCGCGGCGACTTCCGCGACCCGACGTTCGGCCGCGACCTCATGATCTACGCGAGCGCGTATCGCGCCGGCCTCGCGTGGGCGCGTGAGGCCCTCGGCGGAACCGATTAGCGGGCCCGTCCAGGCGTCACAGCTCGGTCAGGCGGCTCAGCAGCGGCAGCGCCTGGGCGAGCGTCTGACGCTCCTCGGCGCTGAACTCGTCGGCAAGCGCCCGCGCGAGCCACCCCTCCCGCAGCGCTCGATCCTGCTCGAGCGCCGCCAGCCCGCCGGGGGTCAACTCGACCAGCGTCCGGCGCGCGTCGCGCTCGTCGGTGCGCCGTGCGATCAGCCCGTCGGCCTCGAGCTCCGACAGCGTCTGGCTCATCGACTGCGGCCGCACGCGCTCGGCCGCGGCGAGGTCGCCGATCGATTGGGTCCCCTCTCGATCGAGGCGGCCGAGCACCGCCACCTGGGTCATCGACAGCCGGTTCTCCGCCCGGATTCGCTTGATCAGGCGGCCGAGCACGACGCGCAGCTCGCTTGCCAGAGTCGTCGTCTCGGGGGAGGGCGTCATCGGCGCGGACTATACGGCTCGCTCCGTGCAGGAAATATGAAGGTTACCTGTGTATCCTTCGTGGAAGTGAGGAACCGCACCGCCTACAAGTGGATCGCCCTGTCGAACACGACGCTTGCGGTCCTGCTGGCGACACTCGACGCGTCGATCACGATCATCGCGATGCCGGACATCTTCCGCGGCATCCGGCTCGACCCGCTGGCGTCCGGCAACAGCTTCTACCTGCTGTGGATGGTGCTCGGCTACCTGATCGTCTCGAGCGTGCTGATCGTCAGCCTCGGCCGGCTCGGCGACATGTTCGGCCGGGTGCGGATCTACAACCTCGGCTTCGTGGTCTATACGGCAGCCTCGCTGGCGCTGACGGTCGACTGGATGCACGGCAGCGCGGGCGCGCTGTACCTGATCGGCTTCCGGCTCGTGCAGGGCGTTGGCGGCGCCTTCCTGCTCGCCAACTCGACCGCGATCCTGACCGATGCGTTTCCGGCGGACCAGCGCGGGATGGCGCTCGGGATCAACAACATCGTCGGCGTCAGCGGAATGTTCGTCGGGCTCGTGCTCGGCGGGTTGCTCGCGCCGATCGACTGGCGGCTCGTGTTCCTGATCTCGGTGCCGGTCGGGCTGTTCGGCACGGTGTGGGCGTACCTCAACCTGCGCGAGCTGTCGACTCCGCAGCGAGACGCCCGGATCGACTGGCCCGGGAACCTCACGTTCGCGATCGGGCTGATCCTGATCATGGTCTCGATCACCTACGGGATCAGGCCGTACGGTTCGAGCGCGACCGGCTGGACGAGTCCGCGCGTCGTGGCCCTGCTGAGCGCCGGCGTGGCGTCGCTGGTCGCGTTCGTGGTGATCGAGCTGCGCGCGCGCGATCCGATGTTCCGGCTCGCCCTGCTGCGGATCCGGGCATTCACGTTCGGCACGATCTCGACCTTCCTCGCCGCGATCGCGCGCGGCGGGCTGATGTTCATGCTGATCATCTGGCTCCAGGGAATCTGGCTGCCCGAGCACGGGGTCGCCTTCGCCCAGACGCCCCTGCGTGCCGGTCTGTACATGCTGCCGTTGACGTTCGGGATGCTGCTCGCCGGCCCGACCTCTGGCTACCTGTCCGACCGCTACGGCGCGCGCCCGTTCGCGACCGGCGGGATGCTCGGCGCTGCGGCCACGTTCGTGCTGATGTGGCTGCTGCCGACCGACTTCTCCTACCCGGCGTTCGCCGTCGTGCTGGCGCTCAACGGGATCACGATGGGGATGTTCGCCTCGCCCAACCGGGCGGCCGTGATGAACAGCCTCCCGCCCGGCGACCGCGGCGCGGGCGGCGGCATGAACCAGACCTTCCAGAACTCCGCGCAGGTGCTGTCGGTCGGGGTGTTCTTCTCGCTGATGATCGCCGGCCTGTCGGGGTCGCTGCCGCACTCGCTGTTCGCCGGCCTGACGGCGCACGGGGTCAGCCACACGGCGGCGCTGCGGATCGCGCACACGCCGCCGGTGGCCGTCCTGTTCGCGGCGTTCCTCGGCTTCAACCCGATCGCGCACCTCGCCGGACCGCACGTCCTGCGTGCGCTGACGCCGGCCAGCCACCACCTCCTGACCGGCCGCACGTTCTTCCCGCAGCTGATCTCCGGGCCGTTCCGATCGGGGCTGCACGCTGCGTTCGCGTTCGCGATCGCCGCGTGCCTGATCGCCGCGCTGGCGTCGCTGATGCGCGGCGGCATCTACCGCTACGGCGATGAGCTCGGCCGGCCGTCCGGGGGGCGCGAGCCGGAGCCCGTCGCCGCGCGCTGACGTTGACGGCGCGTTGACGCCGGCCAGCGGGCGTGTCGGCCGGCGATCAGCTTCGCCAAGCGGCCCGACCTTTTCCACGCCGGCCGGATAGGCTTCAGAGCAGAAATTTCTCATGCCTCTAGGAGGAGGAACTCCGTGAGTAGAACCCTGAGGCCGGCTCTCGCCGGCCTGACCGCACTTGCCGTGGCGGCCGCGATCACCCTGGTGGCGCTGTCGTCGGGCAATGCGAACGCGAAGCGGCCGGCCCGCAACGCCGCCGCCAGCGTCGTACAGATGGTCGAGGGCACGTTCCCGCAGTCGCTTGACCCGGGCCTGGACTACACAACCCAGGGATCCGAGATCAACTGGGTCGTGTACACGGGTCTGGCGACGTACGCCCACAAGAACGGCGTCGCCGGCGCCCAGCTGATCCCCGGCCTGTGCACTGCGCTGCCGACGATCTCGAACGGCGGCAAGACGTACACCTGCACCCTGCGAAAGGGGCTGGTCTTCTCGAACGGCAAGCCGGTCGTCGCAAGCGACTTCGCCTACACGATGGAGCGCGCGCTGAAGATCCCGTGGGGTGGCTCGGGCGCATTCCTGACCCCGTACGTGGTCGGCGCGCAGGCGTTCGCCTCGGGCAAGGCGAAGTCGATCGCCGGAGTCAGCACCAACGACGCCACCGGCAAGATCACGATCCAGCTGAGCCAGGCCTACGGCCCGTTCACGAACGTGCTCGCGTTCCCGATGCTCGGGCTGATCCCGAGCGGCTTCCCGATGACCGTGCAGGCGACCTCGCCACCCCCGGGCGTCGGGCCCTACATGGTCACGAACATCGTCGCGAACACGTCGTTCGAGGCGGTCCCGAACCCCTACTGGTCGAAGATCAACATCCCGGGGATCCCGTCCGCGAAGGTGTCGGTCGAGGTCAAGGCCAACTCCAACGTCGCAGCCAACGCGCTGTCGGTGCTGAACGGCTCGGCTGACATCTTCGACTGGGCCGACAACATCCCGGGCAGCCTGCTGCAGCAGATCCAGGCGAAGGCGGCCGGTCGCTTCCGGTACGTCAACCTGGGTGGCTCCACGTACTACATCTTCCTGAACGCGTCGGAGCCGCCGTTCAACAACCAGCTGGCCCGTGAGGCCGTCGTCACCGGGCTGAACCAGCCCGCGATGTCGCGGATCGGGTCGGGCACGCTGGTGCCGGCCTGCTACTTCCTGCCGCCGGACATCGTCGGTCACCCGCCGCTGCCGAACTCGAGTTGCCCGTACGGCAACCCGGACAAGGGCGGCAACATCGCCAAGGCGAAGGCGCTGCTGAAGCAGTCGGGCCTGGCGGGCACGTCGGTCACCGTCTGGAGCGAGACGCGGCAGCCGCGCCAGGCATGGATGACCGCCTACACGCAGATGCTCAACCAGATCGGCTTCAAGGCGACTCAGAAGCTGCTGTCTGACTCGACGTACTTCACGACGATCGGCCAGTCGAAGAAGCTCCACCCCCAGACCGGCTTCGCCGACTGGAACCAGGACTTCCCGCACCCGGTCGACTTCTACGGTCCGCTGCTCGACGGCAACTCGATCCTGCCGACGAACAACGAGAACTTCGGCCAGACGAACGACCCGTACATCAACGCACAGGTCAAGAAGCTGGGCACGGTTCCGACCACGCAACTGCAGTCGGTCGCGAAGCAGTGGCAGGCGCTCGACGAGTACGTCGCCAAGAAGGCGTACGTCGCGGTGTTCGGCTACGAGAAGTTCCCCGAGTTCGCCTCGAGCCGGATCAACTATGGCGCGCTCGTGTTCCAGCCGATCTACGGCTGGGACCTGACGTCGTTCTCATTGAAGTAGCGGGCGGCGGCCGGTCGTCATGACGATCACCGGTCCGAACCCAGCGGAGGGAGCCCCGGAGACGGGGCTCCCTCCCGCGCTGCTGCACGAAGCCGCGGAGGTCGGCCCCGGCGTCGGCCCGTGGGCGCTCGCCTGGCGGCGGCTGCGCCGCAACCGGGTTGCGCTGTTCTTCGGTGGGCTGTTCCTGCTGATCGTGGTGATCTGCCTGCTGGCGCCCGTCTACTCGAACGACATCGCCCACATCGGCCCCAACGACCAGAACGTCATCAACACGACCAACGCGATCGGGATCCCGATCGGTCCCACGTGGCGGTTCGACCACTACTTCCTCGGCGCCGACAACCTCGGCCGCGACGTTGCCGTGCGGCTGCTGTACGGCGGGCGCACCTCGCTCGAGGTCGGCGCCGTCGCGACCCTGATCACGATGGTGCTCGGCGTCCTGCTGGCGATCGTCGCCGGATACTTCCGCGGCCTCGCCGACGGGATCCTCAGCCGGATCATGGACGTGATCTGGGCCTACCCGGTGGTGCTGCTCGGGATCGTGCTCGGGACCGTGATCGCGGTTCGCGGGCTCGGCCCGTTCAAGTCGACGACGCCGCTGTCGACCGCGCTCGTGATCGGGTTCGTCTACATCCCGTACGTGTTCCGTCCCGTCCGAGCTCAGGTGCTGGTGCTCCGTGAGCGCGAGTTCGTCGACGCCGCCCGCCAGCAGGGGCTGAGCGCCGGTCAGATCATGCTCGGCGAGATCCTTCCCAACCTCTCCTCCACGATCGTCGTGTTCGTGCCGCTGATCCTCGCCAACGCGATCCTGCTCGAAGCGGCGCTGACGTACCTCGGCGCGGGCATCAACCCGCCGAACGCCTCGTGGGGGACGATGATCAGCGACGGCATCAACGAGATCCCGGCGGCGTTCCACCTCGTGCTCGTGCCGGGGATCATGCTCGTGCTCGCGGTCATGTCGGTGAACATCTTCGGCGACGGGCTGCGCGATGCGTTCGATCCTCGCTCGCGGGTGCGGATCGCGATCGCGTCCACCTCGCAGGGAGACTAGGAGTTGGCGCGCTTCCTGATCCGCCGCGGGCTGACGATGATCGCGCTGCTGTTCGCGATCTCGCTCGTCACGTTCCTGCTGTTCATCGTCGTGCTGCCCGGCGGCAATCCCGCGTCGATGCTCGCGGGCCGGCTGGCGAATCCGTCCGAGGTGCAGCTGATCAGCCACCGCTACGGCTTCGACCAGCCGGTCTACGTCCAGTACTTCAAGACGATGGCCAACATCTTCGACGGCTCGGCGTACTCGTACCAGTCGAGCTTCAACGTCGACGATCAGATCAGACAGGGGTTGCCGACGACGGTCTCGCTGGCGCTCGGCGCGGGCATCATCTGGCTGCTGGTCTCGATCCTGTTCGGCACGCTCGCTGCGATCCGAGCCGGCCGCTACACAGACCGGGTGCTGACCGTGCTGTCGATGGTGGGGGTGTCGATGCCGCCGTTCTTCCTCGGGGCGGTGATCATCTTCTACCTCGGTTACAAGACCTCGATCCTGCCGATCAACGGCTACGTGCCGTTCACTCAGAGCCCGATCCAGTGGGCCTACCACCTGATCGCGCCATGGTTCACGCTGTCGGTGCTGTTCATCGGCTTCTACTCGCGGGTGCTGCGCTCGACGATCCTCGACACGCTCAGCGAGGACTACGTGCGCACCGCCCGCGCCAAGGGACTGTCGCCGCGGCGGGTGCTGGTCCATCACGTGCTGCGCACGAGCCTGCTCCCGATCATCTCGCTGTGGGGGCTCGACTTCGCCCAGGTGATCGGCGGCGGCGCGATCCTGACCGAATCGGTCTACGGGTTGCACGGCGTCGGCTATCTCGCGGCCCAGTCCGTCGGCAAGCTCGACACCGTGACGCTGCTGTCGATCGTGATGCTGACGGCGATCGCGGTGGTCGTGCTGCAGGCGCTGGTCGACTTCCTGTACGCCGTGCTAGACCCGCGGATCCGGCTGGCGTGAGCGAACCGCTGCTGCACGTCGAGGACCTCCGGGTCTCGTTCGCGACCGAGGACGGCCTCGTGCAGGCCGTCGACGGCGTCTCGTTCGAGGTCGATCGCGGCGAGGTGGTCGCGATCGTCGGCGAGTCCGGCTCGGGCAAGTCGGTCAGCGCGATGACGGTCATGGGATTGACGCGTGGCCCCAACGCTCGCATCGACGGCGTCGTGACGCTCGATGGGCAGGAGCTGCTGAAGGCTTCCGAGTCCCAGCTGCAGCGGATTCGCGGCGGCTCGATCGCGATGGTGTTCCAGGACCCGATGAGCTCGCTGAACCCGGTGTACCGGATCGGCGACCAGATCATCGAGCAGATCCGCACGCACCAGCCGCACGTCAGCAGGGCGCAGGCGGCCGAGCGGTCGGTCGAGCTGCTCGAGCGGGTGGGGATCCCGCGCGCACGCGAGCGGATGCGGTCCTACCCGCACGAGTTCTCCGGCGGCATGCGCCAGCGGGTGATGATCGCGATGGCGCTGTCGTGCTCACCGAAGGTGTTGATCGCCGACGAGCCGACGACCGCGCTCGACGTCACGATCCAGGCGCAGATCCTCGACGAGCTGCGTGAGCTGCGCGAGCAGACCCGCGCCGGGATCATCCTCGTCACGCACGACCTGGCGGTCGTCGCCGACATCGCCGACCGCGTGATCGTGATGTACGCCGGCCGGGTCGTCGAGCAGGGAACGCTCGACGAGCTGTTCTACGACCCGCAGCATCCGTACACGTGGGGGCTGCTCGGCTCGATCACGCGGATCGACCGCGACCGCTCGAAGCGATTGCCGGCGATTCCCGGTGTGCCCCCGTCGCTGCTGCACCCGCCGGCGGGCTGCCACTTCCGCCCGCGCTGCCCGCACGCGTTCGGGCAGTGCATGCAGGTTCCGGAGCTGAACGCCCGCGTCGCCGACGCCCCGGCGCACCTGGACCGTTGCTGGCTGACGGTCGAGCAGAAGCGGTCCGTGCGCCAGGTCGACGGCCAGATCGGCCTCGCGAGCCCGAGCGCGGTGGTGTCGTGAGCGCGACCGGGGCGGACGGCGACGCGACCGGACTCGGGGTCTCCGACGGGGCCGTAGGCGGTCACAGCGGCGCGAGCGGTGCCCTGATGGAGGTCGAGCACCTCCGCGTCCTGTTCCCGATCAAGTCCGGTCTCGTCGTCGATCGCACGATCGGCCACGTCCACGCCGTCGACGACGTCTCGTTCACGCTGCGCGAAGGGGAGACGCTCGGAATCGTCGGCGAGTCGGGCTGCGGCAAGACCACCTTGATCCGCACGCTGGTGCGGCTGCTCGATCCGACCGCGGGGGTGATCCGGTTCCGCGGCGAGGAGATCACCGGCCGCTCCCGCCGCCAGCTGCAGCCGGTCCGCCGCCAGATGCAGATGGTCTTCCAGGATCCGCAGGCGTCGCTCAACCCGCGCAAGCGCGTCGGCCAGATCCTCGCTACGCCGCTGAAGCTCCGCGGCCTGGCCGGCGACCGGATCGAGGCCGAGAGCCGTGCGTTGCTCGAACGGGTCGGCCTGCACGCCGAGCACCTCGGCCGCTTCCCGCACGAGTTCTCGGGCGGCCAGCGCCAGCGGATCGGGGTCGCCCGTGCGCTGGCGGTCGAGCCGCGGTTGATCCTGCTCGACGAGCCGGTCTCCGCGCTCGACGTCTCGATCCAGGCGCAGGTGATCAACCTGCTCGAGGACCTCCAGGAGGAGCTCCACCTGTCCTACGTGTTCGTCGCGCACGACCTCAGCGTCGTGCGCCACGAGTCCGACCGGATCGCCGTGATGTACCTGGGCAAGCTGATGGAGGTCTCGCCCTCCGAGGAGCTGTACGACAAGCCGATCCACCCGTACACGTCGTTCCTGCTGATGGCGATCCCGATTCCCGATCCGGCCGAGAACCGCGCCCGGACGCGTCAGGTGGTGACGGGCGAGGTGCCGAGCCCGATCGACCCGCCGGCCGGGTGCCGCTTCCACACCCGCTGCCCGCGTGCCAGCGACCTGTGTCGCGAGGTCGAGCCGCAGCTGACCGAGTATGCCCGCGGCCATCTGGCCGCCTGCCATCACCCGCAGAACGTCTCGCCGGCGGAGATCGCGGCCGCCCGGCGCTCCGAGGCCACGCCACTGAGCGCCGGGGCGGAGACGCCGCGGCTGCCGGTCTCGTCCGCCTGACGCTGGCTAAGGCCACCTAAGCCATCAGGTAAGGCCCCGCTGCGGCGGATCGGCTGCGATCTGCCGATGGCGGGTGCCCCGGCGCAGTCCAACCTGATCGTCGGTGAAGCAAGTCGAGTCCAGAGGAGACGATCAGACATGCAGGATGCACTCATCTATGCCGTCAACAGAGCCCGGATCGCGGATCTTCAGGCCCGTGCCGCCGATGCCGCCCGCGTTCGCGAGCTCCGGCGGTCCGCCAGCGACCGCACGCCTCGCTGGCTGCGACTATTGCGTCGTGAGCGGCAGGCTGACGAGCAGACACTTCGTCGGCCGGCGCACGGAGCTGGCGGAGCTCGAGCTCGCTTTTCGTGACGCCGCCGACGGCCACCCGGGCCTGGTGCTGCTGGGTGGAGATTCGGGCGTCGGAAAGACGCGGCTCGTGCTCGAGCTCGAGCGGGCCGCGAGCGATGCCCTGCTGCTCCGGGGCGAGTGCCTCGAGCGGGGCGACGGCGAGCTCCCGTACGCACCGTTGCTGGGCGCGCTGCGCCCGCTCGTCCGCGAGCGGGACCCGGCGCTCTCGCAGCTGAGCTCGGCCAGCCGCGCGCATCTCGCGGAACTCGTACCCAGCCTCGCCGAGGACGGCGGCGCGCCTCGCTCGGCAGGCCCCGGCGGCGAGTCGGCGGGTCAGGCCCGAATGTTCGAGGCGCTGCTCGAGCTGCTGCACACCCTATCCGAGCGCGCGCCCGTGCTGCTCACGTTCGAGGACATGCACTGGGCGGACCGCTCGACGCGCGCCTTCAGCTCGTTCCTGGCGCGCAGCGTGCGCGACGAGCGGCTGCTGCTCGTGCTCACCTATCGCGCCGACGAGCTTCACCGCCGGCATCCGCTGCGGCCGCTGCTCGCCGACCTCGACCGGCTCGACCGCTCGCGCCGGCTCGAGCTGCTCCCGTTCGACCGCGCCGAGCTGGCCGAGGCGCTCACGGACATCCTCGGGCGCCAGCCAGATCAGGCGCTGGTGGAGCGCCTGCTAGAGCGCAGCGACGGCAACCCGCTGTTCGTCGAGGAGCTGCTCGCGGCCGGACTCGACGGTCGCGGCGCCGCATCGCAGAGCCTGCGGGACGCGTTCATGCTGCGGGTCGAGCGGCTCTCGGGCGACGCCCGATCGGTCCTGCGGGCGCTCGCGGTCGGGCAGCGGCTCGACGAGGCGACGCTCGGCACGCTCACCGGCATCGGCGGCGATCGCCTGCACGCGGCGCTGCGCGAGGCGGTCGCCGAGCAGGTGCTCGTCCCCGGTGCCGACGGTCGGCTCGGCTTCCGTCACGCGCTGCTGCGCGAGGCCGTCTACGACGACCTGCTCCCCGGCGAGCGGGGCGAGCTGCACCTGGCGCTCGCCCGCGAGCTCGAGCGCACGTGCCGCGAGGACGCCGACGCCGAGGTCGACCGCAGCTCGATGGTCGCCGCGCACTACGCGGCGGCCGGCGAGCAGACGGCGGCGCTCCGTGCGACCGTCGCCGCGGCGCGCGTCGCCCGGCGCGTCCACGCCTGGGGCGAGGTCGCGGAGGCGGCCGACCGTGCGCTCGAGCTGTGGCCGCGGGTGGCGCCGGACGCGCGCCCCGAGGCGCTCGATCACGTCGAGCTCCTGATCCTCGCGGCGCGCGCCCACGGAATCGTCGGCGACGGCGGCATGGGGGAGCAGCTGATGCAGCGGGCGCTCGCGGAGCTCGACCCAGACCGTGAGCCGGTCCGCTACGGCGCGGTGCTCGCGCGGCTCGTGCGGGTGCAGTGGCGGCTCGGTCGCGGCCGCGATGCGCTCGCGACCGCCGAGCGGGCTCAGGCGCTGCTGGCGGGCGACGGGGCGGTGCAGGAGCGCGCCCCGCTGCTGTCGTGGATCGCGCGCACGCGGGTGCTCCGCGGCCGCTTCCGCGAGGCGATCGCCGACGGCGAGGAGGCGCTCGCGGCCGCGCAGGCGCTCGACGACCCAGCGCTCGTCGGCGAGGTCCTGAACACGCTCGGGATGGCCCGCTGCGCGCTCGGCGACGTCGACGCGGGCACCGCGCAGCTCCGCGAGGCGATCGACCTGGCGCGCTCGGCCGACGACCTCGACGGCGTCGCGTACGCCTACTCGAACCTCGCCGACATGCTCAACCTCGCGGGCCGCACGGCAGAGGCGCTGGAGGTCGCACGCGAGGGGCTCGCGCGAACGCCGCCGCGGATGCGCCGCGCGTGTGACTGGCTTTCGCTGACCGTCTCCGAGCTGGCGCTCGAGGCGGGGAATTGGCCGCTTGCGCGCGAGCATCTCGGACCGCCGCCGGCCCGGCTCGAGGGAACGACGCTGATCTTCCGTCAGATTCGCGACGCCGAGCTGGCGCTCGGCGAGGGCGACGAAGCGGCCGCCGAGACGGCCCTGGCCGCGATCGAGCCGCTCGTGCGGGCGAGCAACGAGCCGCAATGGCACGGCGCCTTCGGCTCGCTGCTAGGCGAGCTGCGCCGCCGTCAGGGCGACCTCGACGGCGCTCGCGGCGCGGTCGCCCGGGCGCTCGACGAGCTCGAGGTCTGCACCGACGACGTGATGCGGATCGCGCGCGTGTCGGCGGTCGGGATGGCGATCGAGGCCGACCAGGCGCTGCGGGCGCGTGACCTGCGCGCTCAGGCGGCCGCGAAGGACGCCCGCACGCGTGCGCGGATCCACTTCGACCGGCTCGAGGCGGCGGCCGCCGAGGGCGGACCGGTGGAACGCGCGTTCCGGGCGGTCGGCGCGGCTGAGCTCGCCCGCGCGCGCGCCCGCAACGATCCCCGGCGTTGGGCGGCCGCGGCTGCCGCGTGGGAGGCGCTGGGCCGGCCGTACCGCGCCGGAGTGGCGCGCTGGCGTCAGGGCGAGTCGCTGGTCGAGGCGGGCGATCGCGCCGCCGCCGCCGAGATCGTCGCGACGGCGCTGGGGTCCATGCGCCGGCTGGGCGCGGGCTGGCTGGCCGGCGAGCTGGAGGCGCTCGCGGCCCGCGGTCGGCTCGAGCTCGCGCCGCGTGCGACCGCCGCGACCGAATCGAACGGCGCGCATGCGACCGCCGCCGGCGGCCACGAGACGCCCTTCGGACTGACCGAGCGCGAGCTCCAGGTGCTGGCGCTCGTCGCCTCGGGTGCGACCAACCGCCAGATCGGCCAGGCGCTGTACATGGCCGAGAAGACCGCCAGCGTGCACGTCTCGCGGATCCTGCGCAAGCTCGGCGCGGCGTCGCGCACCGAGGCGGCAGCGATCGCACACCGCCAGCATCTCGCGTAGCCTCCCCCGGACGATGGTCCGACTCCCGGCCGAATGGGAGCCCCACGAGCGGACGCTGATGGCGTGGCCGTGCCGGCGCTCGCTGTGGGGCGAGACGCTCGCGCGGGCGCGCGCCGACTACGCGGAGGTGGCGAATGCGATCGCCGCGTTCGAGCCGGTGACGATGGTCGCGAACCCTGGGGATCAGGCGGAGCAGGCACACCAGGCCTGCTCCGCCACGGTCGACGTGGTCGAGCTTCCAATCGA
>DAHUYL010000170.1 GCA_027315255.1 Solirubrobacterales bacterium | reverse complement strand
CGAACCCGGACCCGGCATGGGCGGCCACTGCCTCCCCGTCGACCCGTTCTACCTCACCTGGCGCGCCCGCGAATTCCACATGTCCACCGAATTCATCGAGCTCGCCGGCAAGATCAACCAGCAGATGCCGGCGCACTGCGTTGCGCTGATCGAGCGCGCGCTCAACGACGCCGGCAAGCCGGTCAAGGGCTCACGCGTAGCACTGCTCGGGGTCAGCTACAAGGGCGGAATCGGCGACCTGCGCGAGTCGCCGGCGCTGCGGATCTTCGAAGAGCTGGCGGTGCGCGGTGCTCAGCTCGCCTATCACGATCCGTTCGTCCCGGAGCTGTCCGGGATGCGGAGCGCGTCGCTCGCCGACGCGGTCGCCGCCGCCGACGCGGTCGTGCTCGTCACCGCCCATCCGGGGGTCAACCATGCCGCGGTCGCCCGCCAGGCGGAACTGTTCGTCGATCTGCGCGGCGTCACGCGGGGTCTGTCGAGCGACAACCTCGTCCGCCTCTGATGGCGCACCGCGCGCCTCGAGCGGCGGATGCACCGGCGGCAGCGGACCACGACGGGCGGCGTCAGCGCGCCCAGCCGCTGCATCTGAGCGCGGCCGCGGCCCGGCGGATCGCGCTCGCGGCCCAGGGGTTCGACCGCCCACGCCCGGCGCGGCCACCCGGCGCCAGGCAGATCGCGTCGCTGATCCGCCGCCTCGGGCTGCTCCAGCTCGACTCGGTGAACGTCTTCTGCCGCTCCCATTACCTGCCGGTGTTCGCGCGTCTCGGGCCCTACGAGCAGGCGATCCTCGACCGGCTCGCCGGCCACGACGGCAGTCGCGCCTCGACGACGCAGCCGAGCACGCAGCCAGGTCACGCACGCAAGCGGCCGACGATCCGCGCGTTCACCGAATACTGGGCGCACGAGGCGTCGCTGATCCCCGCGGAGTTGCTGCCACTGCTTCGCTGGCGGATGGCGGGCGTCGACGAGTACGCCTGGGGCTCGATGGTTCGGATCTGGCGCGACCGGCCGGAGCTCGTCGAAGCGACGCTCGCGCTGGTTGCCCGCGAGGGCCCGATCCGGGCCGGGGCAACAGGTGGAGAACGGACGCAGCGGAGCCCCGGCCAGATGTGGAACTGGCACGACGGCAAGCGCGCGCTCGAGCGGCTGTTCTTCACGGGCCAGGTGGCAGCCGCGGGGCGCGCAGCGTTCGAGCGGCTCTACGACCTGCCCGAGCGGGTGCTCCCAGCCGAGGTTCTGGCAGCGCCGACCCCGGCGCCGGAGGACGCCCAGCGCGAACTCGTGCGGATCGCCGCGGCCGCGCTCGGGGTCGCCACCGAGCCCGACCTGGGCGACTACTTCCGGCTGCCACGGGCTGCCTCCAAGGCGCGCGTCAGCGAGCTGGTCCAGGCGGGAGAGCTGCTGCCCGCTTCGGTTGATGGCTGGAGCGCTCCCGCATACGCGTGGCCCGGGGCACGGCGGCCGCGGCGGATCGCCGCGCGTGCGCTGCTCTCGCCATTCGACTCCTTGATCTGGCACCGGCCCCGCACCGAGCGGCTGTTCGACTTCAGCTACCGGATCGAGATCTACACACCGGCGCACAAGCGGATCCACGGCTACTACGTGCTGCCGTTCCTGCTCGGCGACCGGCTGGTCGCGCGGGTGGACCTGAAGTCCGACCGCCAGTCGGGCGTGCTACGAGTGCGCGGCGCCTTCGCCGAACCTGCGGTCGCGGGCGATCACGCCGAGCGCAGGCCCGTGCCCGGTGCGTCTGGCACGCGTGAGTCGTTCGGCCGCGCGCCGATCGCTCGCGAGCTGGCCGCCGAGCTGTGGCTGACCGCCACCTGGCTCGGGCTCGGCGACGTCAAGGTCGAGCAGCGCGGCGACCTCGCCCAGGCGCTGCGGGCCTCCGTCTGACTCACGGCACTCGCGCGTGGCTCGCGTCGCCGTGCGCCGGGGATGACCGTCCTGGCAGCGGGGAACGCAGCCGGTCTGCGACAGCGCACGCTCGAGACCGTCACGCCACAAGCCTGCGCTCCTTGCAGGCGTCGGTCGGCACGCTGCCAACAGCCTCCGAGCGCGCCGGCGCGGCTTGGTGGACGCAATTGGGCGATCTGGTCGCTGGTGGGCCGCACCAGACCACACGTGAAGGCCTCGAGTCGGAGCCTCAGCGCCGGGGCGGCGCCGTCGACTCGCGCACGACGAGGCTCGTGCCGAGCTCGACGTGGAGGGCCTCGATCCGCTGCCCGGCCAGCAGGCGGACGAGCTGCGAGACGGCCATCCGCCCCATCTCGGCCAGCGGCTGCCGGACCGTCGTCAGCGTCGGCGTGACGATCGAGGCTTCGAAGGTGTCGTCGAAACCGACCACGGAGAGGTCTCCGGGCACCTGCAGGCCGCGGGCGCGGGCGACCTGCATGACGCCGATCGCGAGCATGTCGTTGAAGGCGAAGATCGCGGTTGGCGGGTCGGGGAGGTCGAGCAGCTGCTGGGCGGCCAGCTGGCCGCCGACCGCGTGGAAGTCGGATTCGACCTCGAGCGACGGATCCGGGATCACGCCGACCGCCGCGAGCGCGCCCCGATAGCCGCGCAGCCGCTCTTCGGTCGCGATCCAGCCGCTCGGACCGGTGATCGCGCCGATCCGGCGGTGCCCCAGCGCCAGCAGGTGCTCGACCGCCTCGCCAGCGCCCGACGAGTGGGCCGCCGAGACCATCGGGACGCGCTCGCCGATCGGCCGTAGCGGATCGATGATCACGAACCGGTAGCCATGCGCGGTCAGCGTCGAGAGCTCGTCGCCCGACTCCTCCGGCAGGATCAACAGCGCGCCGTCGGTGGTCCCCTGCATCAGCCGCTCGAGCAGCGTCACCTCGCGCTCGTGCTCGTGGTGGGTTGGGCAGAGGACCATCCGCATGTCGTGCTCGTACAGCGCCTCGGCAGCCCCGTCGATGATCACCGAGAAGTACGAGTGGTGGAGAATCGGCAGCGTCACGCCGACGAGGCCGGTGTGCCCGGCCGAGAGCCCGCGGGCGGTGCGGTTGGTCGTGTAGCCGTACTCGCGGACGACGCGCATGACCGCCTGACGAGCGCGCTCCGAGACGTCGGCGCGCCCGTTGATCACGCGCGAGACGGTCGCGGTGGAGACACCGGCCAGATCCGCCACCTGGCGAATCGTCAGCCGCGTCCGCCCGTTTCCGTCTCGGTCCGTTTCAACGACCATGACCGAAACGTTACAGGATCGCTTTCGGCGGCGCAAGTCGCCGAATTGCCCGGAATCCCGTCGTAGATCCGCCCGGATTTCGAGCGTCTGCGGACCGCACAGTCCGTGGAAAGCCATGGATGCATGCCAGGGCTCATACTGAATGTGCCTGACGGCAGTTGACAACGTGCGATACGTTCCGGTAACGTTACCGGCGCGATTTCGGAAGATGACCGGCACCGCGCTTGGCGCGGCACCGGTATGGATTTGGCCGTTCTGGGCTTTCGAGGGAAGAGGACATTTGAGGTTCATCCTCCGCCGTCTGGCGTTCTATGTGGTTGCGGCGTGGGCCGCGATCACCGTCAACTTCTTCATTCCGAGGCTGATGCCTGGCAACGCCGTGCAGGTGCTGCTCGGCAAGTACCCGTCACTGCCGCCGGACGCGGCGAGGACGCTGAGCATTGAATTCGGGCTCGGCCACCAGGGAAGCCTGCTGCACCAGTACTGGGCCTACCTCGGCAACATCCTGCAGGGCAACCTCGGCATCTCGGTCGGCGAGTACCCGGCCAAGGTGACAACGGTTCTGTCGCAGACAGTGCCTTGGACGCTGGCGCTCGTCGGCACTGCAACGGTCCTCAGCTTCGTGCTCGGCACCGGACTCGGCATGCTCGCGGCGTGGCGTCGTGGCGGGAGGCTCGACCAGGCACTTCCGGGCTTCACGTTCCTGCAGGCGACGCCGTATTTCTTCATCGCGCTGCTGTCGATCGAGATCTTCTCGGTCAACCTTCATTGGTTCCCGTACGGCGGCGGTTACAGCCTCGGTCTCGTACCGAGCTGGAATTGGACCTTCATCTCCAGCGCGATCGTCCACTCGATCCTGCCGGCGACGACGATCGTGCTCACCTCGTTCGCCGGCTGGATGCTGCAGATGCGCAACGTGATGATCACGACGATTGGCGAGGACTACGTGCTCGCCGCGCAAGCGAAAGGACTCTCGTCGCGGCGGATCATCTTCACGTACGCGGCCCGCAACGCGATGCTTCCCAACATCGCCGGCTTCGCGCTCGCAATCGGCTTCGTGGTCGCCGGCGCGCTCGTGATGGAGATCGTCTTCTCCTATCCAGGCGTCGGCCTAACCCTCTACAACGCGGTCACGAACGACGACTTCCCGCTGCTCCAAGGGATCTTTCTGACGATCTCGTTCGCGGTCCTGCTCGCGTCCCTGCTCGCTGACGTCGTGTACGTCCTCGCCGACCCGCGCACCCGCACGCAGGAGGCCTACTGATGTCGGTGGCGGTCCCGACGGCGGCCTTGGATCCGAGGATCGGAGTCAAGTCAATGCGGCTGCGCTCGATCTGGCGGAACCTGCCGCTCAAGGCGAAGGTCGGGGCCCTGATCCTTGGGATCTACGTGTTCCTTGCGATCTTCGGCCCCACCCTTGCCCCGTTCGACTCGAATGCGACCAACCCGAACGCAAGCGGGGCGACCGGGCCGAGTATTCACCACCTGTTCGGGACGACGAACGACGGCGGTGATGTGTTCTCACAGGTGCTCGTCGGAATCCGCTCGACGGTCCTGCTCGGACTGCTCACCGCAACGTTCGCAACGATCCTGTCTGTCGTCGTCGGCGTCACCGCCGGCTACCTGGCCGGTGCGGCCGACGAAATCCTGATGCTCGTCGCAAACGTGTTCCTTGTGCTCCCGGCGTTGCCGCTGCTGATCGTGCTGCTCGGTTACCTGCCGCGTTCGGGCGAGCTACCGACCGCGGTCGTGCTGAGCGTCCTCGGATGGGCCTGGGGCGCGCGCGTGATCCGGGCTCAAACGCTCGCGCTGCGCCGCCGCGATTACGTGATGGCAGCGCGCGAGACGGGCGAGCGCGCCTGGCGGATCATCGTCTTCGAGATCATCCCCAACGAGGTGTCCCTGATCGCTGCGAGCTTCATCGGCACCGCGCTGTACGCGATTCTCACCTCGGTCGCGCTGGCGTTCGTCGGCATCGCCAACATCTCGAACATCGACAGCCTCGGGGTGATCTTCTACTGGGCTCAGAGCCAGGGTGCGGTCGAGAGTGGCTGGTGGTGGTGGTACGTGGCGCCCGGCGTGACCGTGGCGCTGCTCGGGATGAGTCTCGTGCTCTTGAACTTCGGCCTCGACGAGCTCGGCAACCCGCGCCTGCGCGACACCGCCGGCAAGCGAAGCGTGCACGGTCGAAGGCATGTGCGGCCGACCGAACCCACGCCGGTGGCACGGGAGCAGGTGCTTGCATGAGCCCCTCGGTCAAGAGCGTCGAGTCGGGCGACCCGCGCGCGGGCACGGAGCCGGTACTCGAGATCCGGGATCTTTCGGTCAGCTACCAGTCGCGAAGCGGCGATGTTGGAGCGGTTCGCCACGTTGACCTCTCGCTCGCCCCCGGTGAGGTGGTCGGTCTCGCCGGTGAGAGCGGCTCGGGGAAGTCAACGCTCGCGCTGGGTGCCGTCCGTCTGCTGCGTCCACCCGCGGTGATCACCTCAGGGCGTGTCACCTACCGTGGCAGGCGCGTCGGCGAGGGCGGCGTCGAGGTGCTCGACCTCCAGCCACGGGAGCTGCGCGCGTTGCGATGGCGCGAGATCGCAATCGTCTTCCAGAGTGCGATGAACGCACTGAACCCGGTGCTGCGGGTCAGTGATCAGCTGGGCGACGTGATCGACGCGCACCTGCCCCTCGCCCGCGACGCCAAGCACGAGCGCCTTGAGTCGCTGCTCGACCTCGTCGGCATCCCGCGCGAGCGCCTGCGCAGCTACCCCCACGAGCTGTCCGGCGGGATGCGCCAGCGCGTGATGATCGCGATGGCGCTCGCGGTCGATCCGGAGATCGTGATCATGGACGAGCCGACGACCGCGCTCGACGTGGTCGTCCAGCGCGAGATCCTCGCTCAGATCGCCGATCTGCGTACACAGCTCGGCTTCGCGATGCTGTTCATCACGCACGACCTCTCGCTGCTGCTCGAGATCGCTGACCGCATCATGATCATGTACGCGGGACAGCTCGTAGAGCTGGCGACGGCGGTGGACATCCGCGATCGCACCGCACACCCATACACCCACGGTCTGCTGGGCTCGTTCCCGAGCGTGCACGGACCGCGGCGGGCGCTGGCCGGGATCGCGGGGTCGCCGCCGGATCTGCGCAGCCTGCCCCCAGGGTGCCCATTCGCGCCGCGCTGCTCGTTCGCGACTGACGCGTGCCTGCAGATCGACATGCGCCCCCGACTCGTGCCCCACTCGCCCGACCACCTGACCGCCTGCCCGTTCGTCTCCGCCGAGGACCTTGCCGCGAGCGCCGGAGCGCCCGCGCCGAGCAGTGCTGAGGCAAGAACATGAGCGTTGCCCGCAGCGTCGGCGACAACGGTCGCGGCCCCGTGCCCCTGCGAGCGGTGGACCGCACTCGGCTCAGTCCGCCCCCACCGGGCACGCCCGCGCTCGAGGCCCGAGCCCTCGTCAAGGAGTACCGCATCTCGAGGGGCCGGCACAGCGTCCGCCTGACCGCTGCGCGCGACGTCTCGCTGGCGCTGCGCCCCCGTGTGATCGTCGCGCTGGTCGGCGAGAGCGGATCCGGCAAGTCGACCGTAGCGAAGCTGCTCGCCGGCCAGGAGCGTCCGACGGGCGGCCAGATCCTGCTCGACGGCGTCGAGGTCAATCCCACCGCCCGCTCGTCCTTCCGGAGCTACAAGAGCAGCGTGCAGATGGTCTTCCAGGATCCGTTCGGCTCGCTCAACCCCGTGCATACGGTGCGCTACCACCTCGAGCGACCGGTTCGCATCCACCGCCGGGCGAGCGGCCGAGACGGCGCCGCCGAGCAGGCGGCGCAGCTGCTCGAGGACGTCCGCCTGACCCCGCCCGACCAGTACCTCCCGAAATTCCCGCACGAGCTCTCCGGCGGACAGCGCCAGCGGGTCGCGATCGCCCGCGCGCTGGCAGTCCGACCCCGCGTACTGCTCGCCGACGAGCCCGTCTCGATGCTCGATGTGTCGATCCGCCTCGGTGTGCTCGACCTCATCGACCAGCTCCGCTTCCGCTACGACCTCGCCGTGCTCTACATCACCCACGACATCGCCTCGGCCCGATACTTCGCCGACGAGACGCTCGTGATGTACGCAGGCGAGATCGTCGAGCGGGGCCCGTCAGAGGCGCTGACACAGCAACCGGCGCACCCCTACACCCAGCTGCTCGTGTCGGCCGCGCCCGATCCGGACCGTCTCGGCCGGCAGCTCGACGCGGGATCGGACGCCGGTGGGACCGCTGCGGTCGGACGCTCCGGCAGTTCGCTTTCGACAGCGGTTGGTTGCCGCTTCAGCCCGCGATGC
>DAHUYL010000149.1 GCA_027315255.1 Solirubrobacterales bacterium | reverse complement strand
GAGATCGAGCTCGAACGCGGCGATGGTCTCGTCGATGTCCCACGCGGCTGCGACCTGCGGGTGCAGCTCGCCGAGCCAGCCGACGGACGCCTCGCCGATCACGATCTCGGCGCTGCGTCCCGGGTGCAGGAACCCGTGTGGCGCCGGCCGTGCCTCCCACGGAACGCCGAGGCCGTCTAGCACGGCCGCGAGCGCGCCCTTGGCCGCGAAGAAGTCGGCGGCCGGCGGCGCCGGCTCACGCCAGCTCGGACGCCTGATCGGGCCGGACAGGAGCGCCGCCAGGTGGTAGGGCTCCGCGGGAAGCTCGCCGCCTGTGCCCTTCAGGTAGACCGCGCCCGCCTCGAACAGCCGCAGCGCCCCGATCCCATGGGCGCGGTTGCGGCGCGCGATGTCGAGCAGCGATCCCAGCAGCGTCGTGCGCAGCTCCGACAGCTCGCTCGACAGCGGGTTCGCCAGCACGACCGCGTCGTGCCCGGCAAGGCCCAGCCGCTCGTGCAGCTCCGGCCCGGCGAAGCTCCAGCCGACGACCTCGTGCAGCCCGAGCGAGACCAGCTCGTCGGACGCCCGCCGGCGCAGCCGCTGGCGCGCGGTCAGCGCCCCGACGGCGTGGCGGCGGGACGGCAAGGTGGCGGGCAGATGCTCGAGGCCGTGCATCCGCGCGACCTCCTCGATCAGGTCGGCCTCGCGCGTGACATCGGCACGCCGGAAGTCGGGAACGGCGACCTCGAGCCCGTCGCGGGCCTCGGTCGTCTCGAACCCGAGCGCGGTCAGGAGCGCCCGCGAGCGCTCGCGCGGCACCTCGGCGCCGAGCACGCCGGCGACGCGCGCGTCCCGCAGGTGGATCCGCTGTGGCGCGGGCCCCGGGCCGCCGAGATCGATCGTTCCGGGCCGCACGCGCGCCCCACAGACGTCGATGAACAGCCGCGTGGCGACCGTCTGGGCCCACATCGCCTGCTCTGGCTGGAGCTGCTTCTCGTACCGCGCCGACGCCTCGCTGCGCAGCCCGAGCTCGAGCTCCGTGCGATGGATGTTCGGACCGTTCCAGGTCGCCACCTCGGACAGCACCGTGGTCGTGCCGTCGTTCACCTCGGAGCGGGCGCCGCCCATCACGCCGGCGATCGACGTCGGCCCGGCGCCGTCCTCGATCACGACCATCTGCGGATCGAGCGTGCGCGTCTGGCCATCGAGCGTCTGCACCTGCTCCCGGCGCTTCGCGCGGCGGATGTTGAGCCGGGCGCCCGCGACCCGCTCGAGGTCGAACGCGTGCATCGGCTGGCCCGTCAGCAGCATCACGTAGTTGGTCACGTCGACGACGTTCGAGATCGGACGCTGGCCGGCGGCCATCAACCGCGCCTTCAGCCACAGCGGGCTCGGCCCGATTCGGATGCCGTCGAAGATCCTGGCCGTGAAGCGCGGGTTCAGGGTCGGGCCGGCCTCGTGGTTGGCGATCTCGACCCCGTCGAGCGGCCCGGGCGTGCCGGGGTCCGCCTGCCACGGCGGCGGCTCGAGCGGCGCGCCGGTCGCGGCCGAGACCTCCCGCGCGATCCCGTAGATGCCGAGGCAGTCCGGCCGGTTCGGCGTGATCTCGAGCACCAGCACGTCGGTCGCGATCGGGAGGACGGTGTCGAGCGGCGTTCCCGGCGCGAGGTCGCCGTCGAGAACGAGGATCCCGTCGTGGTCCGTGCCGATCGCGAGCTCGTCCTCGGCGAGGATCATCCCGTCCGAGGTCTGGCCCCGCAGGTGACGCTTTGCGAGCTGGGTGCCGTCGGGCATGATCCCCCCGGGCCGGGCGACCGCGACCGTTTGACCGGCGGCGACGTTCGGGGCGCCGCACACGATCTGAGACGGCGTCGAGCGGCCGACGTCGACCATGCAGACGCTGAGGCGGTCGGCGTCAGGGTGCTTGCGACGCTCGAGCACGTGCCCGACGACGAAGTGGTCGGTCGCCGCGACGCCGTGGTGCTCCACGCGCTCGACCTCGGTGCCGGTCAGCGCCAGCCGGTGCGCCAGTTCGTGCGCCGTCAGATCCGGCCTGCAGTACTCGTGCAGCCATTCGAGCGGGACGCGCATCAGGCGAACTGCTCCAGGAAGCGGACGTCGTTGTCGTACAGCAGCCGCAGGTCGGGCACGCCGTGCTTGAGCATCGCGATCCGCTCGATCCCGATCCCGAACGCGAACCCCTGGACCTGCTCGGGGGAGTAGCCGTTGTGCTTGACGTGGTGGAGCACGTTCGGGTCGACCATCCCGGCACCCAGGATCTCGATCCAGGCCGTCCCCTTGCACAGCGGGCAGCGTTCGCCGTCGGCTGTGATGCCGCCGCAGCAGTTGAAGCAGGACACGTCGACCTCGACGCTCGGCTCGGTGAACGGGAAGAAGTGCGGCCGCAGGCGGATCTCGCGCTCGGGCCCGAAGATCGCCCTCGCGAACGTCTCGAGCGTGCCCTTCAGGTCGGCCAGGGTGATGTCCTCGTCGATCGCGAGACCCTCGATCTGGTGGAACTGGGGCGTGTGCGTGGCGTCGCTGTCGGGCCGGTACACGCGGCCCGGAACGATCAGGAAGATCGGCGGCGGCTGGCTCTCCATCGCCCTGATCTGCATGGGCGAGGTGTGGACGCGCAGCAGCTGGGTCTGGGGGTCGAACAGGTCCGTTGCCGGTTCGACGTAGAACGTGTCCGTCGTCAACCGGCTGGGGTGGGTCGGCGCGACGTTGAGCGCGTCGAAGTTGTAGTACACGCGCTCGACCTCGGGCCCCTCGACGACCTTGAACCCGAGGCCGACGAACACGTCCTCGATCTCGCGACGGGTGCGGGTGATCAGGTGCAGTCGCCCAAGCGCCGGGAGCGGGTCGGCGGGGAGCGTGATGTCGAGCTTGTCCTGCTCGAGTCTCTGCTGGAGCTCGGCGGCGGCCAGCTGCTCGAGCTTCTGCTCGATCGCCTGCTCGAGCTGCCTGCGGGCTTCGTTCGCCGCCTTGCCGACGGCGCCGCGCTGCTCGGGCGCCAGCTGTGCGACCCCGCGCAGCAGGTTCGGCAGCTCGGCCCTGCGCCCGAGGAACTGGATCCGGACCTGGTCCAGTGCCGCCGTGCTCGTCGCTGCGGCGATCGCCGCCTGGCCGCCGGCCTTCAGCTGCTCGATTCGATCGGCGAGGCTCATCGTGCGGCGCTGATCCTACGTGCCCGCGTCAGCTCGTACAGCGCGACGGTCGCGGCCATCGCAGCGTTGAGCGATTCGGTCGCGATCGGGATGCACGCGGTCTCGTCGGCGGTCGCGAGCACGTCTGGAGCGAGCCCGGCGCGCTCGGCGCCGATCAGGATCGAGAACGCGGGCGGGTGCCTCATCGCCTTGACCGGAGCGTGGTCACGCCACACGTCGGCGAGTGGACGCCGCGCGTGGGCGTCGAGCGCGATCTTCAGCCCCGGCAGCTCGGCCGGGCTCGCGTGCACGACCGGCACGGCGAAGATCGCGCCCATGCTCGCACGAACGGCCTTCGGGCCGTAGGGATCGGCGCACTCTGGGCCGAGCGCGACGCAGCTGGCACCGAACGCCTCCGCCGAGCGCAGGACGGCGCCGACGTTGCCCGGATCGTGGACGCCGTGCAGGTACACGCACAGCGGGCCTGGCGGCGCCTGGATCCAGCGCTCCTCGTACACGGCGAGCGTGCGCGTCCCCGACCCGAGCTCCGAAGCTCCGGCGAGGAGCTCGGGGACCACCTCGACGCCGTCGAGGCCGCTGCCGGCGGCTGCGTAGCGCTCGAGCGCCACCCAGCCGTGGGCGTCGGCGGCGGCGAGCAGATCCTCGCCCTCGGCGACGAAACGCCGCGTGCGCTCGCGCTCGCGGCGGCGGGCGTTGAGCCTGCGGATCTCCTTGAGCTTGTCGTTGTGGGAGCTGGTGATCGGGGTCATCGGGGGGGTCCTCGTGCACGAAAAAGGGCGCCGTCCTCTAGGAGCGGCGCCCGGGGGGCGGTGCTTGCTGTCGGCTCGATCGCTCAGCCGGCGGCAAGCGCCTCTCGGGCGCGCTCGGCGAAACGTCGGAACGTGTCGGCATCGCGAACGGCGATGTCGGCGAGGACCTTGCGGTCGAGCTCGACACCGGCCAGCCCGAGTCCGTGCATGAACTGCGAGTAGGACAGCCCGTGCTGCCGTGCGCCGGCGTTGATCCGGGTGATCCACAGCCGCCGGAAGTCGCGCTTGCGGTTGCGGCGATCGCGGTAGCGGTACTGGTCGGCCTTCAGCACGGCCTCCTTGGCCGCGCGGTAGTGCCGGCTCGCGTCGCCGCGGTAGCCCTTCGCCAGCTCGAGCGTCGTGCGGCGTTTCTTGCGACCGTGGACCGAGCGCTTCACCCTGGACATGCGCTCAGCCCTTCTTCGCCCCGAGCAGCGTCTTCACGCGGCCCTGGTCGTGGTCGGAAAGGATCACCGGGTTGCTGAAGCCGCGCTTGCGCTTGGCGGACTTCTTCTCGAGGATGTGCGTCGAGAAGGCGTGTCTCGCCTTGACCTTGCCAGTCGCGGTCAGCTTGAACCGCTTCTTGGCACCGGAATGGGTCTTCATCTTGGGCATCTCGGGTCGTCCAGTAAAGCAGATCGCGGGTGGGGGTCCCTCGGTTTGCCGCCCCGAGGGACCCCCACCCGCTCTGGTTAACTGCTCTTCGCCTGAGGTGAGTTGCCGTTCGGCGGCTCGGGCGCAGCTGGGTCGGGCGCAGCTGGGTCGGGCACGTGAGGCTCGTTCGTAGCTGCTGCTGTGTCCGGGTCGGGCGGTTCAGCTGTCGCTGTGCCGTTGTGCGAGGCCGCTTCGCGGTCGCGGCGGGAGCTCTTGGCAGGGGCTGTCGCCTGGCCGTGGTCTGTGTCGTTCTGGCCCTCTGCGGCGAGCACGGACTTGCTCGGGGCGAGCATCATCGTCATGTTGCGCCCGTCCTGCAGCGGGGTCTGCTCGATCACGGCGATCTCCGACAGCTCACCGGCGAGGCGGTCGAGCAGCGCCACGCCGCGCTCGGGGTGGATCACCTCGCGGCCACGGAACATGATCGTGACCTTGACCTTGTCCCTGCCGAGCAGGAAGCGCTGGACGTGGCCCTTCTTCGTGTCGTAGTCGTTCTGCGCGATCTTCGGGCGGAACTTGATCTCGCGGATCGTGATCTGCTGCTGGTGCTTGCGGGCGGCCTTCTGCTTCTGGGCCTGCTCGTACTTGTACTTCGAGTAGTCGAGCACGCGGCAGACGGGCGGGCGCGCGTCCGGGGCGACCTCGACCAGGTCCAGATCGCGCTCCTGCGCGTACGCCAGCGCCTCGGGCGTCTTCACGACCCCGATCTGCTTGCCGTCATCCCCCACGAGCCTGACCTCGGGCACCCGGATACGGTCGTTGATCCGGGTCTGGTCGCGCTCCGGCGGGCGCCGGTCGAACCTGCGAGGGACCGGCACTAGCTGCGTTGACGGCGTGGCGTCAAGCGGCGCCGCGCCGTGTGAAAAGAGTCGCTCGGATCAACGTCAGTGAGTATAGCGACGCTCGATCACGCCAGGGAGCGGCTTTCGATCAGCTGGGCGATCCGCCGCAGGAGCTCATCGACCGGGGCCGAGCCGACGTCGCCGCGGCGGTGCTCGCGAACCCCGACCTCGCCGGCCTTGGCCTCGCGGTCGCCGACGACCAGCATGAACGGGACCTTGCGCAGCTCGGCGTCGCGGATCTGACGGCCGACGGACTCGCCGCGGTCGTCGAGCTCCGCCCTGATCCCGGCAGCGGCGAGCGCGGCCTCGACGCTCCGCCCGTAGTCGACGTGGCGCTCGGAGATCGGCAGCACGATCGCCTGCACCGGCGCCAGCCACACCGGCAGCTCGCCGCCGAAGTGCTCGAGCAGGATCCCGATGAACCGCTCGTAGGAGCCCATCAGCGCACGGTGGATCATGACCGGCTGGTGTTCGGCGTTGTCGGCGCCGGTGTACGTGAGGCCGAACCGCTCGGGCATGTTGAAATCGACCTGGACGGTGCCGAGCTGCCAGGAGCGGCCGAGCGAATCGGTCATGTGCATGTCGATCTTCGCGCCGTAGAAGGCGCCGTCGCCGGCGTTGAGGTCGTACGCGAGCCCGCGCTCCTCGAGCCACTGCCTGAGCGCCGCCTCGCTCTTGTCCCACAGCTCGTCCGAGCCGATCCGGACCTCGGGGCGGGTCGACAGCTCGAGCCGGACGTCGATGCCGAACACCTCGTAGGTGGCCAGCGCGAAGTCCATGCACGCCCCCACCTCCTGCTGCACCTGTTCCTCGGTGCAGAACACGTGGGCGTCGTCCTGCGCGAAGTGGCGGACGCGCAGCAGCCCGTGCAACGTCCCGCTCGGCTCGCGACGGTGGAGCAGCCCTGGCTCCGAATAGCGGATCGGCAGCTCACGGTAGGAGTGGCGCTCGAGCGCGTACAGGTGCGCGTGCCCGGGGCAGTTCATCGGCTTCAGCGCCATCGCGCGTTCCTCGTACTCGGTCACGAACATGTTCTCCGCGTACTTCTCCCAGTGCCCGGAGGTCTCCCACAGCGCCCGGTCGTACAGCAGCGGCGTCTTGACCTCCGCATAGCCACGGTCGCGCCCCATCTCCCGGCTCAGCGCGACCAGCGAGTTGAACACCTCGGTGCCGCGCGGCAACCAGAACGCTGCCCCGGGTGAGACCTCCGAGAACGTGAACATCCGCAGCTGCGGCCCGAGCCGGCGATGGTCGTTCTGGCGTGCCCGCTCGAGCGCGTCGAGGTGCTCGTCGAGCTCCTTCTGCGAGAAGAACGCCGTCCCGTACACGCGCGTAAGCATCTGGCGGCTGGAGTCGCCTCGCCAGTAGGCGCCCGCGACCGACTGCAGCTTGAACGCCTTGATCCGCTTCGTGCTCGGCGCGTGCGGGCCGCGGCACAGGTCGGTGAACGGCCCGTTCGTGTACAGCGAGACCGTGCCTGCGCCCGTCTGGGAGGCGATGTCGTCGATCAGCTCGACCTTGTACGGCTGATCCTCGGCCAGGAACCGCTCGCGCGCTGCCGCGACCGGCACATCCTCACGCCGGAACTGCTCGTCGGCCGCGATGTGGCGGCGCATCGCCTCCTCCAGCGCGGGCAGGTCCGCCTCGCTCAGGCTGACCCCGGCGGGGAACTCGAAGTCGTAGTAGAACCCGTGCTCGATCGGCGGCCCGATCGAGATCCTCACGCCCGGGTAGAGGTCCATCGCCGCCGCCGCGAGCACGTGGGCGGTGTCGTGCCGGATCAGCTCGAGCGCCTCCGCGCCGGATCGCTCGGTGATGATCTCGAGTCGCGCCGGGCCGTCACCCCCGGCGGCGGCGAGCGGGCGAGCCAGGTCCAGGGTGGTGCCGTCGACCTTGACGGCCAGGGCGGCCCGGGCGAGGCCGGCGCCGATCGCGGCCGCCGCGTCGGCGCCCGTCGCTCCGTCCGCCAGCGCCAGCCGGTCGCCGTTCGGCAGGATGAAGTCCACCGGACCATGATCCCATGGCTCGCCGGTCCGGCACTAGCTCGCACGGCCGTCCGCCCGGCCGCCGGGCTCCCAGGCGCGGGCTCCCAGGCGCGGGCTCCCAGGCGCGGGCTCCCAGGCGCGGTCAGCGGGCGACGGTGAAGCTGAAGTCGCCGATCGGCGCGAGCGCGATGTACATGGGGCAGGCCTCGGTCGTACCGAGGATCCCCGGTCCGCACGCCGGCCTGATCGTCTCGACGACGCGCCCGACGTAGGCGCCGGCGCACCAG
>DAHUYL010000145.1 GCA_027315255.1 Solirubrobacterales bacterium | reverse complement strand
GCGTTGGCGAAGTGCGAGCCGATGATCTCCTTCTGGCGCATCCACAGGTAGCGGACGTCGAAGTCGAGCTGGTAGCCGGAGGTCGCGCCGCAGATCACGACCTTTCCGAACGGCCTGACCGACAGCACCGAGGTGGGGAAGGTGGCCCGGCCGACGTGCTCGAAGACGATGTCCGGCGGCCCGCCGAGCAGCTCCTCGACGCGCTTGCAGAACCGCCGCGACTCCCTGAAGCGCGCTGCCTCCTGCTCGTCCGATTCGCCGCCGCGGCGCATCATCCCGTCGAACTCGCTGCGGTCGATGTACGCGATCGCGCCGAGCTGCCTGACGAGCTCGCCCTTCTCCTCGCTCGACACCACCCCCAGCGAGTCGGCGCCGGACATCGCGCACAGCTGCGTGGCGAACACCCCGAGCCCGCCGGCGGCGCCCCAGACGAGCACGCGGTGCCCGGCCTGCAGGTTGCAGCGGTCGATCAGCATCCGGTAGGCCGTGAAGTACGTCAGCCCGTAAGCGGCGGCCTCCTCCCAGCTCAACTGCTTCGGCTTGTGCAGCAGCTGCTGAGCCTGGACCTTGCAGAACTGGGCGAACGACCCCCAGGTCGTCTCGTACCCCCAGATCTGCTGCGACGGGGCGGCCAGCGGGTCGAGCCCGTGGACCTCCGGATCCTCGTAGGAGGCCTGGTTGCAGTGGATCACGACCTCGTCGCCGGGCTGCCAGCGCGTGATCCCCTCGCCGACCTTCCAGACGACGCCCGAGGCGTCCGAGCCGCCGATGTGGTGACCCCAGCGCGGGTGGTCGCCGTAGCGCCAGACGCCGACGGGCTCGCCCAGCGCCGCCCACACGTTGTTGAAGTTGACCCCGGCGGCCATCACCCGCACGATCACCTCGAACGCCCCCGGCTCGGGCACCTCGATCTCCTCGAGCTGGAAGGCGTCGAGCGGCTCGCCCTGGCGCTCCTCGCGGATCACCCACGCGGCCATCGTCGCCGGCAGCGTGCCGGGCTCGGTGTCGATGCGTGCCGGCTGGCTCAGGTCGATGGCCACGGGCGGTCTGTCGCGTTGCTCGGCATGGCTGGAGCAGCCATGCTACGGGACCGAAGGCAGGCGGCGCGCAGCTCGCGCGGCATCGCCCGGCCAGCCCACAGGCGGCCGGGCGATGCCCAGTCGAGAACTCCGCCTCCGACCCCGGACTCAGGCCGGGACGCGCTCGGCCGCGGGCTCGGCGGCGACGGCGGGGGCCGGCTGGCGGGTGACCCGGGAGACGAGCACCCAGGCGATCATGGCGCTCACCAGGGTGACGGCGGCGCCGACCGTGAGGCCCGTTCCCAGCGCCGAGATGAACGCGCTCTTGACCGCGTGCACCACCGTGGGCGAGGCGTGGTCGCCGGTGGGGAGCGTCCCAGCGCCGAGCGCGCTGACGATCCGGTCGCGGGCGTGCGACGACAGGTTCGGCAGCGATGTCGTGAGCTGCGAGCGCCCGATCGTCGTGACGATCGCGCCCATCACGGCGACGCCGAAGCTCGAGCCGACCATCCGGCTCATCGACAGCACGCCCGAGGCGGCGCCGGCCTTGGTGCGATCGACGGCATTCATCGCGGCCGTGCTCATCGGCGACATCACCAGCCCGAGCCCGAGCCCGAGCAGCACGAACCCGGGTGCGAGCAGTCCGTAGCCGCTGTGGATCGTGATCCGCGACTGGATGAAGATCGCGGCAGCGGTCACGACGAGCCCCCCGGTGAGGAGCGGGCGCGGCCCGATCCGGTCGGTCAGCCGCCCGGCGATCGGCCCGGTCAGCACGATCACGACCGTGGTCGGCAGGAAGCGCAGACCGGTCCCGAGCGGCGAGTAGCCGAGCACGTTCTGCATGTACAGCGTCAGGAAGAAGAAGTCGGAGAACATCGCGAACGTGACGATGAACGCGACCAGGTTGACGCCTGCCGACGTCCGGCTGCGGAAGAACGCGAAGTCGAGCATCGGCGCGCGTACCCGCAGCTCGGTGACCACGAACCCGATCAGCGCCACCGCCGCCACGGCGAACAGCGCGATCTCCCGGGCCGAGCCCCAGTGCCACGAGTTGGCCTCGACGAGCGCCAGCACGAGCGCCGTGAGTCCGATCGTCAGCGCCCCGATTCCGACGAAGTCGATCCGTCGACTGACCGTCTCGTCGCGGCTCTCGCGGGCGGCGAACAGCGTCACGGCGGTCGCGATCACCGCGATCGGCGGGTTGATGAAGAAGATCGCCCGCCAGCTCACGTCCTGCGTTAGGAAGCCGCCGACGACCGGCCCGATCGCGAGCGCGAGCGCGCTCACCCCGGCCCACGTGCCGATCGCGGTGCCCCGCTGCTCCGGCGGGAACGCCTGCGTGATGATCGCCAGCGTCCCGGGCATCATGAACGCGCCACCGATCCCCTGCACCGCGCGGAACGCGACGAGCATCGTGTCGCTCGAGGAGAAGCCGATCAGCGCGGAGGAGATCCCGAACACGGCCACGCCGAACAGGAACATCCGCCGGCGCCCGAAGATGTCGCCGAGCCGCCCGCCCGTCACCAGCAGCACTGCGAACGTCAGCGTGTAGGCGTTGACGGTCCACTCGAGCGAGGACAGCGAGGCCTTCAGATCGCGCTGGATCGACGGCAACGCGACGTTCACGACCGTGTTGTCGAGCATGATCATGAACAGCGCGAAGCACATCGCTCCGAGCGTCCACCAGCGGCTGTTCTCGTCGTTGATCAGTCGGTGCCGGTGGGCGAGGATGCGTCCGGTCATTCCGAGGCCTCCATGGGTCGGCACGCGGCGATCTCCTCGTGCGCCAGCAACGTGCGCAGCGCCGACGCGAGGATCTCCCGCTCGTGTGGATCGAGGGATGTGGCGAACTGCTCGAGGCCGGTCAGCCTCGCGGCGGCCAGCCGCACGCTCACCGTCCGACCCGCGGTGGTCACCTGGACCCGCTTCATCCGGCGGTCGACCGGGTCTTCGTGGCGCTCGACGAATCCGCGATGGACGAGGTCGTCGATCGCGCGGCTGGCCGCGGCGACGCTGACCGGAATCCGCTCCGCCAGCGCCTTCAACGACTGCTGCTCAGCCTCCTCCAGGTGGTGAAGCACCTTCACCTGGGTGAGCGACAGATCGGCTGCGCCGAGCGCCTCGAACAGGTCCGTGGTGCAGCTCTTGTGCAGGAACACGACGAACGCGTAGAGGTCCGCGGCGAGCGCGTCCGCCCTGATTGCTTCCTGTTCTGAGAACGTTGCTTGCACGCACGCAAGTATTGCACGTCGGTAGTGATTGCGTACACGCAACACGTGGTACTACCGCAATCGACCGCGCGTCAGGGCCGCAGCAGCACGTTGTCGCCGCTGGGCCTGGCGGTGCCGACCCGCAGGACGGCGCCCGGCAGGGGGTGTGATCCGCCGGTGGCGCGGCGGGGGGTCGCACCGATCTCGTAAGTCCCTGGGGACACCTCGACGCTCAGCTGCGTGCTGGCGCCTGCGCCGATCGGGCCGGTGCCCGCCGACCCGGGGCGGCTCCGCCGCGCGACCGTCAGTGTGACCGGATCAGGGGACTGGTTGGCGATGTCGAGCAACAGCGCGCCGGCACCAACCGTGGCGGGCGAGACGCGAACGCCGATCGCTGAGATGTAGACGGCGAGATCGAGGCGCGGAGCGGGACTGTTCGCGCGCCGCAGGCGCGCCGCGGTGCCGCATGAGGCCAGGGTCGCGGCGCACGGGAGCAGGAGGACGGCGGCCCGGCGCGCCGGTCGGATGCGGGTCCGCGCCCGGAGCGCTGCCGTCAGGCGGGCGGGTCGGTGATCAGGCGTCGGCGCCGCTCGAGCCGGCGTAGCTCGTGCTGGAGGATCGCCCACGATTCGAGCTCAGCGTACTCATAGGCATCGCCGTCCAAGGCGCGGGTGCGCTCGCGGTAGGCCGCCCACGCGCGCCGGGCGTCCTCGTCGAGCTCGTGGAGCATCTTCGTCTCGGCAGTGATCGTTCCCATCGGCAGTCCTCCTTCCCAGTGATTGCCTGCTGTGAGCCTAAACGGCGGCAGGGGTGGAAAGGTGCGGATAGCGCGTTAGGTTCAGGTAGTCCGAACGTTTACCTGCTGAGGAGGGCCTGAAGTCCGGCGCTGCCGGCCGGCGCGTCGGCTTGCCAGGCGACGAGTGCGACGCGTTGGGCGAGCTCCGCGACCTCGGCCACATAGGCGTGCTCGGCTTCCGCGCGGGCGGCGAGCGTCGGGTGCTCCGCGCCGGCGGCGGCGAGGCTCTGGTTGACGACCCACGCGTAGGGAACGATTCCCGCGCGCTGCAGGTCGTCGCTCAGCCGAGCCGCTTCGTGGACCGGCGTGGCCTCCGGCAGCGTGACGATCACCACCCGGGTGTAGTCCGGGTCGCGCAGCCGCGGCAGCAGGTTCGCGACCGCGTCGGGGACCTCGGACAGGCCGCGGGCGATGTCGCGGTGGTAGGACTGGGTCGCATCGAGCAGCAGCAGGCTGTGACCGGTCGGGGCGGTGTCGAGCACGACGAAGCCGTCCTGGCCGCGCGCGACGACGTCGGCGAACGCGCGGAACACGGCGATCTCCTCCGTGCACGGCGAGCGCAGGTCCTCCTCGAGCAGCGCGCGGCCGTGATCGTCGAGCCCGGCCCCGGCTGTGGCCATCACCTGCTCGGTGTAGAGACGGATCTGCTCGGCGGGGTCGATCCGCGAGACCGACAGCCCGGGTACGCCGTCGCCGACCGCGTCGGCCACGTGCGCGGCCGGATCGGTGGTCGACAGGTGTACGCGGTGGCCGCGGCGGGCGAGCTCGGTGGCGATCGCGGCGGCGAGCGTGGTCTTGCCGACTCCGCCCTTTCCCATCGTCATCACCACCCCGCGCCCGGCGGCCTCGAGATCGTCGATCAGCTCCGGCAGCGTTGCCGCCGCCGTGCTCGAGTCGGCCGCCTCGACCTCGCCCTGCGACGGTGACGGCGCGGACGCCGCCGGGTCGAGGACCTGGGCGAGCGCCTCGGGTCCGATCGGCGCGAAGTCGAGCAGCGGCACCTCCACGCGCGGCAGCTCGCCGAGCGCGGCCGGCAGGGAGGCGAGCGCCTCGGCCTGACGTCGCGCCAGCGCCAGCGCGGTGCCGTCGTCGGTTGCGCCCGCCTCGAACACGCCGTTGAGCGCCAGCAGCTGGTGGCGCATCCCGGCGCCGGCGAGCTCCGCGCGCGTGCGCTCGGCCTCGGCAAGCGCGGTGCGTTCGGGGCGCGCGACCAGCACGAGCGTCGTCAGGGCCGGGTCGCTCAGCGCCCGGACGCTCGCTGCGTAGCGCTCGCGCTGGTCCTGCAGCGCGGCGAGCGGCCCGAGGCACGACACCCCGGTGGTGTTGGTGTCGATGAAGCCCGTCCAGGCGGCGGGGAGTGCGAGCAGCCGCAGCGTGTGCCCCGTCGGCGCGGTGTCGAAGATCACGTGGTCGTAGCCGGACGTCGCCGTCGGGTCGCCGAGCAGCGCGGCGAACGAGTCGAACGCCGCGATCTCGACCGTGCAGGCACCTGACAGCGACTCCTCCATGCTCTCGATCGTGGAATCAGGCAGTAGACCGCGATACGGTCCGACCGCGCGTTCCCGGTAGTCGCGCGCCGCCGCCTCCGGATCGATGTTCGCGCCGTCGAGCCCGGCGATTCCGGCGATCGGCCGCGGCTGCTGCGTGAGCTCGGTGGCCAGCACCTCGTCGAGGTTCGAGGCCGGATCGGTCGAGACGATCAGCACCCGCCGGCCGCGGCGCGCCAGCCCGACCGCGGTGGCGCACGCCAGCGTGGTCTTACCCATCCCACCCTTGCCCGTGAAGAACAGCACGCGGGTCGGCCGCAGGAGCAACGGAGCGAGCGGGCGCATCGGTGGTCAGCCTCCCCCGCAGCAACCGCCCGAGGTGGGTGCTGCAAGCGGGATGGACACGGGGGCGTGCGACGGCTCGAGGCCGCTCCAGCCGGCCAGTTCCGAGCGCTCCGGGTAGCGGCCTGCCGACACCCGGCGGCCGTCGGCGAGGATCAGCGGCAGCGCCTGCTCACCGCGCTCGGCGAGCGCCGCCCGTGCCGGTTCGCACGCAACGAACGCCTGTGGCTCGTGTGCGAGGTTGTGACGGGTCACCGTGACGCCCTGGGCGGCGAGCCACTCCAGGTCTCCGGCGAACCGCGCCAGCTCGGGTGGCACGCTCGGGCCGCAGACTCCCGTCGAGCAGCACATCGCGGGGTCGAACACCTCGATCTTCATCGGGTCCTCCTTTCGTCGTGATCTAGGTCCGGCGCCGTTGGCGACACTACATCGAGAAGCATCGTTTCAATCGACGATAGTCGATGTAGCCAGGACTGCAAGCGGCGCCGGAACGGTTCCGTGATCCACCCGGACCGGGTCGGTGGCCGCCCCGTCGGATGGGTCCGGGTAAAGCACCCGCAGCACGGCGATCGCCGCCGCGCCGCCGAGCAGTTGCGCGGCGACGAACCCGGGAACCGAGGCGGGCGCGATGCCCGCGAACGTCGCCGACAGCATGCGCCCGACGCTGATCGCCGGGTTCGCGAAGCTGGTCGAGCTCGTGAACCAGTAGGCGGCGCCGATGTACGCGCCGACGGCCGCGGGCGCGAGGTTCGCGCGCCGGGTGCGCGTCAGCGAGAAGATCACGAGCGCGAGCCCGAGCGTCGCGATCGCCTCAGCCAGCAGGTGCGCGCCCGTCGCCCGGTGCTTGGCCGAGATGCTGATCGCCGGCAGCGCGAACATCGCGTTGGCGGCGATCGCGCCGAGGCTGCAGCCGCCGACCTGCGCCGGGATGTACGCGAGCGCCTCGCGCCATGGGCGCCCGCCGAGGCTCGCGTCGACGAGCGTCACGACCGGGTTGAAGTGGGCGCCCGATACCGGGCCGAACATCAGGATCACCGCGAACAGGCCGGCGGCGGTCGCCGCCGAGTTCTCGAGCAGCTCGAGGCCCGTGGCGCCGGGGGAGAGCCGCTGCGCCGCGATCCCCGACCCGATCACGATCGCGGCGAGGAACGCCGAGCCGAGCAGCTCGGCGAGCAGGCGCCGGGCGAGCCCGCCGCGCGCCGCGCTTCGATCCCGGCCGCTCACGCCGCCGCGACCAGCTTGTGCGCGTACTCGCCCGGCAGGCCGGCCGCCTCGAGCTCGCGGGCGACCGCCGCGGCGTCATAGGGGATCCGCTCGATCGAGGCGCGCACGTGCGAGCGATC
The DNA here is from genome assembly GCA_027315255.1 of Solirubrobacterales bacterium. Lineage (GTDB taxonomy): Bacteria > Actinomycetota > Thermoleophilia > Solirubrobacterales > Solirubrobacteraceae > Palsa-465. The sequence continues at coordinate 52,484 of DAHUYL010000145.1, read as the reverse complement.
GTCGAGCTCGAGGATCGCGAACGCCGCCCGCGGGTCGCCGTCCTTCGGCTTGCCGACCGAGCCGCAGTTGACGAACAGGACGCCGCCGTGCTCGCGGATCCACGGCTTGTGGGTGTGGCCGAAGACGAGCACCTCCGCCTCCTCGGCGGCCGCGAGCCGCTCGTACAGGCTGGCCGGCTTGTCCTCGAACAGGTACTCGTTGACCTTCCGCGGCGAGCCGTGGACGAGGTGGACAGCGTGCTCGCCGAGCTCGAAGCGCAGGTCGAACGGCAGCCCGCGCATGAAGTCCTTGGAGCGCCGGTTCGTGTTCGCGAGCGTCCAGGCGACCGACTGCTGCCCGAGCTCGCGATCGTGCTGGGTGACGTACGCGCATCCGCAGTCGTCGAGCTCGCGCGCGATCGCGTAGTCGTAGTTGCCGTAGATCGTCGGGATCCCGCGGTCCTCGATCAGCTCGCACACCCCATTCGGGTGCGGGCCGTAGCCGACGAGATCGCCGCCGCAGTAGATCCGATCGATCCCGAGCCGATCGATCGCGTCGAGGCTCGCTTGCAGCGCGGGGAGGTTGCCGTGGATGTCCGTGACGACGGCGACCCGGCTCAAGGTCTCGCTCCGATCCCGAGCTCGCCGAGCAGCGTCGTGACGCGCGCGCGGATCTCGTCGCGGACCTGGCGCACGACCTCGAGCGGCTGGTCGGCCGGGTCGGTCACCTCCCAGTCCTCGTAGCGCTTGCCGGGGTAGATCGGGCAGGCGTCGCCGCACCCGAGCGTGATCACGACGTCGGCCGCCTGCACGACCTCGGTCGTCAGCGGCTTGGGGAACTGCATCCCGATGTCGATCCCGAGCTCGCCCATCGCCTCAACCACGACCGGGTTGATCTGCTCGCGTGGACGCGACCCGGCGGAGCGGACCGCGACCCGGCCGCTCGAGAGCTCGTGCGTGAACGCGGCGGCGATCTGGCTGCGTCCGGAGTTGTGCTCGCACACGAACAGGACCTCGGGCAGCTGCTTGGCGATCAGCCCCTGCGCCTGCGCCATCGCCTCCAGCCGCTCGCGCGCGAACCGCTCGATGAAGATCGGCAGGAACTGCGGTGCGACATTGGGGCGCTGTCCGAGCTGCTCGTAGGAGTCCTGGACGAACTGGGCGACCGTCTCGCGCGAGAAGACGCCGCGGAACCGATAGGCAAGCCTGCCGGTCGCCGCCTCGACCGCGCTGCGGATCATCGGACTGCGCATGCGCGTTTGCATCATCGACCTCCCGGACACTGGACGAGACCGGCAGTCTACGCATTGACAAGCATCAGTTCAATCGGTATTTGTATATCGATGGTGATCGATCTGGAGCTCACCCCGAAGACCAAGCGTCCGCCCGGCGTCGCCTGCTGCGAGCCGGTCGTCTACCCGGACGTCGAGCGCGGCCAGGCCGTGCGAATGGCCGCGATCGCGAAGGCGCTCGGCGACCCGGTCCGCCTCCAGCTCGTCGACGTGCTGCGCAAGCACGCGGGCAAGGTGTGCGTGTGCGAGCTGGTGCCGCTGTTCGAGCTCTCGCAGCCGACCGTCTCGCACCACCTGAAGGTGCTGCGCCAGGCCGGCATCGTCGGCTCCGAGCGAGAGGGCCTGTGGGCCTATTACTACGTGATCCCCGACGCGCTGAAGGAGCTGTCCGAGTGGCTGAGCTGACCGATATCCGCGAGACGGTTCGCGACAAGTACGCCGCGGCAGCGAGGGCAGCCGCAACCCCGGACAGCGCCGGCTGCTGCGGTTCGGCGTCGCTCGCGTGCAGCCCCGCCGACGCTACCGGGGCGTTCGGCGGCTCGCTGTACGGCGAGTCGGTCACCGGTGAGCTCCCACAGGCGGCGCTCGATGCCTCGCTCGGCTGCGGGGTCCCGACCGCCGTCGCCGAGTTGGCCGAGGGCGAGACGGTGCTCGATCTCGGCTCGGGCGCCGGGGCCGACGTGCTGATCTCAGCGCGGCGGGTGGGGCCGACGGGCAGGGCGATCGGCCTCGACATGACCGACGAGATGCTCGAGCTCGCGCGCGCCAACGCGGCCGCGGCGGGCCTCGAGAACGTCGAGTTCCGCAAGGGCTACCTCGAGCAGATGCCGCTGCCGGACGCGTCGGTGGACGTCGTGATCTCCAACTGCGTGATCAACCTGTCGGGCGACAAGCCGGCCGTGCTTCGCGAGGCGGCGCGGGTGCTGAGGCCCGGTGGGCGGTTCGCGGTCTCCGACGTGATCGCCGACCCGGACATGGACGAGCAGACGAGAGCGGACATGGCGGCCTGGACGGGCTGCGTCGCCGGCGCGCTGACCGAGGCGGAGTTCCGCGCGGCGCTGAGCGCGGCGGGCCTCGAGCAGGTCGAGATCCGCGAGACCCACCGGGTGCACGAGCACGCGGCCGCCGCGATCATCCGCGCCCGCAAGCCAGCCGCCGGCTAGGGCTGCAACGCCGCTGTCGCGGCGTCCGGGGACTGTCGTATCAACGGCGGATGCAGCTGCTCGAGCAGCCGGTCGCGACCGCGGAGTTCGTCGCGCTCGACACCGAGACCAACGGGCTCGGCGGCGACTCGTGCGAGCTGACCGAGGTCGGCGCCGTGCTCGTCGGGGGCGGCGAGCTGCACGACCGCTTCAGCTCGCTGGTGCGCACGAACATGCCGCTCGGCCGCGGGATCCAGCGCTTCACGGGGATCACGCAGGCGCAGATCGACACGGCTCCCGACCCAGCGCAGGTCCTGCCGTCGCTCGCCCAGATGCTGAGCGGGCGCGTGATGGTCGCCCACAACGCCGCGTTCGACCGCCGCGTCCTGCGCCAGGCGTTCGCGCGGGTCGGGCTCGACTGGCCGAATCCGCCGGTGCTGTGCACCGCCGCCCTCGCGCGGGCGGTGCTGCCGCTGCAGCGCGAGCGGCGGTTGGGGGCGCTCGCCGGCGCGCTCGGGGTCGAGGTCGAGATCGCGCACCGGGCGCTGGCGGACGCCGAGACGTGCGGACGGATCCTGTGCGCGCTGTTCCCGCGGCTGTGCGCGCACGCCGGCACGGTCGGCGAGGCGCTCGCGCTGCTGCGCCCGCGCCGCCGCTCGCGCACCGCCGGGACCCGCGGGCGTGCGCGTGGACGCCAGTACGCCGCCGGTGCTCGCGAGCTTCCCCAGCTCGACTTCAAGGACCTCCCGACCGACCCGGGCGTCTACATCTTCCGCGACGGCGCCGGCCGGCCGCTGTACGTCGGCAAGTCGGTGTCGATCCGCCGCCGCGCGCGGGCCCACTTCGCGCCCGCGACGCTGCGCGCAGCCTGGACCGCCCATGCCGAGCTCGTCGACTACCGCTCCGTGACGAGCGAGCTCGGCGCACTGATCCTCGAGAACCGGCTGATCAAGGAGCTTCGGCCGCCGGGCAACGTGCGACTCGCGGCGCGCGACGAGACGCTCCACTACCTCGTCTGCCGGCTCGACATCGCGTATCCGATCCTCGAGGTCGCGAGCGCCCCTGCGGCCGGCCACGCGGTCACGATCGGGCCGCTGCGTGGGCGGCGGCTGCTGGGCGAGCTGGTCGAGCAGCTCGACTCCCTGTTCGGGCTGCGTCATTGCGGGCGGCGGCTGCAGCGTCGCGAGTGGCCCTCGGCGTACGGACAGATGGGCCGCTGCCTGTCACCGTGCCTCGGCGACCTCGACCCGAACCTGTACCGCCGCCGGCTCGACGAGGCGCTGCGGATCTTCCACGGCGACGCGCGCAACGGGCTCCTGCAGCACCTCGACCGCCAGATGCAGACGGCCGCTGCCGATCGCCACTACGAGCGCGCAGCGGCGCTCCGGCGCCGGCGGGCGCGGCTCGCGGCGATCCTCGCCGGCCTCGAGGGCGTCATGCAGGCGACGCACGCGCGGCCGCGCCTCGTGCTCGCTCCGCACCCGGCCGAGCCGGGACGGTTCGATGCGCTGTGGATCGCGGGCGGCCGACTGCTCGATTTCGGCCCGCTCCCCGACGGCGCCTCCGAGCTTCAGCGCCGGACCGACAGGGTGCTCGCCCGTGCCGGCCGGGTCGCCGAGCTCGGCGCTCACGTGCCGCCGGGGGAGATCGACGAGCTGCGGCTGCTGGGCAGCTACCTCGCCTCGCATCCGGAGCTGCCGGCGCTGGCGCTCGAGCCACCGCCGGCGCCGGCCGCGCTCGCCCGCTTCGCCGCCGCACAGCGAGACGCTGTCGAGCTCGAGCCGCGCTGCGCGGCCTGACGTCGAGCGCTCCGCTCAGAACGGAAGCTCGACGACCTGGGCCGGTCCGGAGGGGCCGGCGTCGACGGTCTCGCCTGCCGGCGCCTCACGCCGCACCAGTGCGAGCGCGATCGGCCCGAGCCGCGGCGAGATCGCCGCGCTGCTCACGCGGCCGACGACCCGGCCGTCGAGGCTCAGCTCGGTTCCGGTGGCGATCGGGACGGCGCTGCGCAGACCGCGCAGCCGCCGGTTCGGCTTGCCCTTGTAGAACAGCCGCGCGACGGTCTCCTGACCGACATAGCAGCCCTTCGTGAACGAGACGGCGCGCTCGTTGAGGCCGGCCTCCTGGGGGATCACGGTGTCGTCGAGGTCGATCCCGTAGCGCGGGCGGCCCCGCTCGATCCGCAGGCACTCGGCCGCGTCGTCGCCGACCATGACCGCGCCGGCGTCGAGCGCCGCCGTCCGCACGGCATCGAGCTGCTCGGTGGCGCACAGCAGATCGATCCCGACGTCGGTGCGGATCGCGCGCACGCTGCCGGCGTCCGCCGATCGCGCGAGCTCGACGTGGTCGTGCTCCGCCGGCCCGGGAACGTCGCCGAACGCGGCCAGGACGGCCTCGCCGGCTTGTGGGCCGGCGAGGCTGAGGAGCCCGGACTCGAGCGTGCGCTTGTGCAGCTCCACGTCCCAGCCGATCGAGAAGCGGCGGATCATGTTGAACAGCTCCTGGAGCGCCACGCGCTCGGTGTCCAGCAGCAGCTCGCTGCCGGCGTCGAGCACGCGCAGGTCCCCGAGCATCTTGCCCTTCTGGGTGAGGAAGGCCGCGTAGCAGCCGCTCCCGGGCACGAGCGACTCGATGTCGTTGGTCACCTGCCCCTGCAGGAACGCCTTGGCGCCGGAGCCCGCGAGCGCGAGCCTGCCGCGTTCGGAGCGATCGAGCATGCCGCAACGCTCGCTCAGAATGGCGTAGTCGGCCTCGAAGGTGGCGAGCTGGCGCATGTGTCCGAGGATAGGCGCGCCACGAATGTTGCAGACTCTTGCATCGACAATTTAGGCATGCCATAATCTGATTCGTGTGCGCTCGCGAACCGAATCCTGTGACCTCCGCGATCGAGGATTATGCCAAGGCGATATACGCGCTCCAGACGCACGGGGGCGGCGCGAGCGATCAGGTTACGGTCAGCACCAACGCACTCGCCGAGCGGCTCGGCGTGACCGCGGCGTCGGCGTCGGGGATGGTCAAGCGGCTCGGCGAGCTCGGCCTCGTCGAGCATGCGCCCTATCGCGGCGTGACGCTGACCGAGCAGGGGCGCCGGGTCGCGCTCGAGGTGGTGCGCCATCACCGCCTGCTCGAGCTGTTCCTCGTCAAGAGCCTCGGCGTCCCGTGGGACCGCGTCCACGCCGAGGCGGAGGTGCTCGAGCACGTCCTGTCCGAAGAGCTCGAGGAGCTGATCGCCGCCCAGCTCGGCAACCCCACGCACGATCCGCATGGCGATCCGATCCCGACGCCGGAGCTGACGATCGACGAGGAGCCGACCCGGAGCCTGCAATCGCTCGAGGCCGGTGCGCACGGCACGTTCGCGCGCGTGTCCGACTCCGAGCCCGACATGCTGCGGTTCCTCGCCAGCCGTGGAATCGCCCCGGGCGACGAGTTCGAGGTGATCGACAAGCAGCCGTTCGACGGGCCGCTGTTCGTCCGCTTCGGTGACCAGGTCCACGTCCTCGGGGGGGCGCTCGCGCGCGAGATGCGGGTCGAGGTGGGCGAGTGACGCCGCCGCCCGCGTCGGTGGCACCGGGCACGCTCGAGGTCGGCGACGGGGTCGCGGCGCTGCCGCCGCTGAGCGCAGAGGAGCGGGTCCGCCTCGGCGACGTGCGCCGCGTCCAGGACGCCCGTTCGCGCGGGCGGCGCTGGTATCTGCTGTGGCTGCTCGCAGGCCCCGGGATCCTCGCGATGCTCGGCGAGAACGACGGCCCGAGCATGATCTCCTACGCGACCACGGGCGCCACCTACGGGCTCGGGTTGTTCCTGCCGTTCATCCTCGTGACGTTCGCGATGGCGGCGGTCTGCCAGGAGATGTCGATGCGCGTCGGGGCGGTCACCGGAAAGGGCTACGGCAAGCTCGTGCTCGAGCGCTACGGCGCGGTGTGGGGGTGGTTTGCGGCCGGCGACCTGGTGTTCACGAACCTCGTGACGCTGATCGCGGAGTTCGTCGCGATCCGGATCGGACTCAGCTACTTCGGGATCGGCTCCGTCTGGGCGGCCGTGCTCGGCGTCGCGCTGGTGGTCGTCACGATCAGCGGTCGCCGCTACCGGATGTGGGAGCGGGTCGTGCTGGGGATGGCCGTGTTCAACGGCCTGTTCCTGCTGGCGGCCGTGATGGTGCGCCCGCACTGGGGCGCGGTCGGCCACGCGTTCGCGACGTTCTCGCCGTTCCCGGGCGGCAGCTTCAACACGCTGCTGTTGCTGCTCGCCTCGACGATCGGCGCGACCGTCACCCCGTGGATGATCTTCTTCCAGCAGAGCGCGTCGGCCGACAAGGGGATGACCCCTGAGGACATCGGCCAGGGCCGCTCCGACACGATCGCCGGCGCAGGCCTGGCGGCGCTGTTCGGCTGCGGTGCGCTGATCGTCGGCGCCGCGCTCGTCGCCCACGGTGGCGCGGGGGTTCTGGGGACTGCCGGCGCGGACTTCCCCGGCGCGCTCGCGCGGGTGTCGGGTGGCGGCGTCGCGACGGTGTTCGCGCTCGGCCTGATCGAAGCCGGCGCCGTGGCCCTGCTGACGATCTCGGCGAGCACGGGCTACGCGGTCGGGGAGTCGATCGGCGCGGCGCACAGCTTCAACGCCACCGGGCGGGCGTCGCTCGTGTTCTACGGCGCGAACGTCGGTGCCGCGGCGATCGCAGCCGCGATCATCCTGATCCCCGGAGCGCCGCTGCTGTCGATCGCGCTCAACGCGAACGTGCTGGCGACGGTGCTGCTGCCGATCGCGCTCGTGTTCATGCTGATGCTCGCGAGCGATCGCGAGCTGATGGGCCGCTGGGCCAACGGCCGGTTGAGCAACTGGCTGGGCGCGACGATCGTCGCGTTCATCTCGGTGTGCGGCGCGGCGTACGCGATCGACTCGTTCCTCCAGACCGTGCACGTGATCTCGTGAACCGCACGCCCGTCGCTCGCCGCCACCTCGGCCGGGGCGCCCACGTCGCGCTATGGGCGCTGCGGATCTTCGCGATCGCGCTGGCGGCGATGGTGCTGTACACGTTCGCCTCGCAGGTCGCGTGATCGGGCCTCACCGGTAAGGTTCTCGGGCGCGATGTCCCTGGCCGACACGTTCACCGCGATCGTCGAGTCGCTGCCCGACGACTGGACCGACCTCGAGCTCGACCTGCGGATCTTCGAGGAGCGCCGCTACGTCGAGGCGGCGGTGCTGCTCGTGACGTGCAACGCCCAGCCGTATTCGAAGCACGACTGGCACTGGCGGATCATCTGCGCGCACCGCTTCGGCCACGCCGCCTCCGTTCCGGCCGTCCACACCGGGCTGAAGCTGCTCGACGACGACGGCATCGCCGGCGAGCTCGCGGTTCGCGAGGTGCGGACCGGCCGCGCCGAGGTCAAGCAGATGTGGGGGCGGCCCGAGTCGGTCCGCCAGGAGTTCCGCCGGCTGCGCGCGCTCTAGTCCCGGCGCCTGGCCAGGCTAGGCGCCCGGCAGGAACCGGGGGTCGAACATCGTCGCGACGTCGGGGCGGCGGCGGACGATCCCGAACTCCACCTCCCATCGCGCCCACGCTTCGAGCGTCGTGCGATCGAGAGCGCCCGGGGCGCCGCCGCCGGCCGGCCGGAACGCGGGCAGCTCGGCCGCGAGCTGCTCGGACACCGCGGCTTCGGACAGGCCGCTGACCTGCGACTCGAGCGCGCGGGCGGCGGCGCCGGGATCGGCGATCGTCGCTTCGTAACCGCGGACGAGGCCGTGGACGAGGCCACGGGCGAGGCCCGGGCGGCGCCGCAGCAGCCCGGCGGTCGCGGTCACGACCAGCTCGGGGTAGGGTGGAGCGCCGAACCGCTCGACGCGGAAGACGTGGAATCCGCGGGCATAGTGGGCGACCTGGATCCCCTCGTCGTTCCAGAACGCCGTGGCGGCGGCCACGCGCCGGGCGATCAGGTCGGGGACCGCGTCGTAGCCGATCGTGATCGTCTTGACCCCGGCCGGGTCGCCGCCGGCGCCGCTGACGATCGAGCGCAGCACGGCCAGGTCGCTCGGGTCGCCGGTCACCCCGACGGTGTGGCCGTCGAGCGCGCGTGGCGTCGTGAACGGCGGCGCCGCGATCACGGACGCGAGCGGGCGCTCGACGAGCGCCATGATCCCGACCAGGTGCTCGCCGCGGGCGTCGGCCAGCGCGAGGTCGTGGATGTCGAGGATCGCGAACTGCACGCGGCCGGCGGCGAGCAGGCTGATCGCATCGGTGCTGGCGCCGGGTACGACGACGTGCAGATCGACGCCGGCGCTGCGCAGGTAACCGCGCTCGAGCGCCAGGTAGATGCCGGCGTGGATCGCGTTCGGGGTGAAGTCGAGCACGAGCGAGGCGGTGCGGGCGCGCGCGTGGCCCGCACCGCCTGTGGCCTGTGAGCCACAGGCGGCGAGCAGCGTCCCTGCCGCGACCAGGGCCGCTGCGTTCCGGAGGGTCGTCCTCCACCACGACACGTCTATCGCCGCCTGCACCAGCCCGGGTTTGTACCAATCGCGTCACATTCCTGGACTGCGGACGCGCGCGGAGGCAAAGATGTGCGCCGTGCCCTCCGCTAAGCGTCGACAACGACCCGATCGCCCATCGGCCCCCGCGGCGTCGCCGCCGATGGGCGATCGGGCTCTCCCAGCGCCCGATCGCCCATCAGCGCCAATCGCCTACGCGCTGTGGGTCCCTGAGGCTGTTCGCGGGCGGGGCGACCGCGAGGTCGCCCGGATCGCCGAGTGCCAGCGCGGGTTCGTCCACCGCTCCCAACTCCTGCTGGCCGGCCTGACGCCGGCGGCGATCAAGCACCGGATGAAGACCGGGATGCTGCACCTCGGGTTTCCGAACGTCTACCTCGTGGGTCGTCCGCGAGTCGAGCCGTTGGGGCGGGAGACGGCTGCCGTGCTCTTCCTCGAGGGACACGGCGTGCTGTCGGGGCTGACCGCCGCGGTGAAACTGTGGGAGGCGATCGATCTCGAGCTCGACCGCGTCACGATCACGTCGATCGGGCGAGACGCGCGCTCCCGCCGCGGCCTCAGGATCAGCCACGGTCCGGCGCTCGCCCGGCGCGACCTGCGGCTTCGACACGGCCTCCCCGTCACCTCGCCCGCGCGGACGGCGCTCGACTGTGCCGGCGAGCTGACCGTGCCCGAGCTGGAGGCGTTGCTCGGCGGCTTTCGGAGGTTCGTGCGCGATGCCGAGATCCTCGCCGCAACCGAGCGATGGCCCCATGCCAAGGGCGTGGCGACGATCAGGAGGCTGCTCGCCCAGGATGGCGGTCCGGTGCGCACGCGATCCGAGTACGAGCGCAGGCTGCTGCGGCTGATCCGCGACGCGCAGCTGCCTGCGCCACAGGTCAACCAGCTGATCGGCGGTCTCGAGGTCGACTACGTCTGGCGCGAGCAACGGCTGGTCGTCGAGTTCGACGGCTTCAGGTATCACGGCGGCCGGAGCGCATTCGAGAACGATCGCGCTCGCGACCGGCGGCTGGCGCTGCTCGGCTATCAGGTGCTGCGGATCACGGCCCGCCAGCTCGACGAGACGCCGCTGGTGGTGATCGCGGCGATCGCGGCGATGCTTTCCCGGCGTGCGGCTGCCGCGTGAGACGCGTTCACTAGCATCCCCGGTGCGCATGCGCCGACGCGTCACGTTCTCACGCAACCTCACGCTGTCGCTGTCGCGCACATGCCGCTGCTACTGCAAGTACTGCGCGTTCGCCACCCACCAGACCCATCTGCACGAGCCCGACGAGGTGCTGCTGCTGCTCGACCAGGCGGTCAGGCGCCACCGCGCGAAGGAGCTGCTGGTCCTCACCGGCGAGCGGCCGGAGGTCAACGAGGGCGTAGCGGCGCGGCTGCAGGCGCTCGGCTTCGAGGACTTCGTCGGCTACGTCGTGTGGGTCTGCCAGGAGGCGCTCAGCCGGGGCATGCTGCCGCACACGAACCTCGGCGTGCTCGACCGCGAGGACCTCGCCCGGCTACGCGAGGTGACCGCCTCGCAGGGCTTGATGCTCGAGTCGGTGAACCCCGATCTGGTCGCCCACCAGGGCTCGCCGACCAAGCATCCGGCGCGGCGGCTCGACTGCATCCGTGCCGCGGGCGAGCTGCGGATCCCGTTCACGAGCGGGATCCTCGTCGGGATCGGCGAGACTCGCGAGGAGCGCGTGCAGGCGCTCGAGGCGCTGGCTGCAGTGCACGCGGAGCACGGCCACCTGCAGGAGGTGATCCTCCAGAACTTCGTCCCGCACCAGAGCTACTACGGGCGCGAGCCGGCCGAGATCGCGGGGGCGGCCGCGGCCGTGTACTGGCGGACTGGGGTCGCGCAGAGCCCGCTCCACGAGGCGCCGCCGTGGGCCAGCCCGGTGACGATCGAGGACATGAAGGAGCTCGTCGCCGCTGCGCGGCGGCTGCTGCCTGGCGTCGGCGTGCAGGTGCCGCCGAACCTGTCGGACTTCTGGCCCGAGCTGGTCGCCGCCGGCGCGACCGATCTCGGCGGGCTGTCGGCCAACGGCGATCACATCTCGCCCGAGCACCCGTTCCCGGCGCCCGCCCAGATCCGCAAGCGGCTGGCGGCCGACGGGTATGCGTTGACCGAGCGGCTGTGCGTGTACCCGGACTACGTCGATCCGGACTGGGTCTCGCAGGGCGTGCTCGACGTGATCAAGCGCGACTACTGGTCGTTCATCCCGCGTCGGGGCTCGGGTCGCCGCGGCGAGGTGACGGTCGGGCCCGACGTCGCAGCTCGCGCGATCGCGAGGGGGGCGGCGGGCGAGCGTCTCACCGGCGAGGAGCTGACGGCGCTGTTCGCCGAGCGCCGGCCCGAGGTGATCGAGGAGTTGCGCGAGGCAGCGGACGCGCTTCGAGCCGAGCTCGCCGGCGACACCGTCACGTTCGTCGTCAACCGCAACATCAACGTCTCGAACGTGTGTGTCGTCGGGTGCGCGTTCTGCGGCTTCGGTCAGGGCCGCCGCTCGCCCGACGCGTACGAGCACAGCGAGGGCGAGTTCGCGCAGCGGGTCCACGAGGCGCTCGAGTTCGGGGCCACCGAGCTGTGCATCCAATCGGGGATCCATCCCGACTGGCAGCTGGGCGACTACGAGCGCTGGCTGGCGCTGGCGAAGTCGATCGAACCGCGGCTGCACCTGCACGCCTACTCGCCGATGGAGGTCGCGCACATGTGCGACATCTCCGGGTTGCCCGCGACCGAGGTGTTCCTGCGGCTGCGCGACGCCGGCCTCGGCTCGACGCCGGGCACGGCGGCAGAGGTCCTGCACGACGGCGTCCGCGAGCGGATCAGCCCCAACAAGCTCCCGGTCGAGCGCTGGGTCGAGATCATCGAGGCCTCGCACGCGGTCGGGCTGCGCTCGACCGCGACCGTCATGTTCGGCCACATCGAGGAGCCGTGGGAGCTTGCCGAGCACATGCGCGTCGTCCGCGGGCTGCAGGAGCGGACCGGCGGCTTCACCGAGTTCGTGCCGCTGTCGTTCATCCCGTTCCACACGCTGCTCGGGCGCACCCACGGGATCGAGGAGATCAGCCCCGAGGAGAACCTCAAGCACACCGCGGTGTTCCGGCTCGCGCTCGGCAGGACGGTCACCAACCTGCAGGCGAGCTGGGTGAAGATGGGACTCGAGGCCGCGACCGAGGCGCTGCGCTGGGGGGTCAACGACCTCGGCGGGACGCTGATGGAGGAGTCGATCAGCCGCATGGCGGGCAGCTACCACGGCGTCCGGCTCGACCCCGAGGACCTGATCGGCGCGGCCCACGCGGCCGGTCGGCCGGCGGCGGAACGGACGACCCTGTACGAGATCCGCAACCGCTACGAGCTGCCGGTGCCGGCCGGGAGCTGACGGCGCCCGCCGGGAGCTGAGCATGTCGGCCGAGCAGGACCGGGTGCAGCGGACGCCGGCGCTGTTCGCGGGAGTCGAGCCGCTCGAGGTGTTCGTCGAGCTGCTGGCGGAGATCGACACCGACACCAGCTCGGCCGAGTTCTACGACCGCATCTGCGAGGCGATCTGCCGGCTGACGACGATGCGGCGGGCGGCGATCTTCATGTCCGACGAGAAGGGCAGCCACGTCCGGGCCGTCGGCGCCCACGGCACCCCGCGCCACCCGCTGGCGGGGCTTCGCCCGACCCTGCTCGACACGCCGATCGCCCAGCGGGCGCTGCTGTCCGATCAGGTGGTCGTCGTGTCCGAGCGGATCGAGCAGGAGGTGCCCGCCGAGTACGCCGAGCTGCTCGGGATCACGACGCTCGTGTGCACGCCGCTGGCGGCGGCGGGGCGGTCCTACGGGGTGATCTGCGCCGACCGCGGTGGCGGCCGCTTCGAGCTGAGCGACGGCGAGCGCCATCTGCTGTGGACGCTCGGCAAGACGGCTGCGCTCGTGACGACCGCGCGGATCGCGACGCGACAGCAGGAGCGTTCGCGGCGGCTGGGCGAGCGGCTCGGGCTCGCGCGCGAGATCCACGAGCGCGTGCTGCAGCGGCTGTTCGGCGTCTCGCTCGCACTGAGCGCCGGGCAGGGGCTCGACGCGGCCGAGCAGGAGCGCTGCCGGTCGGAGCTGCAGGCGGCGATCGGCGACCTGCGCGCCGCGCTCGAGCGGCCGCTGGCGCCGATGCCGGCGGAGACCCAGACGACGCTCGCCGACGAGCTCGAGCGCCGTCGCGCCGTCAGTGCGATCCCGATCGAGGTGCGCTGGCAGGATGGCGTCGAGCTGCCGGCCGAGCTGGAAGCGCCGGCGCAGTCGTTCCTCGCCGAGGCGCTGCGCAACGTCGCCAAGCATGCGGACGCCTCCAGGATCGAGGTGCAGCTCAGCGGCGACAGCGACACGATCTGCCTGCAGGTGCTCAACGACGGCGTCCGCCGCAACGAGCGCGGGGCCGGCATGGGGCTTCGACTGGCGGCGTTCGAGGCGCTCCAGCAGGGGGGAACGGTCGAGTTCGGCGAGCTCGACCGGACCGGGGGCTGGCGCGCCCGGCTCGTGCTGCCGCGGGCGGAGTCGGATTCGGGTTGAGCGGCGCGATGCGGGTGCTCGTCGTCGACGACCACGACGTGGTCCACTGGGGCTTTCGCGTGCTGCTCGGCCAGCAGCCGTGGGTCGAGCGCTGCCTGGCGGCGCGAACCGGCGCCGAGGCGCTGGCGCTGACCCGGCGCTGGGAGCCGCACGTCGCGCTCGTCGACCTGTTCCTCGCCGGCGAGTCGGGCGCCGAGGTGTGCGCGGCGATCCGGGCGGAGTCGCCGAAGACGCGGGTGCTGCTGATCTCAGGCGCCGGCCGGATGTCGCCGGCAGCAGCTCGCGCGGCGGGCGCCTCCGGGTTCGTCTCGAAGGACATGGAGGCGGGGGCGGTGGCGCGCGCGGTGCAGATGGTCGGACAGGGGATGACGCTGTTTCCGCCGAAGGCCGACCAGCCGGCGCCGCTGTTGTCAGAGCGCGAGCGCGAGGTGCTCGAGCTGATCGGCGCGGGGTCGACCAACCGCGAGATCGCACAGCGGTTGTACCTCTCGCCGCACACGGTCAAGGAGCACACGAGCGCCGTCTACCGCAAGCTCGGAGCCCGCAACCGGGCCGAGGCGGTCCAGCTGGCGCAGCGAATCGGCCTGCTCAGCTGACCGCCGCCCAGCCGTCGCGCAGCGAGCGCGCGACCAGCTCCGGCCACGCCGCCGTCACGCCCAGGCGGGCGAGCGCGGCCCCTAGCTGTCCGACCGCCCGCAGCGGCCACAGGTGCTCGGCCGGAAGGCGCGCCGCCGCGAGCAGCTCGAGCGAGCCCGCCGGTTCGCTCGCGATCCGCCGGCCGACGCCGGCCAGCGCGTCGAGGTCGAGGCGTGTGGGAGCTTCGCCGCCCAGTTCGCCGAGCGCCGTCTCCAGCAGCGCCAATGCCGCCGGCCCACAAGCCGGCGGCAGCAGTCCAAGTCCGTCGAGCGCGGTGCCGAGCGCGTCGCCGCTGCGGCGCACGAACGCGTCCACCGCCTGCTGTGCGAGCTCCGCGCCGGCCGCCGGCACCGCGCAGGCGGAGCCGAAGTCGAGCACGGCGAGCTTCCCGGCGGGCGTCAGCAGCGCGTCGTCGAGGTCGGCGCCGGCGTGCATCACGCCCTCGCGGGCGCCACCCAGCACGAACCCGGCGAGCCGTACGGCGGCGAGCTCCCGCTCGGGGCCGGCCGGCATCCGGCTGATCGGCGTCCCGTCGACCCATTCGCTGACGAGCACCTGCTCGCCGGCGAGCCGTGACACCGGCGCCGGGACGCTCAGCACCGGGTGCCGGCGGAGCGCCCGCGCGAACCGGCGCTGGACGGTCGCCTCGTGCTCGAGATCGAACTCGTCGAGGATCCGCTCGCGGGCCTCGTGCACGAGCGCGAGGCCGTCCAGCTGGGGCAGCACGGCGGCCAGTGGCGCGAGCGCCCCCTCGAGCAGCACGAGGTCGCGGCGCACCGCCGCGCTGAGCCCGGGCCTGAGCACCTTGATCGCGACGGGTGCGCCGGCGAGCGTGGCGCGGTGGACCTGCGCCGTCGGGGTGACGGCGACGGGCTCCGGGTCGAGCTCGTCGAGCTCATCGGACGCAGGCGCGCCCCACGCCTGCTGGAGGATCGCCTCGACCGTCTCCCGGCGCAGCGGCTCGGCCGTGGCATCCAGCGCGGTCTCGAGGTGGCCCGAGACGCGGGCGCGCATCGCTTCGGGAACCCAGTCGGGGTCGAGCTGCGCGGCGATCCGTGCGAGCAGCACGCGCCCGCTTGGCGTGGTCGTCGCGATCCGCGCGGCGACGCGCAAGATGGCCTCGATCCGGTCTGGCTCGTCAGCGCTCATACGTACATGATTCCGGGTGCCCCCCGAACGGGGGGAACTCGCCACGGCACCTGTGTCCGGGCGGCCGCGCGCGCGTAGCTTGGACAGATGTCCACTGCGTTGCTATTCCCTGGTCAGGGGTCGCAGACGCCCGAGATGCGCGAGACCGTCGCGAGGGTCCGGCCGGACCTGCTCGAGCTCGCGGCTGCGGTCGTCGGAGAGGATCCGTTCGCGCGCGTCGAGGACAGCACCGCGTTCGCGCAGCCCGCGATCTTCTGCGCCAGCCTCGCCGGCTTCGAGGCGCTCGGCCGGCCACCGGCCGACTTCCTGGCGGGGCATTCGCTCGGCGAGCTGGGCGCGCTCGTCGCCGCCGGCTGCCTGTCCGAGCGCGACGGGCTCGAGCTGGTGGCGCTGCGTGGCCGGTTGATGGCGCAGGCCGGCGAGCGGGCCGGCGACGGCGGCATGGTGGCGCTGCTCGGCGCCAGCGCCGCTGACTGCGCCGGCGAGCTGGCGGCCGATCACGGGCTGGCCGTCGCCAACGACAACTCTCCCCAGCAGGTGGTCCTGTCGGGCCGCCGCGAGGCCCTGCCGGCCGCCGCTGAGGCGGCGCGCGAGCTCGGGCTGCGGGCGCTGATCCTCCCTGTCACCGGCGCGTTTCACTCGGAGATGATGGCTTCGGCGGTGGCCCCGTTCCGGCAGGCGCTCGACCGTGTCGAGCTGCGCCCGCCCCAGGCGGGGACCGTGATCTCGGCGGTCACCGTCCAGCCGTTCGAGGATGTCCGCGTGCAGCTCGTCGATGCGTTGACCTCGCCGGTCCGCTGGCGCGAGGTGATGCTCGCGCTGGCGGCCCGCGGCGTCGAGCGGTTCGTCGAGGTCGGGCCGGGGAGGGTGCTCACGGGGCTCGCCAAGCGTACGCTGCTCGACGTGGAGCTCGTCAGTGCTTAGCGCCGCTCCGGCTCCGGGGACGCAAGCGGACGCTTTCGCCGGGCTCGACCACGACGTCGTTGCGTCGCCGGGCATGCCGGATGGGCGTGTGGCGCGGATCATGTCCGTCGCGACCGAGTTGCCCGCCGGGCGGCTGACGACCACCGAGCTCGCCTCTCGTTTCGGTGTCAGCGAGGACTGGATCCTGTCGCGCACCGGGATCAGGGAACGTCCGCGCGCGGGGGCCGACGAGCGCTTGTCGGACTACGCGGCGCGCGCCGGCGCCGCCGCGCTGCGACGGGCCGGGGTGGCCGCCGACGAGCTCGACCTGGTGATCGTCGCGACGATGACCCAGGACGAGCTGACTCCCAACACGGCGCCGCTCGTCGCGCACGCGCTCGGGGCGACGCGTGCCGGCGCATTCGACGTCGGCGCGGCCTGCACCGCCTTCCTGACCGGGCTGTCGCTCGGCGCCGCGCAGATCGAGAGTGGCCGCGCGCGGCGGGTACTGCTCGTCGGGGCCGACTTCATCACGCGGATCACCGACTACGAGGACAAGCGCTCGGCACCGCTGTTCGCCGACGCCGCCGGCGCGGTCGTGCTCGGCGACTGCACGGGCGCCGGCGCCAACGGCAGGACCGGCAGCGGCCGGGTCGGACCGATCGTGCTCGGCGCCGACGGCAGCCACGGCACGACGATCATCGCCACCCACGCCGAGCGCAAGCTGCGGCTCGACGGCCCCGAGGTCTTCCGCAACGCCGTCGCGCGGATGCGTGAGGTGACCGTGCAGGCGGTCGCGCAGGCGCGGCTCGAGCTCGACGAGATCGACCTGTTCGTCTACCACCAGGCCAACGCGCGGATCACACGCGCCCTCGCCGAGCGGCTCGGGCTGTCCAGCGATCGGGTCGTCGACTGCATCGAGACGCTCGGGAACTCCTCGGCGGCGACACTGCCGCTGGCGCTCGCGCAGGCGCAGCGCGACGGTCGCCTGCGTCCCGGCGCCCGAGTGCTGCTCAGCGCCTTCGGCGCCGGCTTCACGTGGGGCGGGGGCGTGATCGAGTGGGGCGGGTTCCCGGTCGATGGCTGAGGCAGACGCGCGCCCGGCCGGGTGCGCGCTCGTCACCGGCGCCTCTCGCGGGATCGGCGCGGCGATCGCGCGGGCGCTGGCGGCGGACGGCTGGCCGGTCGGCGTCGGCTTCCGCACGGGGCGCGACGCCGCCGAGCAGGTCGTCGGCGCGATCCAGGACGCCGGAGGGCGGGCCGTCGCGCTGCAGGCCGATGTCGCGGACCCCGGCGCCGCCGATCAGCTGTTCGGCGCGCTCGAGCACGCGTTCGACGCACCTGTGCTTGCGCTCGTGAACAATGCCGGCGTGACGCGCGACGGCCTGGTGCCGTCGCTCGGGGACGAGGAGTGGAACACGGTGCTCGACACGAATCTGACTGCCGCCTTCCGGCTGATCCGCCGCGCACTTCGGCCGATGATGCGTGCGCGCAGCGGCCGAATCGTGAACGTCGCATCGGTCGTCGGACTTCGCGCCAACCCGGGCCAGGCGAACTATGCGGCCGCCAAGGCCGGGCTGATCGCGCTCACCAGGACGGCGGCCGTCGAGGTTGCCCGCCGGGGGATCACGGTCAATGCCGTGGCGCCCGGGTGGATCGCGACCGACATGACCGCCGGAGTCTCGACCGAGCTGCTCACCGCTGTGCCGGCGCGTCGCGCGGGCACCCCGGACGAGGTTGCCGCGTGCGTGCGGTTCCTCGTGTCGCCGGCGGCCGCCTACGTCACGGGCGCGGTGCTGCCGGTCGACGGCGGGCTGGCCGCCTGAGCGCGGCGCTGCGGGAGATCGTCGTTGCCGTTTGAATCGGAAAACCCATACCAGGAGTGCATGAGATGGCCACAGTGACCAGGGAGCAGGTACAGGAGCGCGTGATCGAGGCGCTCGCGAGCTTCGGCCCGGAGATCAGCTCGATCACGCCGGAGGCGACGTTCGAGCAGCTCGACATCGACTCGCTCGACCTCGTCGAGCTCGCGCAGATCGTCGAGGACGAGTACGGCGTGGTGCTCAAGGGCGAGGACATGAAGGAGCTGAAGACGGTCGACGACGCGGTCGAGCTGATCGCGTCGCGCGCGGCCTAGGCGGCGCCATGCCGGACAAGCGGCGAATCGTCATCACCGGGATCGGAGCGGTCACCCCGCTCGGCGTCGGCGCTCGCCCGCTCCACGAGGAGTGGGCCGCCGGCGTGTGCGGGATCGAGGACGGCGCCGGCCGCTGCTCGGCGTTCGATCCTTCCGAGTTCCTGTCCGTGAAGGAGGCACGCCGGCTCGACCGCGTCTCCCAGTTCGCGGTCGTCGCCGCCGACGAGGCGCTCGCGCAGGCGGGCTGGGGGGGGCCGGCGACGAACGGCGGCGCCGCCGAGCGACCGTACGACCCGTTCCGGGTCGGGTGCGTGATCGCCACCGGGATCGGCGGGATCGCGACCGTCGAGGCGAACCACGACCTGATGCGCGAGAAGGGCGCGGCGCGCGTTTCGCCGCTCGGCGTGCCGATGTACATGCCCAACGCGCCTGCCGCCGCGGTGTCGATGAGGCACGGGCTGCAGGGCCAGATGTACGGGGTCGTCTCAGCCTGCTCGGGCGGAGCGCACGCGATCGGCTCCGCGGTGCGGATGATCCAGTACGGGGATGCCGACGCGGTGGTCGCGGGTGGCGCCGAGGCCACCCTGACGGAGTTCGGCTTCGCCTGCTTCAACGCGCTGCAGGCGCTGTCGCCGACGGGCAGCTCGCGACCGTTCGACCTTCGCCGCGACGGGTTCGTGATGGGCGAGGGGGCAGGCGTGCTGGTGCTCGAGGAGGCGGAGGCGGCACGGGCTCGCGGCGCGACGATCCTCGGCGAGGTCGCCGGCTACGGCTCGACGTCCGACGCCCACCACCTGACCGCGCCAGAGCCGACGGGCCGGCCAGCGTCGCGAGCGATCGGGATGGCGCTGGCAGACGCCGGCGTGAGCGCCGCCGACCTGGCCTACGTCAACGCGCACGGCACCTCGACGCAGCTGAACGACGCCGCCGAGACGGCCGCGCTGAAGCTCGCGCTCGGCGAACGCGCTGGGGACATCCCGGTGTCGTCGACCAAGTCGGCGATCGGCCACCTGCTGGGGGCGGCGGGCGCCGTCGAGGCGGTCGCGACGCTCCAGGCGCTGAACGAGCGCCTGATCCCGCCGACGCTCGGCTACGAGGTGCCCGACCCCGAGCTCGATCTCGACTACGTGCCCGGCCAGGCGCGGCCGCTGCAGCCTGTCAACGGCGGGCCGCCGGTGGCGGTCTCCAACTCGTTCGCGTTCGGCGGCCACAACGTGGCACTGGTGATCAGGGGAGCCGGTTGACGGTCTCGTGCGTGCCTCAGCCGATACGGCGAAGCGGGGCCTGATGGCAGGCCTGCTCGCAGGCAAGCGGCTGCTGATCACCGGCGTCATCACCCGCGACTCGATCGCGTTCCACGTTGCCTCGCGCGCCTTGGACGAAGGTGCCGAGCTGGTGCTTTCGAGCTTTGGCCGCGTGCGGCGGATGACCGAACGGGCGGCAGAGCGGCTGCCGCGGAGCGTCGACGTGCTCGAGCTCGACGTCAATCGCGAGGAGGACCTGGCGGTGCTGACAGACTCGCTGCGGGAGCGCTTGGGCGGGCTCGACGGCGCGCTGCACGCGATCGCGTACGCGCCGGAGGACGCACTCGGCGGGCGGTTCATGACGGCTCCGGCGCAGAGCGCCGCCCAGGCGTTCACCACGAGCGCCTTTTCGATGAAGGCGCTCGCGGCTGCGATCGTGCCGCTGATGGGGGACGGCGGCTCGCTCGTCGGCCTCGACTTCGACGCGACCGTCGCGTGGCCGATCTACGATTGGATGGGCGTGGCGAAGGCGGCGCTCGAGTCGGTCTCTCGCTACCTGGCGCGCGATCTCGGCCCTCGCGGGATTCGGGTCAACCTGGTCAGCGCAGGTCCGCTGGGGACGGTCGCAGCGCGCGGGATCCCAGGGTTCGAGCGGCTCGCCGAGCTGTGGCGCAGCCAGGCGCCGCTCGGCTGGGATCCGGAGGACCCGGGCCTCGTCGCCGGGACCGTCTGCTTCCTGCTGTCGGACCTCTCGCGCGGGATCTCGGGCGAGATCATCCACGTCGACGGGGGCTTTCACGCGGTCGGCGCGCCACGCGGGGACAGCTTGGCCTGAGCGGATGACCGGCGGCGGCGGTCCGGTCCGTACGCTTCGTCCGACGTATGCAACGGTGGCTCGAGTCCGGCGATGGGGCGCGCGTTACCGCTGCCGTCGGTGCGGTCACGATCGCGTTCTCGAGCATCCTCGTGAGGCTCAGCCATGCGTCGCCGTCGACGGCGGCGATCTTCCGCTGCGCATACGCGCTGCCGCTGCTCGCGGTGCTCGCGTGGCGCGAGGACCGGCGGTTCGGCGCACGTCACTGGGCCGACCGCCGGGCGGCGATCGCCAGCGGCGTGTTCTTCGGCGCGGACCTGGTGCTGTGGCATCACTCGATCGAGGATGTCGGCGCCGGGCTCGCGACCGTGCTCGCCAACATCCAGGTCGTGCTCGTGCCGCTGGTCGCATGGGCGCTGTTGTCGGAGCGCCCCGGCAGGCGGGTGCTGATGGCCCTGCCCGCGGCAGTCGGCGGCGTCGTGCTGATCTCCGGCGTGCTCGAGCAGGGCGCCTACGGCGCAGACCCGGGCGCAGGGGCGGCGTTCGGGCTCGGAGCGGGGACGGCGTACGTCGGCTTCCTGCTGCTGCTGCGCCGCGGCGGGGTCGACCTGCGCCGGCCTGCGGGTCCGCTCCTCGACGCGACCCTCGTCGGATGCCTGACGTCGTGCGTGGCCGGCATCGCCGTCGGCGACGCGCACTTCGTGCCCGTATGGCCCGGGGCGGGGTGGCTCGTGCTGCTGGCGCTTACCTCGCAGGTGCTTGGCTGGCTGCTGATCACCGTCTCGCTGCCGCGGCTGGCGGCCGCGACCACCTCGCTGCTGCTGATGATCCAGCCGGTCGGGTCGCTGTTCCTCGGCGCTCTGATCCTGTCGGAGAGCCCGAGCACCGTCCAGCTCGGCGGTGTGCTGCTCGTGCTGGGTGCGGTCGCGTTCGCGACGCGTCCGGCCGCGGGTCGGTCGCTGGCGTCCGGCGAGGCCGGTGCGGGTGTCGCCCGGGCGGTGGCGCCGGGTGAGGTCGCCGAGGCCGCTATCGAAACAGGTCGTGCTGGCGGGCTCGGATCAGGGGCGCCACTCCCGGCCCGTCCTCCGCAGTGACGTGGCGGCCGGAGCCGCGGATCAGCACCACCGGCTGTTGCGAGTCCTTGCGCCGGACCAGATCCGCGGCGGCGGCGAGCTCGTCGGCGATCGCGACGATCGTTGCCCGCAGCTCGCGCCCGTGCCCGTCGCGGCGCCCCCGCCAGTCCTCGAGCGGACGCAGCCCGGCGACGCCGATCGCGACATCGCACTGACCGCTGCGCCATGCCCGCCCGAACGAGTCGGTGATCACGATCCCGGGTCGCACACCCGTCAGCGTCGCCAGCCGGGCGCGGAGGACGCGTGCGGAAGCGTCCGGGTCGAGCGGAAGCAGCACGAGCGTGCCCTCCTCGAACGCGTTCGAGGCGTCGACGCCGGCGTTCGCGCAGACGAAGCCGTGCCGGGTCTCGGCGATCAGGACGCCGCGCTGGGCCCGGATCAGCGTCGCCGACTCGTCGAGCACGACCTGGACGTGACGCGGATCCCTGCCGTGCTCGAGTGCCAGCGCGCGGGCACGCTCGGTGGGCTCGACGTCGGACAGCCGTCGGGTTCGCCCCTCGAGCTTCGAGATCGCCTTGTGCGCAACGACCAGCACGTCGCCCGGCTCGAGCGCTGCGGGCTCGGGGCCGGAGGCGAGCCGATCGACGACCGCCGCGGCCAAGTCGAATCCGAGCTCGATTTCCGGTAGCCCGTCGACGGCGCGGGCGGTGATCATCGAGCAGCTGCTCGCGACCCGCAGCGGGCTTGGCTCATGCGCGCGTGCGCAGCAGCTGGCTGAGCATCCCGCGGGTGTGCGCAGCGCGGCCGCGCGTGACCGCGACCCACTCCTGGAGCGCGGCAAGGTCGTCCGGGGTGTCGACGTCGAGCGCCAGCGTCGGGACCGTGACGACCTCAGGGGTGGTGCCCTGCGCCAATGCGAGCTCGTAATGGCGATCGCAGCTGCCGGGTCCGAACGACGGCGTGAGCGCGTCGGGTGGCGTCAGCAGCAGGGCGTTGGTGCCGGTGCCGTGCCGGTCGGGGACGATCATCGCCGAACGTCCGCTGACTGGCCGCGCGAGCAGCGCGTCGAGCTCGACCGGGTCGAGCAACGGGCAGTCGCCCGGCACGCACAGCGCACGCTGGGCTCCGATCTCGATCGCGTGGGCGATTCCGACCGACGCCGCCTCGCTGTGGCTGGCGCCCGCGTCCTCGAGCACAGTCGCCCCGTGCCCGCCTGCCATCTGCTGGGCGACGGTGTCCGAGGACACGACGACGATCGTGTCGACCGACTGCGTGCGGCGCAGGGCCGTCAGCACGTCGGCGAACATCGCCTCGACGCTCGCCCGCCGGTGGCCGAGCGGCAGTTCGGCGGCGAGCCGCTGCTTGGATCGATCGAGGCTCTTGAGCGGGAGGATCGCGATGACGCTCATGGCGCGTGAACGCTACTGGCTGCGAGGCCGCCGGCGAAACGCAGCGCCTCCGCAGCAAGCCGGCGGCGTCCGAGGGGTCCGTCCATCAGCACGTCGGTCCGCAGCGAAGGCAGCTCGTCCACCGGGTCGTCGCACACGATCCCGTCGATCAGGCCGTCGTACAGCGCAGCGATCCCGGCCCCGCTCGCCGGCACGCCGCTGAAGCGCAGGAAGTCGGCGGTCGGGCCCTTGAGCACCTGACCGTCGACGATCGGGCTGATCGCGACCACCGGTGCGGCGGTCTGCTCGAGTGCAGCGCGAAGATCGGCGAGCGCGAGCATCGGCCCGATCGAGATCACCGGGTTGGACGGGCCGATCACGATCGCGCGGGCGTTCGCGATCGCCGACAGCGCCTCCGGGGACGCGCGCGCCACGGCGGCGCCACGGAACTCGACGCCGCCGACCGCCTGGTCCTCGCAGCGGATCAGATACTCCTGAAGCGGCCACCAGCGCCGCTGGGCGAGCACCCGGGTGCGGACGGGCCGATCGCTCATCGGCAGCACCCGGGCCTGCACGCCGAGCCGGCTGGCGATCCGAGCTTGAGCATCGGTCAGGCGGTCGCCGTCGGCGAGCGCCCGTGCACGCTGCAGGCCGATCGCGAGATCACGGTCGCCGAGGTTGAACCAGACGTCCTCACCCTGGTCGCGGAGCCCCGCCATGACGTTGAACGTGTCGTCGAGCAGGCCCCACCCGCGCGCGTCGATCCGGTCTGCGAGCCAGAAGCTGACGAGATCCGGATCGGGCGAGACGTAGGCACCGTAGATCTCGATGTCGTCGCCCGTGTTGGCGATCACCGTCAGCTCGCCGGGAGCGACGACATCGAGCATCCCGCGCGCCAGCTTGGCGCCGCCGGTGCCGCCCGCGAGGATCACCACGGGCGCGAGAGGCTCGGGGGATGACACGGCGCGCAGTCTATGCGCGCGCGGCTGCGCGGGCCCGCGGGTCGCACGGGTCGCGCCCCGATCGGGTACAACCCGTCGAAGTGGACCGTTCGAACCCGCTCGAGCAGGATCTCCTCGCCGTCGCCCGGGCCGCGGCTCACGCCGCCGGAGACGAGCTGCTGGCGCGCTTCCGCCACGAGCCCGTCGGCCTGCGCTCGAAGAGCAGCCCCACGGACCCCGTGTCGGCGGCCGATCTCGCCGCGGAGGAGGCGATTCGCGCGGTGCTGGGTCGCGAGCGGCCGGCCGATGCGATTCTCGGGGAGGAGGGAGGGGCGAGCAAGGGCGACGGCGTGGACGGGACGGGATCGGGTCTCCGATGGATCGTCGACCCCCTCGACGGCACGGTCAACTACCTGTACGGGATTCCCCAGTTCGCGGTCAGCATCGCCTGCGAGGACGAGGCCGGCCCGCTCGCCGGCCTGGTGCTCGACCCTGTCAGCGGCGAGACCTTCGCCGCCACCCGCTCGGGGACGCCGACGCTCGGCCACGAGCCGATCGCGGGTTCCGAGTGCGACGACCTCTCGCGCGCGCTCGTCGGAACCGGGTTCGGGTACGAGGCCGCGGTCCGCGCCCGCCAGGCGGAGGTGCTGGCCGGAGTGCTGCCGCGCGTCCGCGACGTCCGCCGCGCCGGCGCGGCCGCGCGCGTCCTGTGCGCGTGCGCCTGCGGCCGCCTCGACGCGTTCTACGAGCGCGGGCTGAAGGCGTGGGACTGGGCCGCCGGCGGGCTCGTGTGCGCGCGCGCGGGACTGGCGGTGCGGCAGCTGGAGGAACGTGACGGGCTGCCGGCCGGCCTGCTGGTCGCGCCCCCGGCCCTCGTCGACGAGCTGTTCGATCTCGTCGGCGGGTGAGCGACCTCGCGGCGGCCGATTCCCGTCGGCGGCCGGCGAGCACCTAGACTGGGCGCGGCGTGCGGCGGTGATGGAATGGTAGACATGGCGGCCTCAAAAGCCGCTGTCCCTCGGGGACGTGTGGGTTCGAATCCCACCCGCCGTATCGATCGATCGATCGATCGCATCGCTGACTTTCCGGCGTCAGCTGTTGACGACGAACGTGCCCTGCATCCCCATCGCGGCATGTCCGGGCACCGGGCACTCGTAGCGGTAGGTGCCGCTCGTCGTCGCTCGGAACGTGATCCACTCGGCCGCCTGTCCGGCGGAGGTCGGGTCTCCCAGGACCGGCGCGTATGAACCCGGGAACGCGCGTGGTCCGTGCGCCTGGTTGCCGGCCGTGACCACCGGCTCGAGCAGCAGCCAGCCGTGGGCGCTGTCGCTGTCGCCGTTGACGAAGTGGATCCGCACGCGGGTGCCGCGGCGCACCTCGATCGTGGGGTTCTCGAGCCCTGCGCTGCGGAACGCCATGTCGCGGCCGTTCGGCGGGTTCGCGACGAACGTGATCGTCGCGGTCGAGCCTGTGAACGAGATCGCGTCGGCACGGCGGTCGACGTGCGCGCCACGCGGCACCTGGTTGGCCTGGTGCTCGGCCTGCGACAGTGGTTCGTGCTGCGGCGCGGCGCCGGTGAGCGCACGGCCCCAGATCGCACCGAGGTTGGTCACGCTGGTGGGCGACGCGGCGGTCGGCCGCGGCGGGTTGTCGATCGCCAGCGACACCGCCACCGAGACGCCGGCTGAGAGGGCCGCCGTGAGCAGCACGACCGCGGACGTCGCGGTTGGCCGCGGCCAGCTCCTTGGTCGTGCGGTCGCGAGGGCCTGTTCGAAATCGTCGCCGGCGTTCACAATGCCTCCGATCGCTTGGATGCGATGAACTAGTTTGTATGAACTAGTTTTGATGACCTATTAAGCCGCCCCTAAAGCAGAGCGAAGATGCCCTCCAGAGACGCCGGTCGCACCGCCCGCCTGTTCGTGCTCGGAACGCTCGAGGCGTCAGGACCGACGCACGGTCACGAACTTCGCCTGATCGCCGAGCGCATCGACATCGGGGAGTGGAGCGACGCCAGCGTCGGCTCGATCTACAACGCGATCCGCCGGCTCGAAGAGGAGGGTCTGATCGAAGCCGTCAGGAGCGAGCGCCAGGGTCGGCGGCCGACGCGCACGGTGTACGCGATCACCGCTGCGGGCGGGATCGAGCTTGCAGCGCTGCGCGACAAGCTGCTCCACGGGACAACCTTGCCGAGCGATCCGTACGACGTCGCCTTCTGGATATCGGCCGGGCTGCCGGCGCAAGAGCTGCGCGCCGCGGTGCAGGCGCGCGGGCGCTCGCTCGAGGAGCGCCGGATCCGGCTCGAGCACGAGCGAGAGCGACTGACCGCCGCCGGCTACCTGCCGGTCGCCGGACAGCTCCTGCTCCGCCACGGCGAACTGCGGCTCGAGGCGGAGCTGCGCTGGCAGGAGGAGATCCTGCGGCGACTGGCGGAGCTCGGCGTGCCGGGATAGATTGTCGGGTCTGCAGCGAGGGTCCGTCGATCGTTCGGTGTGGGATGCGGGGCGGGCGTGGCTGCTCGGTCACGATCCCGGCTACGCCGCGCTGAGGCGAGCGGCACGCGCCGCAATCCTGATGCCACTGCTGTTCGCGTTCACCGACAAGGTGATCGCCAACCCGGAGATGTCGTACTTCGTCGCGTTCGGGTCGTTCGCGATGCTGCTGCTCGTCGACTTCGGCGGCACGATCGCGGATCGCCTCCGCTCACAGGCCGCGCTCGCGGTCGCGTGCTCGGCATTCATCAGCCTCGGCACGCTTGCGTCGAGGTCGACGGCCGCGGCGGTCGTCTCGATGTTCGTCGTCGGCCTTGTGATCCTGTTCATCGGCGTCGTCAGCTCGGTGCTCGCGAGCGCGACCACGGCACTGCTGCTGTCGTTCATCCTGCCCGTGACCGTCGCGGGCCCCGCGTCGCAGATCCCGGACCGGGTCGGAGGGTGGGCACTCGCGGCGGCGGTGTCGCTGCCGGCGATCGCGCTGCTGTGGCCGGCGCCGGCGCGTAACCCGGTGCGGGCGTCGGTTGTCGCTGCCTGCCGCGCCGTCGCGATGCGGCTGCGTGCCGACGTCGCCTACGTGCGCAGCGGTCGGAGCACCGCGGTGACCGAGGCCCACGAGGGTGTGGTCGCTGCGGCGACGAAGGCAGTCGCCGCGCTTCAGCGGCTCTTCTTCGCGACGCCGTGGAGGCCGACCGGCCTCGCGACCGATGCCCGGGCC
Source organism: Solirubrobacterales bacterium (assembly GCA_027315255.1). Lineage (GTDB taxonomy): Bacteria > Actinomycetota > Thermoleophilia > Solirubrobacterales > Solirubrobacteraceae > Palsa-465. The sequence continues at coordinate 25,566 of DAHUYL010000145.1, read as the reverse complement.
GTCGTCCGGCTCGTCGACGAGCTCCGCTGGCTCGACGGGGTCGTGTCGCTTGCGGCTCCCAAGCCCAGCGGGTACCGGCCGAACGAGTCGGTATGCGCGGTCAAGCTCGCCGCCGCGGGCGTGCTCGAACAGGCCGCTGCGCTGCTCGATGCGCCCGTTCGCGGGTGCGATCAGCTGCACTACGCGCGCGATCAGCTCCGCGCAGCGCTGACCGCGCTCGAGCACGAGACGACGGTCAGGCTCCCGGCGGTGACGCTCGACACGCCGCATGGCGATGGCACGGTGGAGGCGGCACGGCGGGTGGTGTCAGCGCTCGACCCGAGCTTTCGCGCGCAGGAGCTGAGCTTCATCGTCCAGCAGATCGCGACGAACGTCGAGTTCGCCGCGGCGGCGGCGCGGCGAAGCTGGGCCGCGCGACTCGCCGGACGCCAGCCGGCGGGCTTCAGCGGGCCGCTGACCTCGGTGCGGGAGCGCGCGCTGGCGCACGTGCAACCGAGCTCGTCGTGGCTGCACAACGCCGTGCGCGGCGCAACGGCGCTCGCGCTCGCCGTGCTGACAGCTGACCTGACGTCGGTCCAGCACGGCTTCTGGGTGGTGTTCGGCACGCTGGCCGTGCTGCGCTCCAACGCGCTCAGCACCGGCCAGAACGTGGTGCGCGGGCTGCTCGGAACGACCGCCGGTTTCATCGTCGGGGGCGTGCTCGTCTACCTCGTCGGCACCAACACGACCGTGCTGTGGGTGCTCCTGCCGGTCGTGATCCTGATCGCCGGCCTGGCGCCGGCAGCGATCTCCTTCGAAGCCGGCCAGGCGGCGTTCACGCTGACCCTGCTCGTGCTGTTCAACCTGCTCGTCCCGGTCGGGTGGAAGCTCGGGCTCGTCCGGATCGAGGACGTGGCGATCGGGAGCGCGGTGAGTCTCGCGGTCGGGTTGCTGTTCTGGCCACGTGGTGCCGGCGCCGACCTGGGTCGAGCGCTGGCGCGTGCCTATCGTGACGGCGTGCGGTACCTGGCGGGCGCCGTCGAGTACGGGGTGGGCCGTTGCGATGCCACCGGTCCCGGCGCCGAGTCGCCGCGCGAGGCGGCGCTGGCGGCGGCGGCCGCCCGCCGCCTGGACGACACGTTCCGGGGCTACCTCGTCGAACGCGGCGCCAAGCCGGTCCCGCTGGCCGAGGTGACGAGCCTCGTCAGCGGCGTCGCCGGGGTCCGCCTGGCGGCCGATGCGGTGCTCGACCTGTGGAATGGCGACGGCGCCGCCGGTGGCGACCGCTCGGCCGCGCGGGCGGCGCCTGCTCGGCGCGTCGTACGCGCTCAGCGGCTGGTACGGTCGGTTCGCGGAGAGCCTCGCCGGGGGCGGGCCGGTACCCGAGGCACTCGCTCCCGACCAGGTGGCCGACGGGCGGCTCGTCGACGCGGTCGCGAGCGATCTGCACGATGCCGATGGTCACGCGACCGCGACCGGGGTGCGGGTGATCTGGACAGGCGATCACCTCGATGCGGTGCGCCGGCTCCAGGACGCACTCGTGGTCCCGGCGCGAACCCTCGCCGAGCGGCGCTAGCGCCGGGGCGTCCGGGTTCGCAGACGCGGCGCCAGCGCCAGCGCCAGCGCCAGCGGCTAGCCGCTGCGGGGCGGGCGGTCTCCGATCCAGAACCGCGGCCCCGGCCCGGCGGCGCCGACGCGGTCCCTTGGATTGGCGAGCTGGCAACGGTCGAGGGACAGGCAGCCGCAGCCGATGCAGTCCGTGAGGCCGGCCTTCAGCCGCTCGAGCTCGACGATCCGCCCCTCGATCCGGTTGCTCCATGCGCTCGACAATCGGGACCAGTCGCGTCGCGTCGGGACCGAGTCGACGGGCAGCTTGGCGAGCTCGACTCCGATCTCCTCGAGGGTGAGGCCGACGCGCTGCGCGAACACGATGAACGCGATCCGCCTCAGCACCGGCCTGCGAAAGCGGCGGTGCCCCGAGCCCGCGCGTTCGGACGCGATCAGCCCCCGTTCCTCGTAGAACCGCAGCGCCGATGCGGACACGCCGCTGCGCCGCGCGATCTGGCCGATCGTCAGCAGCTCCGCCACATGCCGAAGCAAACCAGGGTCGTGGCTTGACTTCAAGTTAGCTTGAGCTTGTAGGTTGCGGGTTCGTGATCTTTCAATCGACGGAGGAGCCAATGAGCGCCCAGAACACACAGCGCCGCAGTTCGAGCGAAGGGCTCGCGCCAAGCGACTCGACCGCCACCGAGGTGATCACCGCGGCGGTGACCTCCTGGCCCGGAGTGGAGGCCGGCCATGGGCGGCGCGGCGAGTTCGCGTTCAGGCTGGGCCGCCGCGAGCTCGGCCACCTGCACGGCGACCACGCTGCGCACTTCGTCTTCCCGAAGGACGTCTGGAGCGAGCTCGCCGCGGCCGGGCGGATCACCGAGCATCCCGTCTTCCCCGGCAGGGTCGGGCCGGCGGCTCGGAGGATCGCCGGCGATGACGACGTGCGCGACGTGATCGCGCTGATGCGCCTCAACTACGACCGCGCCGCGGCCTGACCTCGCCGGTGGGCGCTGCCACCTCGACGTTCCACTTCTGCGAGAAGCCGCGCGTCGCGAACGCGAGCAGCAGCGCCTGCACGGGGGCCAGCGCCAGCGTCAGCAGCCCGAGCGCATTCGGATTGAGGCCCGCTGCGCCGAACAGCGTCCGCGCACCGGCGTAGCCGCCGCCGCTGCGGTCGAACCAGCTCGTGCCCGCGCCGCCGAGACCGGCGATCAGCGAGACGATCAGCAGCAGGAACGCGAGCGCGGCCGCGATCGGCAACAGACCGCGCGCCCAGCGGGTGCCCACGTAGAACGCGATCACCAGATAGGCGAGCGACCACGCGAAATCGAGCGGCGTCATCCCCTGCAGCTTGCTCCACCCGCCGACCGTGACCGCCAGGATCAGCATCGCCGAGACCACGAGCGCCGCGACGACCCCGTTCCGCGCGGTCCGGCTCGCGGGTGTGTCGCGGTTCGGATACGTGACCGTCGTGGATCGCGGCAGGGTCTGGACCGCAGCCATCAGACGGGACCGTACAATCTGCGCGCGTTCCTTGCCGCACATGCCGGTGATCGAGGCGAACAGGCTTGGTCCAGCGGCGGTGCGGCGGGCCGTTGCGGGCGTGGCGGAATTGGCAGACGCGTCGGTTTTAGGTGCCGGTGGGCCTTGGCCCTTGGGGGTTCGAGTCCCCCCGCCCGCATCCATCCATCCACATCCATCCATCCATCCATCCGCCGGTCCGCGCTGCGACCGCTCCCGGGCGCCGTCCAAACCCATCGATGACCGGAGATCAGCCGGCGATTGGCACCAAATCGCACGCGCAGAGCGCGATTTGGGGAAAACCGCCGCTGTCAGCGGCAGTTGGCCCCAAATCGACAAGCCGCCCGACGATTTGGGGCGATCTGCGCCACGCGCAGCTGCCAGGCAGCTCCACGGCTCGGCGTCGGTCCGCAGGAGCCGCACCCTTTGACGATCGCCGTTCCTCGCCCGGAGTCGCGGGACACTATGTCTTCGGCCCCACATGGCGGTCGAGGAGTGCGACCGACGCTCGTCTAGCGACCGAAACGTGGTAACGGGTCCACGGCGTCCACTCGACTCCGAGCCGGTCGCAGGCGTCGCAGAACAGCCGGCGGATGTCGTCCGAGCGGCTGGAGAACTGGTAGCGGGGATACTCGTAGTCGTGGCCCTTCACATGCACCTTGTTGACCCCCCGCCAGCCGTCTGTGTGGATCAGGCCGCGGAGGAACGGCCCCGGAGCTTCGTCGACCATTCGCTGCTGCCAGTCGGCCAGCGCGATTGATCGTGCGGTCCTGCGTCCCCGACCGTGCTGCGGGAGGAGGCACGGCCAGCTCACCCACCCGGAGTCGAGATCGACGCAATTGGTGCCCGAGTGATGCGGGTGGACGTGCGCCGGGCGGCCGCGAATCGCCGCGATCGCCGAGCGGCACTCGTCGATCACTCGCGGGTAGGCAATGTCGAGGCTGATCCGCAGGATCCAGCGCCGACCCCAGTTACGGAGGTGACCGTCGCCGAGGTACGTGCCGAGCAGGTAGGCGTAGGTGGTGTGTGGCAGCTGCTCCCAGTCGTGAGGGTCTCGCCGGCACTGCGGGCAGATCGCGTCGGCATCAGCGTGGCGCGCGCGCCGAGGAACGCCGCGGCGGCGCCACCCGCGGATCGTTGCGATCGGCACCCCGGTGACGCCGCTGACCGCGGCGTCCGTCAGACCCTGCGCCTTCAGCTGCAAGACGCGCTCCACATCTGAGTTCGTCCGCGTCATGTGAGGAACCTACGTTCTGGTCCCGACGGAGGAGCATGGCCCCGGCCGGCCTGATCGGGCTACCGGGGGCGGCGAAGCGGGGGACCGAGGAGTCGAACCTCGCGCAACGGTTTTGGAGACCGCTATGTTACCGATACACCAGTCCCCCCGGAGGGGTGATTCGAATTATCGCCGATGCGATGAACGGATCAACGCGTGCCGCGCCGGCAACGTGACCACGTACGATGCCACCTCGTGCACTCGCACACCGTCTACCGGACATTCAACACGACCCGCCGTCGCGAGTTCGTCCGGATCACCGATGACGTCGCGGATGCCGTCCGCGACGCCGGGATCGAGGAGGGGATGGCGCTCGTCTGCGCGATGCACATCACCGCGGGCGTGTGGATCAACGACGACGAGCCGGGGCTCCAGGCCGACGTGCTCGAGTGGCTCGACAAGCTCGCGCCGCCGAGCTGGCAGCCGCCCGCCAACCGGGTCGCCGAGGAGCTCTTGCCCGATCCGGGCGACTATCGCCACCATCGCGGCGGCGAGGACAACGGCGACGCCCACTTCAAGAACCTGCTCGTCCACCACCAGGTGATCGTGCCGGTCACCGCGGGCCGGCTCGACCTCGGGCCGTGGCAGCAGGTGTTCTACTGCGAGTTCGACGGCGGGCGGCGCAAGCGGCTCGTGATCAAGGTCCTCGGCGAGTAGCGGCCGGCACGGCGAGAGCAGAGCGGGCGACGGGGGTCGAACCCGTTCTTAGAGCTTGGAAGGCTCCCGTGCAACCGTTGACACCTCGCCCGCAAGGACCCTTTCATGGTAACCGGGGCGGCTGGGCGAGGGAACCGCGGCGGCTGCGGGGCGCACTCGAGCCGCCGCCGCCGGCCACCGGCCGCCGACCACCGGCCGCCGGGCGCGGATCAGGCCCTGGCCTTCAGCCACTCCTGCTTGTGGAGCTTCTTCGCGGCCTGGTACTCGGCGAGCGCCTGGGCGGAGTCGACGTCGCCGAGCGTCGGATGCGAGGGGACGAGCGGCTCAGCGATGGCGAGTCCGAAGCGCTTGGCGAGCACGGACCCGAGCGCCTTCACCTTCATCTCGCCGAAGCCCGGCAGCGCCGCCAGGTTCGCGCGCAGCTGTGCTGCGTCGGCGGCGTCGCGCCAGACCCGACCGGCGTCGCCGTCGTAGCGCTCGAGCACGTGCGCCGCGAGCTCGTGTACGCGGCCTGCCATCGCGCCCGGGAAGCGGTGGATCGCCGGCTTCTCGCGAAACACGGCCTCGAGGTCGGCCTCGGCGAGGGCAGCGGGGTCGAGCGAGCCGAGTCGCTGCTTGAGCACGAGCGGGCCCGCGAAGGCCTTCTGGACGGTCACCTGCTGGTCGAGCGCGAAACCGACGAGCAGCGCCATCGGATCGGACGCGATCAGCGCGTTCGCCTCGGCCGATTCGGTGAAGTGCAGCTGATCGGGCATCAGGCGGGCACCGGCAGCCCGGCGGCGGCGAACGCGTCGGCCGGCGTCGCGTAGCCGACCATCTCGACGACCTTCCCGTCGCGGAAGGTGCTCACCTGGCCGCGCAGCCGGACCGCGCCGCCGCCAGCCGCTTCGTCGGGCGCCTCGAGCAGCACGAGGACCTTGTCGCCCGCGTCGATGACATCGACGAGGCGCCCTGGGCCCTGTCGCTCAGGCCGGTGGATCCAGGCGAGCGCCTGGGCACGGCCCTGGCACGCCCCCTCCGCGTCGGGGTCACCGGCGTGCCACCGCACATCGGGCGCGAGCAGCTCGGCGATCGCATCCAGATCGCCTCGCACGAGCGCCTCGTAGCCGCGGCGCGCAAGCTCGACGTTGGCTGCCGACACGAGACCGATTGTCGCAGCTGCGGCTGGTCGCCTGCGCAAAAACCCTGACCGGGGCGGGGGTCGGCCCGAACACGGTTCGTGGGAGCCGTGCAGCAGCTGTGCGGACGGCGCCCGAATCGCAGGGTGCACCCGATCACCGACTATCACATCAGCAAATCAGTGGGACTCAGGCGAAAAGGAAGAGAGGAGTCCACCATGCAACGCAAGACCTTTGACATCCTCACCAGCGGCGGCGGCGCGATCGTCGCAGTCGTACTCGTGGTCGCAGGGGCGCTGCTCCTCTGGGGGCACAGCTACTCCGACAGCAACGTGCGCAACCAGCTCGCGATGCAGCAGATCTACTTCCCGCCGAAGGCGGCGATCCTGGCCGCGAAGACCAACACCGGCGAGATCCAGAAGCGGATGATCCCGTATCTGGCGCAGTACGGCGGTCAGCAGGTGCTGACCGGAGCGCAGGCAGAGGCGTACGCGGACCATTTCATCGCATACCACCTCCAGGGCATGCCGTTCGGCGGCGTGTACTCGAAGGCGAGCGCAGCCGCGATGGCGGCCAAGCCCGGCAGCGCCGCAGCGACCCAGGACGAGGCCGTCGTGGCCACGATCTTCAAGGGCACGACGCTGCGGGGCATGCTGCTCGAGGCGTACGGTTTCTGGAAGATCGGCCAGATCATGCTGTGGGGCGCGATCGCCTCCTTCATCATGGCCGGCCTGCTGGCCGTGTTCGTGGCACTCGGCTTCGCCCATGCCGGCAAGGTCAGCGAGGAGGAGCGCGTGCTCGCGGGCCGTCGCCTTGCCGCCAAGGCGCCGCAGACCGCCTGACCGCAGACTCAGACCGTCAACCCGTACCTGCGAGGTCGGGGCCCTCCGGCCCCGACCTCGCAGTCGTCTCCGGGTCCGCGCCGTCAGGCCTCGACCTCGCGCCCGTCCTCGCCCCACATCACGTGGAAGACGCCGTCGCGGTCGACCCGCCGGTAGGTGTGGGCGCCGAACAGGTCGCGCAGCCCCTGGATCAGCGACGCAGGACCGCGCGCCCGCCGGTAGCCGTCGTAGTAGGCGAGCGACGACGCGAATGCCGGCGCCGGAATGCCGAGCTCGGCGGCGCGGGCCACGACCCGCCGCCAGGGATCCTGCGCCTCGGCCAGCGCCTGCGCGAAGAAGTCGGCCAGCATCAGGTTCGCGGGCCCGGGCTCCCGGTCGTAGGCCTCGCGGATCCGGTCGAGGAAGCGAGCGCGGATGATGCACCCGCCGCGCCAGATCGTCGCCATGTCGCCCAGCGAGATCGACCAGCCCTCGGCCTCCGAAGCGGCCGCCATCTGCGCGAATCCCTGCGCGTAGGCGACGATCTTCGAGGCATACAGCGCCTGCTCGAGGTCGTCCGCGAGCTGCTGATCACGCCCGCCCGATCCCGCCGGGCCGGCCAGCCCGGCGGGATCCGCATCACCGACCGTCCGGCCGCCGGGTCCCGCCAGCCGTCCGGCCGCGAGCTCGCGCTCGCCGTGCAGCGCGCTCAGCGTTCGCGCGAACACCGCCTCGGTGATCCCCGTCAGCGGCACCCCGCGCTCGAGCGCGTCCTGGGCGGTCCAGCGGCCGGTGCCCTTCTGCTCCGCCGCGTCGAGGATCACGTCGACGAGCGGCTGCCCGGTCGAGACGTCGACGTGGGCGAGCACCCGCGCGGCGATCTCGATCAGGAACGACTCGAGCTCGCCTTCGTTCCAGCGCTCGAAGCGCTCGGCGATCTGCCCGACCTCGAGCCCGGCGCCGTGGCGCAGCAGGTCATAGCTCTCGGCGATCAGCTGCATGTCGGCGTACTCGATCCCGTTGTGCACCATCTTCACGTAGTGCCCTGCGCCGTCAGGACCGACGTACGCGCAGCACGGCGTCCCGTCGACATCGGCCGCGATCGCCTCGAACACGTCCCGTACCGACCGCTCGTACGCCTCGCGCTCCCCACCCGGCATGATCGAGGGCCCGTGCAGCGCCCCCTCCTCGCCGCCGGACACGCCGGCGCCGATGAAGTGCACGCCGCGCGCGGCCGCCGTCCGGTGACGCCGTTGGGTGTCGCGGAAGTTGGCGTTGCCGCCGTCGATCAGCACGTCGCCGGCCTCGAGCAGCGGCAGGATCTCCTCGATCACCGCGTCGGTGGCCGGTCCCGCCTGGACCATGCTCATGCACACCCGCGGCCGCGCCAGCGCAGCCACCCAGTCGGCCGTCGACCGATGTCCCGACAGCGGCCCCTCGCCGCCATGCTCCTCGATGAACCGCTCCATCCTGCTGGTCGTTCGGTTGTGGACCGCGACCGGGATCCCGTGGTGGGCGACGTTGCGGGCGAGGTTCGCGCCCATCGTCGCAAGGCCGGTCAGTCCGAAGTGACGCTCTTGACTCATGCGGCGGACACTAACCTGGACAGGCCGTAAGCTGCCGCGTATGCAAATGGGAATGGTTGGGCTGGGCAGGATGGGCGCCAACATGGTCAGGCGCCTGATGCGCGACGGGCACGAGCTCGTCGTCTACGACGTGCAGCCGGAGCTGATCGAGCAGCTCGAGCAGGAGGGCGCGATCGGCGCGCGCTCGCCGCAGGACCTGGTGGACAAGCTGGCGGCCCCGCGCGCGATCTGGATCATGGTCCCGGCGGCGTTCACCGACCAGACGCTCGACCAGCTGGCCGACCTGGTCGAGAAGGGCGATGTGCTGATCGACGGCGGCAACAGCTACTACCGCGACGACATCGACCGCGCGGAGAAGCTCGAGGCCCGGGGAATCCACTACGTCGACTGCGGAACCAGCGGCGGCGTCTTCGGCCTCGACCGGGGCTACTGCCTGATGATCGGCGGCACCGACGAGGCGGTCGCGCTGCTCGACCCGATCTTCAGGTCGCTGGCGCCCGGGGTCGGGACGATCCCGCGCACCCCCGGGCGGGAGGGCGAGCCGAGCACCGCCGAGCAGGGCTACCTGCATTGCGGGCCTGCGGGCGCCGGTCACTTCGTGAAGATGGTCCACAACGGCATCGAGTACGGGCTGATGGCCGCATATGCGGAGGGGCTGAACGTCCTCTATCACGCGGACGTCGGCAAGCACATGCAGGAGCAGGACGCCGAGACCGCGCCGATCCGTCACGCGGAGCGGTGGTACCCGTACGAGTTCGACATGCCCTCGATCGCCGAGGTGTGGCGGCGCGGCAGCGTCGTCGCCTCGTGGCTGCTCGACCTGACCGCGGCGGCGCTGGTCGAGTCGCCCGAGCTGGCGGAGTACACCGGTCGTGTGTCCGACTCCGGCGAGGGCCGCTGGACGGTGCTGGCGGCGGTCGACGAGGGCGTCCCGACGAACGTGCTGAGCGCCTCGCTGTTCAGCCGCTTCAGCTCGCGCGGCGAGGCTGCCTACGGCGACAAGCTGCTGTCGGCGATGCGCAAGCAGTTCGGCGGCCACGCCGAGAAGCCCGCGGTCGGCGAGTAGCACGAGGTATTCCGGCTGCCCCCGGCTTGCCGGCTCGGGGGCAGCCGCTGAGCGCGGCTGCGCGCCGATCAGTCGCGCAGCTTGTCGGGGTCCCAGCCGAGGCAGACGCAGCCGAACCGCTCGCCCTTCACGAACAGCGGCACCGACAGCGTGCTGAGCACCGCGCCCGTGTCGCGCGCGTAGGTCTGCAGCAGGAACGAGCCTGCGCTCGAGTCGCCGGGCTCGCTGAGACGCGCACCCGCGGACCTGATCTGCGTACGCGTGAGCACCTTCGGCGGGAGCGTGACGCCCAGCTCCATCCGTGACGCGCGGGTCAGCGCGCCCGAGTCGAGGAAGAACCGCTTGGTGCGGTTCCCGACGAGGTCGACCGCCGGATCGCCGGTGATGCCCTTCGAGAAGACGCCGTTGTGTGCGGGGGCGTACACGTTCAGATCGAACGGAAGCGCGAACGTGAGCCCGGGCTCGTCGGCCAGCACGGCGTCCATCCGCTCCATCATCTGCTTGTCGACGAGCGCGTCGTAGGCGGTGTGGTACTTCGGCGGCTTGAACCCGGCGGGGTCGGCGCGGGAGACGTCGAACAGGCGGCCGAAACGGGCGATCGCGGGCCCCCGGGCCTCCTCGTATTGGAGCTCGAGGAGCCGCGCGAGCGAGATCTCGCCGCGATCGACGGCTTCCTCCAGGATCGCTCGCAGCTCGCCGGCGAGCAGCTCGCAACGGCCCTTCAGCCGTGACACCAGCCCGTCGGTCGCGAACCGGCCGATCGTGGACGAGGCGCGCTCGGCGCCGAGCCCCAGGTCCGCCTGCGCCTCGGCGACCGCCTGGGCACGCTGCCCGATCGCGACGGTGCCGTCTGTGATCACCTGCAGGCTCGCGTCGATCGCCTCGACGTCGCCGAGCTGCTGGCGGGAATGCTCGGCGATCTTCGCGGTCGCCTCGTTCGAGGCGGCGACCAGCTCGGCGATCCGCTCGAGCGCGTCGCGGCCGGTGTCGGCGTTGGCGGTGCCGGTGGAAGCCTGCTCGCGCGCGGTCGCCGCGGCTTCGAGCACGTCCTCCATCTGGGAGCGGGTGCGGTTGACCGTCTCGCGGATCTGGGCGGTCTGGGCGGCGGTCTCGGATGCGAGCTTGCCGACCTCGTCCGCGACGACCGCAAAGCCGCGGCCGTGCTCGCCGGCGCGCGCCGCCTCGATCGCGGCGTTCAGCGCCAGCAGCTTCGTCTGCCCGGCGATCCGTTCGATGATCAGCGAGAACTTGCCGATCTGTGCGAGCTCGTTGCGGGCGAGCGCCTCGACCAGCTCGTGGACGTGAACCGTCTGCTCGCCGATCTCGCGCATCGCGTCAATCAGCGGGCGCAGCACCTCGAGGCCGCGCGTGCTCTCGGCCGAAAGCTGCTCCGCGAGCTGCTCCGAGCGGTCGGCCAGCGCGGCCGACTCGACGGATGTGGACCGGAGCGAGCTGGAGCTGGCGGTGACCTCCTCGAGCTGCGCGCCGAGCTGCTCGACGTTGCTCGAGATGTCGGACACGCCGAGCGCGCCGCGGGCGGCGCCGGCGGAGAAGTCGGCGACGATCCGCGCGAGCTCGTCGAGTGCATGCGCAACATCGCCGCTGAGCTGTCCGAGCACGCCATCGGCGTGGCTCAGCTCGGCAAGCGGCCAGACGCCGCCAGGATCTGGCGCCGCGTCCGCGTATGTCAATTCTTCAACTGCCATGGGTTAGCTCCGGTGGTAGCGCGCCGGGGTTCGCCGCGCGTCTAACACAGAAGATCGGCTGGCCGGAGCGGGGCTTGAGCGGTGCTACGCCGCGAGCGCGATCGCCGCGTCGGCCGCGGTCGAGAGCGTGATGTGCAACGAGTCGGGCGCGTACCGGAGCTCCATCGGCAGTCCGGAGTGCTCGAACACGCTGATCATCGCGCGGTTGTCGTACCGGACGGTCGCGACGAGCACGTCGATCGCGGCCTGTGCGGCCGCCTCGGCCAGGTGCGAGAGCAGCAGCGCCCCGGCGCCGCGTCCCTGCCAGTCCTCCCTGACGAGGAACGCCACCTCGGCCTGGCCGTCGCCGGTGCGGTACAGCGCGCCGTGAGCGACCAGCCCGCACCGGTCGCTCTGCGCGACCAGGCCGAGGTCGCCCGCGGCGACGGTGGCCAGTTGACGGGCAGCGCGGGCCGTGTCGGTCGCGCCGAAGAACCGCTGGCTGCGACCGGCGCGCGAGACCCGCTCGAGCATCCGCACGAGTCCGGGCTCGTCGCTCTCGCGCGCCGCGCGAAGCGTCACGGGCGATCCGTCACGCAGCCAGCAGCGGCGAGCCGTCCACGACGAAGTGCGGGTCCAGCCCGGCTGCGAATGATCGAGTCCCATGCCGGGAAGAGTTCGGGCGAAGCGCCGTTCGGGCGCCAGCCACCGACCAAACGCTGGACGCACGTTCGAGCCGGCTCGTGGCTCCCGCCTTGGGACCCGGAGCGTTTGGCTGAACGCAACTTGCGCTCCTGCATACGAATGCGTAACCTCCCGCGGCGGAGAAATCGGTTGGGGTGAACGGGTCGCAGATCCTTCTCGGACGGAGACGAGCAGATGCAAACATCGCCTATTGAAGTGACGCAGACGACGGGTGCGAAGCCGTACCCCGGGCTGGAGTTGTGGTTCGTGGCCGGCAGCCAGGCGATGTACGGCGAGGAGACGCTCGCGCACGTCGACGCGCACTTCCGCGAGATCTCGGCAGCGATCGACGAGGCGCCGGCCGTGCCGGTGCGCGTCGTGCCGCGGGCGGTGGTGACGAGCGCTGAGGAGATCCTCAGGCTGTGCCGCGAGGCGAACATCACCGAGGAGTGCGTTGGGGTGATCGCCTGGATGCACACGTTCTCTCCGGCGAAGATGTGGATCGCCGGCATCTCGGCGCTCCAGAAGCCGCTCCTGCACCTGCACACGCAGTTCAACGAGCGGCTGCCGTGGTCCGAGATCGACATGGACTTCATGAACCTCAATCAGTCCGCCCACGGCGACCGCGAGTTCGCCCACGTGCTGACCCGGCTCGGGGTCGCGCGCAAGACGGTCGCCGGTCACTGGCGCGACCCGCGGACGCTCGATCGGATCGGGACGTGGTGCCGTGCCGCGTGCGGCTGGCGTGAGGCGCAGAACCTGAGGCTCGCGCGATTCGGGGACAACATGCGCCACGTCGCGGTGACCGAGGGCGACAAGGTCGAGGCGCAGCTGCGACTGGGCGTATCGGTCAACGGCTTCGGCGTCGGCGACTTGACCGACGCGATCGCGGCTGCGTCCGAGGAGACGGTCGATCGGATCGTCGGCGAGTACGACCGGGATTACGAGGTCGTGCCGGAGTTGGGGCCCCAGGGCGCGCGACGCGGCTCGTTGATCGAGGCCGCCAGGATCGAGGCCGGGTTGCGCGGGTTCCTGGAAGGCGGCGGGTTTCAGGCATTCACGGATACCTTCGAGGATCTGCACGGGCTCTTGCAGCTGCCCGGAATCGCCGTCCAGCGGCTGATGGCCGACGGCTACGGATTCGGCGCGGAGGGCGATTGGAAGACCTCGGCGCTGCTGCGAATCATCAAGGTGATGGCACGCGGGCTGCCCGGCGGCACCTCGTTCATGGAGGACTACACGTATGACCTGACGCCCGGCGACGAGCGGATCCTGGGCGCGCACATGCTCGAGGTGTGTCCTTCGATCGCGGCGGCCAAGCCGAGCTGCGAGATCCACCCGCTCGGGATCGGCGGGCGGGACGATCCGGTGCGGCTCGTGTTCACGGCGGCACCCGGACCGGCGGTCGCGGTCGCGCTGCTCGACCTCGGCGACCGCTTCAGGATGGTCGCCAACGCGGTCGAGGTGGTGACCCCCGGCCAGGCGCTCCCGCGTCTGCCGGTGGCGCGCGCGCTGTGGCGGCCGCAGCCGGACTTCTTCACCGCGACCGAGGCGTGGCTCGCCGCCGGTGCCCCGCATCACAGCGTGCTCACGTCCGCGCTCGGGATCGACGCGATCGCAGACCTCGCGGCGATGGCGGGCGTCGAGTTGCTGGTGGTCGACGACCACAGCCGGCTGCCCCAGCTGCTCGGCGAGCTGCGTTGGAACCAGGCGTACTACGGTGGCCGGCGCTGCTGATCGGGTGATGATCCGGCCACCCAGAGTGATCTCTCGACAGCTGGAGGTTGCGGGCGATGAGCGCCTCATCTGAAACCACCGGCCGGCGCTGCTCGGTCGGGATCGATTTCGGGACCGAGTCGGGCAGGGTGCTCGTGCTCGACCTCGACTCCGGCGAGGAGCTGGCGGTTGCGATCGTTCCGTACCGCAGCGCGGTGATCGACCGCGAGCTGCCGGTCACCGGCGAGCGGCTCCCGCACGACTGGGCGCTGCAGGACCCAGACGACTGGCGCGAGGTGATCCTCCGGGGGGTCCCCGAGGCGGTCGGGAAGGCTGGGATTGCACCGAGCGCGATCGTCGGGATCGGGATCGACTTCACCTCGTGCACCGTCCTTCCGGTCGGATCGGACGGCGAGCCGCTGTGCTGTTCGGAGCGCTGGCGGGCGAACCGCAATGCGTGGCCGAAGCTGTGGAAGCACCACGCAGCCCAGCCGGTTGCCGACCGGCTCAACGAGGTCGCGCTCGAGCGCGGCGAGCCGTGGCTCGCGCGGTACGGGGGCCGGATCTCGTCAGAGTGGTACTACCCGAAGCTGATCGAGCTGTGGCTCGACGACCGTGACGTCTACGACGCGGCGGACGCGTATGTCGAGGCGACCGACTGGATCGTCTGGTGGCTGAGCGGCGCACGGCTTCGCAACGCGAGCACGGCCGGGTTCAAGGCGCTCTGGTCCCCCGACGAGGGCTTCCCGAGCGTCGATTACTTCACCGCCGCGTATCCGGGGTTCGACGCCCCGACGGAGAAGCTCGGCACCGAGTTCGTCCCGATCGGGACGCGCGCCGGGACGCTGCGCCCGTCGGTCGCCAAGCGGCTGGGCCTGCCCGAATCGGTGGCCGTGGCGGTAGGCAACGTCGACGCGTGGGTCACCGTCCCCGCGCTCGGCGTCGACGAGGCGGGCGCGTATGTGATGGTCGTCGGTACCTCGATCTGCGACATGGTCGTTCACCCGAAGGAGATCCGCCTGCCCGGGATCACCGGAGTCGTGCGCGACGGCGTGCTGCCAGGGCTGTACGGCTACGAGGCGGGCCAGGTGGCGGTCGGCGACATGCTCGCCTGGTTCGTCGGGACCGTCGCCGGAGACGCCGAGGATCCGTTCACCGCCTACGAGGGGGCTGCCGCCCGGATCGCCCCGGGTGCCACCGGCCTGGTCGCGCTCGACTGGTGGAACGGCAACCGGGCGATCCTTGCCGATGCCGACCTCAGCGGTGCGATCCTCGGGTTGGGCCTGCACTCCTCGCCGTCCGAGATCTACCGCGCGCTGCTCGAGTCGATCGCATTCGGCAACCGCCGGATCATCGACAACTTCGAGGAGAACGGGATGGCGCTGCACCGGATCGTCGCCTGCGGCGGGATCGCCGAGAAGAGCCCGTTGACGATGCAGCTGGTCGCTGACACGACCGGCCTGAAGGTGTCGGTGGCCGCATCGAGCGAGATCCCGGCCCGCGGCTCGGCGCTGTTCGGCGGGCTGGCTGCGGGAGCGTTCACCGACCTCGGTGCCGCCGTCGCTGCGCTGAAGCCCGAGATCGCCCGGACCTACACCCCGGACGACGCCGCCAAGCGCACGTACGACCGGGTGTACGCGATCTATCGCGAGCTCTACGAGGTGCTCGGCCGCTCGCGCTCCGAGTGGCTGCACGGGCTCAAGCGGATCCGCACGGAGCAGCACGCCGGATGACCACGGACGCGCAGCCGCCCGCCTCGTCGCCGGAGCCCGACCGGACGCGGCAAGCGGCGATCGATCGGCTCAAGCAGGACGTGCTGGAGGCGAACCTGGCGCTGCCTGCGAGTGGGCTCGTGACGCTCACGTGGGGAAACGCCAGTGGCATCGACCGCGACTGGGGGGTCGTCGCGATCAAGGCAAGCGGCGTCGCCTACGACACGATGAGCACCGATGACATGGTGATCGTCGACCTGTCGGGGAAGGTGGTCGGCGGCGAGAAGCGGCCGTCGACCGATACGCCGACGCACCTGGCGCTGTACCGCGCGTTCGAGCAGGTCGGCGGCATCGTCCACACGCACTCCACCTGGGCGACGGCGTGGGCGCAGGCCGAGCGGGAGATCCCGCTGCTCGGCACGACCCACGCCGACCTCTGCCCGCACCCGATCCCGCTGACTCGGCAGCTGACCGAAGCCGAGATCGACGAGGGCTACGAGGAGGCGACCGGCAAGGCGCTGATCGAGGTGGTGGCGCCGCGCGGGCCCTCCGAGCTGCCGTGCGCGCTCGTGCGCCAGCATGGCCCGTTCTGCTGGGGCCGCACGGCGGCGGCGGCCGTCGCCAGCGCGGTCACGCTCGAGGAGGTCGCGCGACTGGCGACGTTGACGACCCTGCTGGATCCCCGCAGCCCCGCGCTCGATCCGGCCCTGCGTCGCAAGCACTTCGAGCGCAAGCACGGCCCGCGCGCCTACTACGGTCAGCCAGCCTAGCCTAGCGGCGCCTGCGCCTCGGCAGGTGAACACGAGCGCCACCGACGGGTGCGGCGAGTGGTTCGCTGCGCACGACCGCGAGCGGGCGCTCCGAGATGCAGGTGCCCGCGAGCCGAGCCACGTCCTCGACCGATCCCGGCAGTCCGACACCGCAGACCCGGCCGGCACGGTCGAGCGAGATCGCCGTCGGGGTCGCCTTGACGCCGACTTGCTTCGAGATCTCCGAATCGCTCTGGACGAGCAGGCGGTCGGTCCCGTCCTGGTAGACGAACGCCCCGACAGCATCGGTGATGACCACCAGTTCGATGCCCTCGAGCTCGCGCCGGCGCTCACGCCGTGCGCCGTGCAGGGAGGCCGCGAGCTCGCGACACGGAGCGCATGTCGAGCTCAGGAACAGGAGGATCTGGGTCCGGCCGACGGTGGCCGGCCGGTAGACGATCCGGCCCCCGCTGAGCAGATCGGGCAGCGGCTCTCCGACCCGCGGGATGGCGCCCAGCAGGTCGAGCGGCGGCGTCTCGGGGGCGGCCCGGGCCCGTTCGAGCGCGACCAGCCGCTGGCTGAGCCCGAGCGTCAGGACGAGCAGCCCGACGACCGCGAGCCACAGCGCCACGAACAGCACGATCCAAGGTGTTGACAAGGCGCTAGCTCGCTCTCTGGCCGAGCGCTGCAAGCCGGCGGCTTCGGCGCGTCGCGGGCCGATCGGGTAGGAGGTGGTCGTGGTGGACGAGCTCGGCGAGTCGCAGGCAGGCAAGGCCCAGCAGCACGCACAGCGGCACCGCGATCACGCTGGTCGCCGCGCCGAGGTGTGTGCGTGTCGGAGCCCAGCCTGCCGATGCCGCGAGATCGCCCGACGGGCCCGCGGCGATCGCGACCGCGGTCGCGGCCAGCACCACGTTGCGGAGCACGAGTCGCCACGACAGCTCCGACGGCCCGCTGCGAAGCCCGCAGCCGCAGTCGAACGTTCGTCCCCGTGCGAGCGATACCGACATGGCAGCTGTGAATGCGAGCAGCAGACCGGCGGAGGACAGTGCGGCGATCGCCACCTCCAGTCCGACCGCGAGCGCGACACCGAGCGACAGCTCGAGCCACGGCAGCGCGACCGCAACCGGAACGACGAGCCGTGCCCGGAGCAGCGGGTATCGCATGAGTGACTCCGCGAACTCGCCGGGCCGGCCCAGCTTCACGACGGCAGCGAGCACGAACACGCAAGCGAGTGCCCATCGCGCGCCCAGCAGGCTCAGGGAGATCAGGCTCACTCCGCGATCCCGGTCACGTGCAGATGCGAACCTGTGTGTACTGGCAGCCGCCCGAGGCAATGCAGTAGTAACCGCCGAGGCCGCAGCCGTTGCAGTAATAGCAGCACTGCCCTGTGGCGCAGTGCCCGCTCGGGTCGCACTGGTGTTGAGCCTCGTTGCAGATCGTGCAGCAAGTGTCCGGACCCATCTGCCCGAACGTCGGGATTCCGTCGATGATCGCGGATGGTGGCTGGGTGGGCGATGGCAGAATCGCCGCCGCCCGCGCCGGGCGACCACGGAACAGGGTCGTCAGACCAGCGCCGAAAGTTGCCGCCAGGCCGAGCGAGCCGTAGCGCCGAAGCACCGCGCGCCGAGTCTCGCCGACCCCGACATTGAACCCGTGTGACATCGTCCTCCTGACCGTTACCCGGTCCGCTCGAGCCTGTGGCCGACGGAGCGGAACCATAGTCAGTGGTCTGACGGGCTGTCAATACGAATCTGTGAAAGTCGGGCATGTCAACGGCGCAAGGGTCACACCAGGACGGACGAAAGCGTGCAGCGACAAGTGTCATGTGACAATGCACATGGAACTCGGGCCGCTCCGCTGGGAGCTCAGTGTCGATCGCTCGGTGCTGTCGGTGGTCCGGATCCTTTCGGGAACTGTCGCTTGAACGTCCGAATCAACCCGCGGGCGTGTTCAGCCCGGAGGAGACGATCTTCGTCAGTTCGGCCGTGCTCACGCCCGAAGCGGCGACCTGCAGGTCCCGATACTGCGTGGCGAACGGGAGGGTGAGCGTCATCACGAGGCGCCGCGTCCCGCTCGGGATACGAACGCCGTTGGTCGTGGCGCGGCCGACGTAGTCGTAGGTGCCGAGCGTCCCGCTGAAGCCGTCGATCGTGATCGCGTGAACGCTGACCGGACCCCAGCCGACGCGTGGCTCCGCGCCGGCCTGATACGGCGCGCTCAGCAGCATCGACACACAGCCGCCGTGGGCGGTGACCGCGCTCGCGACCTTGGGCTCGCTGGGGACCGTCGGGAGAGGGGCGGGTCCCGTCCTGTAGAGGAGCACCGCCGACATCGCGCAGGCAGCCGGCGAGGCGGATGCCACATGCGCGCCGCGTGGAAGCCGGAACGTGTAGCCCGCAAGCTGCAGCACCGTCGCACCATGGTTGTCCTGGTTTGCCCGATTCGTGATCAGGATCGCGATCGCAGCCAGCGCCGCGACGCAGGTTGCGGCGAGGCCGGCCTGAGCGCGCTGGCGCGTCCGGCGCCACCGGTGCACCCGGACGAGCGGGTCGGACGTCGGACTCAGCTCCGCAGTCAGTTCGCGGAGGGCGTCACGCAGCAGTCTGGCGGTTTCTTCGTCGTCGATCACGGACATGGCTACGTTTCCGATTGGGTCAGAAGGGCTGAGCGCATGATGTGCAGCGCCCGGTGCGTGGCGGACTTGACGGTCCCCTCCGGGATCCCGAGCCGCGCGGCAGTCTCCAGCACCGAGAGATCCAGGAAGAAGCGCAAGACGATGATCTCCCGGTGCTCGACCGGCAGCGCCGACAGCGCGTCCAGCAGGATCAGCCGGCCGAGCGCGACATCGGCGCCGGCCGTCGTCGGTGCTCCTTCGGCGATCTCGGCGGCGCTCGCCGCCTGTTCGTCGGGGCGGCGCCGCTGCAGCCGCCAGCTGTCGCGGCAGGCATTGAGAAGCACGCGCTGGGCGTACGCCGCCGGGGCCTCCTTGGCGCGGTCCCAGCGTCGAAAGACACGCAGCAGCGTCGTCTGAAGCAGGTCTTCGGCGAGCTCTCGGTCGCGCACCAGCAGATATGCGGTGCGCAGAAGCTTCGCCGATTCCTCGCGCGCGAAATCCTCGAAGGCGGCATAGCCCCCGCGCTTCAACGCGCGCCCTCAGGCACGGTCCGCATCATCTCTCGCGTGCATCCACCGTTTTAAACGCCGGCGACCGGTGCTCGGTTCCAGCATCGGCTGTAGCCGGGGCCGCAGGCGCAGGTTAGGCCGTGTCCGCGTGAGGGTCGCCGGTTCCGAGCGGCTCTCCAGGCCGGTCGCCGGCGTGAGCGCCCCTGCGCGTCAGCGGCCGCGGAAGGGGCTCAGCCGTAGTGCTTGAGTGATCGCCAAAACGAGGACCAGGGTCCGCGCGGCTGGGTGCAGGTCCAGATCTGGCTCGAGTTCTCGTCGTTGTCGACGTCGTGCGGGCTGTGGAAGGTCGTGTCGTAGCGGCAGCGGCCGAAATGCGGCGCGAGTTGCCCGACGGAGTCCAGCGCGATCACGGTTGCGTCGCCGGCCTTGCCGGGGCCCCAGAGCCAGTAGCTGTTGTGGCCGGACAATGGTTGGGGGAGCCGATCGGCAGGGCCGTAGAGCGCGATCGCGCCGGCTTCGCCGTAGTTGCCGGTGAAGATCGAGGTCGCCCTGCGCCGGCTTGCGGGTAGCGCGTCATACACGCGGGCGACGCTGTTCGTGAGCTGCGGCCAACCGACCGTCTCGCCTTGGTCGTAGGCGAGCTTGTGCAGGAACCTGAGCTTGGCCATCGTTGCGAGTGGCAGCAGCGGCAGGATCAGTACGAGCGTGGCGAGCGCGCCGACCGCCGGCGCCGCGAGGTACAGCCGCCGGCGCGCGCCGGCGCGAGCTTCGATCGCGGTCGCGCCGGCGGCGTAGATCAGCGGGTAGAACCCGGCCGGGTAGTACGGTCGCCCGGGAATGTCGACGAACACGAACACGACGACGAGCGCGAACGCGACCAGCGCAAAGCGCAGCTCGGGCCGGCGCGCGAGCGTCAGGACGCCCGCGACCACGATCGGCAGCGTGAGCAGACCCGGGTACACCAGCTGCGCCGGGATATAGCCCGTGTAGTCGCCGCCCGTCGAGTGCTCGGTCGAGAGCGCGTGCGACATCGCGAGCGCCGGCCAGCCGTGCTGAGCCTGCCAGATCGCCTCCGGCATGAAGATCGCTGC
The DNA here is from genome assembly GCA_027315255.1 of Solirubrobacterales bacterium. GTDB lineage: Bacteria > Actinomycetota > Thermoleophilia > Solirubrobacterales > Solirubrobacteraceae > Palsa-465. The sequence goes on along the minus strand of DAHUYL010000145.1, from coordinate 5,228 downwards.
GGCGGCCAGCACCCCGGCGAGCAGCCACGAGGACCGCAGCGCGCTGCGCGACGGGGACAGCATCAGGGCGATCAGGAGCGATGCCGCGAGCATCAGGATCAGGTTCTTGTTCTCCAGATCGACTCCGGCTGCGATCCCGGCCCACACCCAGGCATGCTCGTCGGCCGCGAGCAGCGCGCGGAGGACGAACAGCAGCACGAGCGCCCACCCGAGCAGGTCGTACACGATCGTGGTCGCCAGATGGGCACCGGCGATCGCGACGGGATCGCTGGCAGCCGCGACCGCCGTCAGCGTCTGCGCGAACGCGCCGCCACCGACCGTCTGCGCGATCAGCACCGCGACCACGATCGTCGCTGCGCCCGCCAGCGCGGGCAGGATCCTGATCGCGGTCGGGGTGCTCCCCAGCAGCACGCTCGCCAGATGGGCGAGCAGCGGTGCAAGCGGTCCCTGGTCCACGTAACCGAAAGCCAGACGGCGACCAGCGGCGAGAAAGTAGAGCTCGTCTCGGTGGAAGCCATAGCGGCCGCTCGCCGCCAGTTCGACTGCGACGAACACCGCGACGACGAGCCACACCCGCCCGGACGGCATCCGCAGCTGCGGCACCGATGCGGCGTCGATCACCGTTGCGCGGCGTGACCGCAGTCCCGGACTCACGATCGGGCTGGGCACACTCGGGCCACCGTTCGATCCTGGTCGAGCGCCAGACAGTCCCCGGGTGCGAGGACGCGGACCGCGACCCCGTGCCGCGTCGCGGCATCCGCGAACGCGGCCGCCGGCTGGTTGACCTGAGCGTAGACCGGCGGGTTGGCGAATGTGTCGTAATGGACGGGGACCGCGACACCCGGTTGGAGGATCACCGCTGCGGCCGCAGCCTGCTCCGGCGTCATGTCGGCGAAGATCGGGCTGGGTGGCTGACGGTGGGGAAAATCGACGACGGCTCCATTGACCGGCAGGAACGCGGCGTCGAACGGACCGAGCCGCATGCGGGTCCGCCACCAATCGCCGTGAAACAGCGTGTCGCCATAGACGATCACGCGCCGGCCTTCGGCGGCGACCACCCACCCGACCTGCGGATCACCGAACCCGTCGACGGCAGGAACGGCGGTGATCGTGAACGGGCCGCTCTCGACGGTCTGCCACGGCTCGACCACCTGTGTGGACAGTCCGAGCTCGGCCAGGGCGGCCTCGGCGCCAGCCGTACCGGCCAGCTCCAACGCGTCGCCTCGAGCGGGCGCGGGGCGCAGCACGACTCCGTCAGCGGTGAGCGCCCGGGTGAGCGCCGGCGGGTCGGCATGATCGGGATGGAGATGGGTCAGCAGCGCGACCCGCACGGATCCGTCCGGCTCCGGCGAGAGAAGTGCAGTGCGAGGCCGACCGAGGAGCCGCTCGATCGGCCCGCTGTCCTCGAGCAGGTCGATCACTGCCGTGGCGCCATCGGCTTGGATCTCGAGGCCGGCCCAGCCGAGATATCTAACTCGCATCCTTGTCAGCTTTCAGATGTGGGGTCCGCCGGTCGCGGCGCTGCGGAGATCTAGCAGCCGGCGCTGCCGCGCCGCAGTTGCGCTTGCAGAATCCCCGACTGCCGGGGGGTCAGATGTGCTTGTGGGGAGCGCCACAGCAGATGTGGGGAGCGCCCCAGCAGATGTGGGGAGCGCCACCGCGGACGCTGGGAGCGCCACCGCATACGCAGCTGCCACGTGGTGGGCGAGACTGTGACGTGCCACCGGACGCACGATCGGGCAGGGCCGGGAACGGACTCCGAACGTGCTGTCCCCTCGCGGGTGGCGCGTTCGTCGTGGTATCGACAAGCGCAGTTGCGAACAGGAGGAAGCCATGCAGTACGCGGTCTTGATCTACGACAAGCCGGGCTCGTACGAGGCGCTCGGCCCCGACGAGTTTCAGCGGGTGATGGCCGAATACGAATACGGGCCGATCACACAGGATCCCGCCGTGCGAGGCGGAGCGCAGCTGCAACCGGTCGACACGGCGACGACGGTCCGGGTGCAGGGCGGCGAGACGCTGCTGACCGACGGGCCGTTCGCCGAGACCAAGGAGGTGTTCGGCGGCTACTACGTGATCGACGTGCCCGACCTTGACCAGGCGATCGCGTTCGCGGCGCGGATCCCATCTGCGCGACTCGGCGGATCGATCGAGGTCCGTCCGATCGTCGACCGGGGTGCCGTGGAGACACGCTCGGAGGGGTAGGGCTACGCACCATCCATGCTGGGAGCGCGGACCGGCCGCGCTCCCAGCCGCCTGCCAACCGTGGCTGCCGCGCGTCAGTGCAGCAACGTCAGGGTGTTGTCGCCGTCATCGACGAAATAGATCCCGCCGGGTGCCACCACCAGACCGAACAGCGATCCGGCACCGGTCTTCGTGTCGACCGTTCGCCGGAGCAGCTGGCGGCCCGCCGGGCTGGTCTCGACGAGGTTTCCATCGCCGGCGTTGGTCGTGATGATGTCCCCGTCCGGTGACAGCGCGAGCCCAAGCGGCTGCTTGAGCCAGTTGCCCTCGGAGACGGTCGTACCCCCGTCACCGGCCGGCGTCGTGCGCGCCATCGCCTGCGGGATCGCAGAGATGCGGTTGTCGAGCGTGTCCGCGAGGTACAGGGTGCCGTCGGGTGCAAGCGCGACACCGGTCGGGCCGATCACGAGCGCGTTCGGGTCGTCGCGCCATGGGATCCCGTTCGCGATCACCTGCTCGCCGAGCACCTTTGGCGTCTGCGCATTCTGCGACGAGAGCCGGATGCGGACGACGGTCGAGCTGTCCACCGTATGGATGCCATTTGCCGCGCCGCCGTTCAGCACCATGCTCACGAACAGAGTCGTGGTCGAGCCCCTGGTCACTGCCGTCATGTCCCACGGGCCCTGGATCAGCGCGCCCGAGATAGTGCCGACCGGGTCACCGTTCGCGTCGAGCACGATCAGGCACCCGGTCTCGGCGGTCGCCGACTTGCCGTTCGTCGTCGGCAGGCTGCCCACGATCACATAGTCGCCAGGGATCACGCTCAGCGCTGTTGTAAGACCCACACCGCCAGGACAACCTCCGTGCAGGCCGCCAGCGCTCAGCTTGGCGAACAGCGACCGCTTTCCAGCAGGCGTGATCTGCACGATCGTCGTACCTGTGCCCTGAGCGTTTGCCTTGTCATTGAAATTGCTCACCAGCAGATCGCCTGCGTGGAGCATGCCGCTCGTCCGAGGCACGATCGCGAGTCCGTATGGATTGACGTCACCGTTCGCTGTGACAGTCGATGTCACCGTCGAGACCGTCCGCAGCTCCGCCAGCAATGGAGCTGCAGCGCTCACTGACTTCAATGGCGCAGCCGCCGCCGTCGACCCACGAGCGCCACCCGACTCGCCGTAGCCGGCGAGAGCGATCGCGCCAACAGCAACAAGCGCAACGAACCATCGTGTCGACACGATCAGGACCTCCTGGTAGACAGGTTGACCCACGGGGTCACGACCGGACCCCGCCACCGGCACACCGGGTGTCCACGACAAGCCCGCACGGCCTTTGCGAACACCTCTGCCGACCGAAGACGCCGACCGTTCCAGATTCCTTCCCGCGACCGATTCACTCGAGCGTCCGCATCGAGCCGACCCGGCGGCGATGGCGAGTCTGGGACCTGGGCTCCTCGGGTGCCCGTCAGGGCTCGGGTTATGCGAGGTGCGGCTCGATCCAGTCCCAGTAGGAACCGATGAAGTCGCGAGCTGCGTCCCGCACGAGGTGGGCCGCGCGATGCACGTCGTCGGCTGGCGTCTCGTGGGTGCAAGGCGGGGTGCGGGGAGCGCGGGGGGCGCGGGGGGCGCGGGGCGCGGGGGAACGACAACTCCGCCAACCCCCGGGCTGCGGCGGGGGGTGGCAGCTCAGACCAGCTCACAGTTGGTTGAATCTGCCAACCCCCCGCTCGGACGGGGGGTTGGCAGATTCCGCGTGCCGGTTCGGGCCCGCTCGCGGCGCGCCGGCCAGATGTCTGCCGCCGCCGCGTGTGACCCCGCGAGCGGCTGGCGAGCACGGGGGCGCCCGGTCACGCGCACGCGATCGCGGATCAGCCGACCCGATCCCGGCCAGCGGCTGAGTGTGGCCGCGCACTCGCCGTCGCGTCGGGGGCCGTCAGGATGATGGCGATCAAGCCGACACGGCACTGCTTGTCCGACGTGCAGGGCGCGGACGAATCGGGGAGACAGGATTTGAACCTGCGACCGCCCGGCCCCCAGCCGGGTGCGCTACCAGACTGCGCCACTCCCCGTGGTGCCCCGATGATAGCCCTGTGGCCCGGGTCGGGCGGGTGCCGTTCCGACGGCGAGGCGGCGCGGACGGACGCGCACCCGCGCGGTCCGGCTGCAGCCGTCGCTCGGAGCTGACGATTACCGGGCCATGGGAGCAATGCCAGACTGCGGCCAGGATCCGTCGGAGTACGTGCTCGGCACGCTCGACGACGACGGCGCGAGCGCGTTTCGCCGGCACCTGGCGCTGTGCCCCACATGCCGGGAGGAGGTCGACCTGCTCGAGTGCGTCGCCGATGCGCTCCCCCTGGTCGTCTCCCAGCCGCCACCCGTGCCGCGCGTTGCCTCCCCGTCGCCTCTCGTCGACCTGGCGGCAAGACGCGCGCAGCGCGCCCGACCGGCCGACGCACCGGCGTCGGCCATCCGCGACACGGGCGCTCTGAGGCCCGGAACCGGTCAACCTCGGCACGTGCGGGCTGGGGCGGATGAACCGGCGCGCCGCGCGGAGAGGGCTCGGGCGGTGCGATGGCTCGCGCGACCGGTGCCGAAACCCGTGCTTGCAGCGCTCGGCGCGCTGGTCGTGCTCGCGGTGATCACGGTGGTCGTCAGCGGTAGGGCCGCAGGCATGCGGGTCGTGCATGCGCAGGCGGCGTGGGCGCCGGGAGGAGCGGCGGTCGAGCTGGGCGGCGGGCGGGCCGAGCTGCTCGTCGAGGGGATGCCGGCGCCGCCGGCCGGCGACCTGTACTACGTGTGGGTCCGGCACGGAGCCGGGGCGCTCGAGCCCACCGGCGTTCGGTTCACCGTGAACGCGATGGGCGAAGCCGGCGTCGAGATCCCCGGCCGGCTGCGCTCGGGCGACGCGATCGCGGTGTCAGCTGCGCCGGCGCGCGCCCGTGGGCGCCAGACCCCGTCGGCGCTGCTCGTCGTCGCCCAGCTCTAGCTCTGCTAGACAATATGGATTGAGCGTCCGTCCGGCCGCTGGTGTAGAAGAGGCCGGTCCCC